>CAYTUB010000025.1:0-33550 GCA_964441145.1 uncultured Acidimicrobiales bacterium
ACCACAGATTTTCTGACATAAGCGAAAGCGCTAGGCCGAACGCGCCATGGTCATTGCGCGACGAGAGGCAACGATTCAGGGGCACTGGTGTCGCCGGTTGCCACATAGCGGATGAGGTCGTTGGGGAAGGCGGCTTCGTATTCGAAGGCGCCGAGGGTTGTGTCGACTTCGTAGCCGTCAAAGGTGGGAGCAGGCATGCGCCTATCGGCGATCCATACGAAGGAGTCAACGGCTTGTTCGCTCAGCAGCTGGGCCAGAACGGGTTGCATTCGTGGGTCCTCGACAGTGAGCCAACGCTGATCTTGTGAGAAGTCGCTCATCTCTCTGGCCGTGTAGCCGCTGGCCCATACAACGACATCGTCACCGGCAAGCTCGACGACTTGTTGGCCATCGTCGGCGATCCAATGAGAACGTCGAACCGTCCACACCGAGCCCGAGAGGGTCACGAGCAGGCTGGCGACGACCACCATGGTGAGTGTGGGTTTGGAAACTCGTCGAAGACCCTCGATCCCGAGAACGGTGAGCACGAGTGCGGTGGGCAATAGGTAGCGGCTGCCCCACTGAACTGCGCTGCCGTCGACGAACGCTGTCGCAAAGACAATGGGCACCGGCCCAACCGAAAGCGCAAGCAACGTCCAACGTCGGTCGGCAATGCCTGCGGCCATGCCAAAGATCGCGGCTGGCGCCGCGATCAACATCCCGGGAATCCAGCCGGGTTTCAGGAGCGGAATGCCAATCAGCCAGACCGCCCAGGTGGCAATCATCGCCTTTCGTGCAAGGCCGGGGTCGACACTTTGATCCGTGAAGAAGAGCCAGCGAGCAAAGGCTGCCGCGCTAGCGACAAGAATCGCCCCCATGGCGATCGCGAGGGGCTCGGTTGATCCAATGGGAGCGAATAGCCAGGTAGCCGACGACGTGATTCTCTCCGTCAGCAAAGAGCCGGTTCGTTCGAGCGTTTCGAATCCGCGGTCAGAACGCGCCCCGGCTCCGCCGATGAGTGCCTGTTCGACAAGGCCATAGCCAAGGAAGGGGATCGCAAAGCCGATCGTGAAGCCAACGCCGCGTTTCAACATGTCGATGATCTGTCGCCGATACAACAGCATCGCTCCAAGGGTGACGCCCGCTCCGAAGGCATAGACCAGCGCTTCTTGACGCATCGTGGCGGCGATTCCAAACAGCGCTCCAGCGAGCACGGCAGGAGGAAGTCGTTCCTTTTTCAGGGAGTCATAGAGCAAGACAATGCCGGCCCCCATGAGCGCCATGCCCCAGGTGTGCTCCCAAAAGTCGAGCGCATAGATGGCGGCGGGCGAGGCGAGTCCGACGACCAACATCGCCAGGGTGCCGTCGCTCGATGGGTTGATGCGGCGGGCGAGTGCACCTGCGACGGCAACGGTTGCGAGGGCGCCAAGGATCGGAATTAGCAGAATGCCCCGAGGCCCGAAGGCGCTCCACAATGGAACGGCGGGCACCAAAGTCGTGATCGAGGTCGAGTTGATCCACACGCCAGTGGCTGTTTGGCGCGAGTTGCGAAGCGGAAAGAATGCCCCATCGGGATCTGCGTCCTCGAACCAATAGCCAAGATCTGGGTTGAGATTTCCTGCATCTGCCATTGCGGCGACGCTCGCTGTCTTGCCGCCGACATCGTTTGACAGGTGGCCGAGCGGGTCGAGCAACGCTGCTCCCACGGCGTAAACAAAAAGGATCAAGCTAAGGATCGCAACACGCCGAGACATCTATAGATGATCGGCGAAAGTAGCTAATTTCTGAGTGGCAGCTGCGGATCTCGCTCGTTTAGAAGAGGTCTCGGAGTGCGTTCCATGCGCCGAGAATCAGCATTGGGCCCACAAAGGCGGATACGCCGATGACCAAAAGAACGAACCATGGTGCTTCGTGCCACTCATCGCGGAGCGCCTCGAACCTTCGGTTTCGCTTGTTACCCACCTAGGTAGTGTGACATATCCACCGTTGATCGCCGCTCTCCGCCCAGTTCCCACAAGGGTCGTGCGATCAACAACATCGTGAGCGACGTGCTGTTGATCCAGCCGCCTTCTGAGGTTCATGTGCACTTGCCGTTCGGTTGCCGCGTGCGCCTCCGGTAGGGCATCGACCGTAGGGTGTGGTCGTGTCCTCGCAACGCATCGAGATCCCGCAATGGCTCAACATGGCATCCACAGTGCGCGGATCGAAGATGCCGATCATGGTCGGCCCAACCGAGACCCGATGGAACACTCGAACTCCCGATGGACTGGGAACGCTGCATCTCGAACGTTGTAGCGACACCGCCGTTAACGCCGAGGCTTGGGGACCCGGTGCTGACTGGTTGATGAACCAGGCACCACGATTGCTCGGCGCGGGCGACGACGTCTCGGGGTTTACGCCGCCCCCAGGGCACCTGGCAGACATTTGGAAACAACAACCGTTCCTGCTTGGCCGCACCGACCGACTTTGGGACTCGCTAATCGGGGGAGTCTTTGGCCAAAAGGTGCAAGTGCGAAACGCGGTCAAAGCCCGCCGCCTACTAGCTAAACGCTTCGGCGACCCCGCTCCTGGCCCCCAGGGTGGTTGGGTTCTTCCCTCGCCAGAGCGAACGGCCGAGCTTGGGTATAGCGATTTTCATCCGCTTGGCGTGGAGCGCAAGCGCGCCGAGATTCTGTTGCGTGTCGCGCGAGAAATGTCGCGCCTCACCGATTTGGAGAAACGGACCGCTGTTCAAGTGCAGGCTCGGCTCCAGAGAATCCGTGGCATCGGCCCCTGGACGGCGGCGATGGTGACCGCCACAGCGCTCGGCGACGCTGATGCCGTGCCGGTCGGCGACTTCCATCTGCCAAACACCGTCGCTTGGCACCTCGCGGGTGAAGAACGCGGCAATGATGAGCGCATGCTTGAACTCCTGGCACCCTACGAGGGACATCGTTGGCGCGTATTGCGTCTCGCGAAGTCGGCAGGATCGGCACCAAAACGCGGACCTCGCCTATCACTCACCGGCGACGGCCTACACAAGGAAAGGGCCGCCAGGTGACAGCGTTTACATCAGTGCGAATCGACGGTGCCCTTCACGATCCGGCCACCGCATCGATTCCCGTCTCCGACATTGGATTCATCCGCGGGTACGGAGTCTTCGAGGTCATTCGCGGACTCAATGGCGGCTGCGTTCGGATGCAGCCGCATGTCGAACGACTAAAGCGAAGTGCCGGAATGCTCGGCATTGATCTGCCACCGGACGACCAGATCACCGATTGGTGCATCCACGCCGCAGGTATGCACGACGACTGTTTGATTCGTGTTCTTGTGAGCGCAGGCGATGACCCCTTTGAGGGGACAACCCGAGTGGTCGTGACCTCCGAGCCCGCCCCAAAGCAGGCGACCGAACTCACGCTTCTTCCCGTTGACGCACCGTGGCATTCCGACAGCGCAGACTGGGAACTTCGAGGCGCGAAGACCATGTCGTACGCCAACAACTTCGGAGCGATCCGTCGGGCGAAGCTTGCGGAATGTAGCGACGCGCTGCTCATCGGGCGCAGGGGTCATGTCCTCGAAGGGCCGACGTTCACTGTTGGCTGGGTCGTGGAACAAGAGGGAACCGTGACCTATGAGACACCGGCGATGACGCTCGGCATTCTCGATTCGATTACCCGCCAACTCGCGTTCGACGCTGCCGCCGAAGCTGGGCTGGCCATCCGTGAAGTCGAGGCGACGTTGAGCGATCTGGACCGGGCGGTTGAGTTCTTTGCGCTGTCGACCCTTCGTGACGCCATAGTGGTCACCGCAGTCGGAGAGCGACGCTTCGAACCGGGGCCTCACACGGCCAGATTGCGCGACGCCATGGCCGCGCTCACCGCACGCGAATTAGGTCTGTCGCTCTAACAGCCAACCGGTTGGGGTGCCGTGAGCCGACCTGGGTACGCTGAAGAACACATGGACGAACGACCAGCCCCCTCCCCAGAAAAGCTTCGCAACCAGTTCAAGGACTGGGAAAGTGGCGATGAGCTTCCCGGTCGCACCCTGGCCTATCTCAAGACGGGCTTCCTTCCCGAGGTTCTCGCTGAACTCGAGCCAAGCGATGCCCTCGGCGAGATACAAACGGTGTGGGAACAGTGGGAACGCGGCATCACCGAGCCCGAGGATGTCTTGGACGTGCTCAAAGCGCAAGGCCTAGGCGACATCCTCAAAGAACTCGCCTCTTGAGCGAACCCGCTCGGCGAGGCGGCGACCAAGTCATCCCGCGCCCGGAGGATTGGCGACTGGGTGGGCCACCGGCCTGGGCGGGCGTATCTCCGGACGACCTCGCCGACTTCGATAGAGCATGCGCGCTGCTGAGTGAGCGGCGCTCGTCTGATGTCATCCGGGGGCCACTCGTGCGACGTCCCACGAGCAAAGGAAGAGACTCTGCGGTTCTCGTTGCCCTCTACCCAGGTGACCTGGGTGCCACGCTGATCCTCACCAAACGTCCATTGCATATGCGCAAGCACGCGGGCGAAATCGCCTTCCCCGGCGGATCTGTTGACGCGGAGGATGGCTCGCTGTGGGAAACCGCCCTCCGGGAGGCAAACGAAGAGATCAATCTCGATCCAACGCTTGCGGCCTACGTCGGTGAACTCGACCGGTTTGTCACCGGGGCGAGCTATTCATTGGTGCAACCCATCGTCGCGAGGCTAGATAGTCGGCCCGAGCTGTCAGCGTCTCCTGACGAAGTGGACTCGGTCATCGAAGTGCCGCTCGTAGAACTGATCGAAGAAGGCGTCTACCGGCACGAACAATGGCGCCTCGACGGCCCGTGGGTATCGATTCACTTCTTTGAGCTGACGGGTGAGACCGTCTGGGGCGCGACCGCCCTCATGATCTACAACCTGATCGAAGTGCTGACAGAAGGCGGGTAACGCAACTCGGAGCGGGCCGCTGGTGCTTGAATTTTCACGGTTTCTGCCGATGGAAACAGTGTGTTGCAACGGAATTCTCGTTGGCTATTTGTCCTCGGTGTAATCGGGCTCGTCGCCCTGTTCACCGTCGCGCACGCAACTCGGCTTGCGCCGACCCCGTATAACCCGATCGGGACGAGCCGGTTTCCGTGGACGCTGGTCTTCACCGGGACGTTCATCACCGCGGCATACGGCGTTGGATTGCCCGATCTTCCTCGCTCCCGGCTCGGAGCAGTCGGACTCGGAATGGCTGCGTTTACGGTTGCAACAACGGCGGTGGCGCTGCTCCAGACAGTGTTTGGTTCGGCGTTGCTTCCTCGTGCGGTGATCCTGGGAGTCGGTCTCACGATCGTGCCGTGGTCCGTCTTGGTCTGGAATCTCACCGCAGATGTTGCGCTTCGACAGGTGCAACGGCTGGCTTTTGTTGGTCGTACTGAGGACGCGTCAGCGCTCACCGCTGAGCTTGAGCTTCGTGCCGACACCCCCGCCGAGATCATGAGTGTGCTGTCGGTCGAAGAGGCAGCAAGTCACGGCAAGCTCGTCGAGGCAGCGACGGAAACTGGCGCGGACGTCATCGTGATGAGCCTCGCTGCCCAGGACGAACCCCGGATCGTGGCCCAAGCAGCTCAGCTGCATGCCGAGGGCATGCGGGTCAGGACGATCTCGCTCTTCACCGAGGAGTACTTGGGCAAGCTCCCCGTCGGAGAGCTCGAGCGAGTCGCTTTGCTATTTGATGTCGGAGAGCTTCACCGCATTCGATACCAACGCGCCAAACGAGTGGTGGACGTCGTCTTTGGCGTTCTCGCACTGCCGGTACTGGCCGCTGTTGGCTTCCCCGTGTTGGTGGCGAACTTCTTCACGAGCCGCGGGCCGCTGTTCTTCCAACAAGAGCGTGTCGGGCGCGACGGTGAAGAGTTCACGATCTACAAGTTCCGCTCGATGAATGTCGGGGGAGAGAGTACCTGGACGGTAGAGGACGACGACAGAATCACCCTTGCGGGTCGACTTCTTCGCCCGACCCACTTGGACGAGCTTCCCCAACTGCTCAACATTTTGCGTGGTGACCTCTCGCTCGTAGGCCCCCGTCCCGAGCAAACCGCCTACGTCGAGGAACTGCGTGAGAAGGTTCCTTTCTACGACGTTCGTCACCTTGTACGCCCAGGTCTCACCGGTTGGGCGCAAGTCCGCTACGCCTACGGTTCCGACACCAACGACGCGCTCGAGAAGCTGCAGTACGACTTGTACTACCTTCGCCGCCAATCCATCGCGACCGACTTGTCCATTATCGTCCGCACGATTCGGTCGGTACTTCGGGGGAGTGGCCGGTGATGACCACAGCACACACTCCGCTGGTCACCGTCGTTATCCCTGCCCGAAACGAGGGTGAAGCGATCCAAGACGCGCTTGGGAATGTCGCGGCCCAGACCTATCCACTCGACTGTGTCGAAGTTGTGGTCGTCGATGGTAATTCCACAGACCAAACAGCCGCGTTCGCCCAATCGGCGCTCGACGCATCGCCCTTCCGCCGGACCGGTGTTGTGCACAATCCGAAGGCATCGACCCCATCGAATTTGAACCTCGGATTGGATTGGGCAGCAGGCGAAATTCTCGTCCGGGTCGATTCCCGGTCGATGATCCCACCGAACTACATCGAAACGTTGGTCGCTGTCCTGGCCGATCCGGCTGTCGCCGTCGCCGGGGGTTCACAAGTCGCCGTTGCTCGCTCAACGTCGATCAAAGATCGCGCGATCGCCCGAGCGCTGAACAACCGATACGCGATGGGTGGGTCGAGCTATAGGAAGCCAGGTGCAACAAGCGGTCCGGTAGACACCGTTTACCTGGGATCGTTCCGAACCGCACAGCTGCGAGAAGCTGGCGGCTGGAACGAATCCTTTGCGACCAACCAAGACTTCGAGCTGAACCGACGGATGGCGAGCTACGGCCACGTGTGGTTCGAAGCAGGATTACCAGTCGGATACTTCGGCCGACAGACGCTGCGCGAAATCTGGCAGCAATACCATCGGTTTGGACGCTGGAAAGCTCGCTACTGGAGCGAGACCGGCGACCGGCCCCAACCCCGCCAGATCGCACTTGTTGCCGTGCCGACGGTGGCCCTACCGCTGGTAGGAATCATGGGGCTTCGAAGCCCGAGGCTGATGGCCCTTGCCGCAGCCGTCGCGCCCTTGACCATCGATGCTGTCGGCGGTGAACGACCCGACGGACGCCCGGAGGTTCGTCTTCTCGCTGGTGTCGTCAACGCAATTGTTGGGCTTGCTTGGTGGAGTGGCGTTCTCTCGGGGACGGTTGCGGAAACCCGACCCTCCGAAGGTACGTGAGTGGCGCCATGACCGATACAGCGTTGCCAGCCGCCGAAGGATCTCTATCCGAATCCCCAAACGTGAGCTTTCGTAACTTGTTGGGAGACGGTGCCGCCTACGCGCTTGGCCCGATGTTGGCTCGTCTCCTGGGGTTCCTCACGCTGCCCTTCGTTGCCCGTTCATTAGGGTCGGAAAACTTTGGCACCCTGGAGCTCTACTCAAGCGTTGCCTCCGCGCTTGCAGCGCTGATTCTCCTTGGTCTCGATTCCTCGACCCTGTCGGTCTACAAGGGGTCGGAGATCTCGACATCGCATCGATCCGCAGTCTTTTCATCGGCGCTATTTCTTGAGATCGTTGTCGCCGTCTTGGTAACCCTGGCAGTGATCGCGTTTCGCCATCCAATTAGCCGAGCATTGACCGGTGAACCGATGGATAGCTTGCTGCTGCTTCCGGTCGCTGGCTTCGTAATTGCCACCGGCATAGGAAACGTTGTTCGCTCCAGCCTGCGAGCCTCATCCAAACCCATGTTGTACCTCGCATCGAGTTCGGCAGCCGCGATTGGAACAACCAGTGGAGTCGTTGTCGCCGTCGCGTTCTCAGCGACGCCAACCACTCTTCTTACGGCGCAGGCAGTCGGTCCGGCCATAGGCGCACTCGTAGGGCTACTTGCCGCGAAGAAGCTGATCGCCTTCTGGCCACGCCGGGCTGTTCAGACCACGCTTCTCCGGCATGGGGCTCCGCAGGTGGCCTCCGTCTCAGCGATCGTCGTTGCAGATGTGCTCCACCGCTGGTGGCTTGTTCAAGTGAGCGGAACTGCGTCGGTCGGGGTGCTCGGGCTTGCCGTCCGGCTAGCCGTAGTAGTCATCTTTCTCTCGCTGGCAATGCAGACGGCGTGGTATCCCCGAGCCATCGATCTACACAACAGCATCGTCAAAAGGCCTACGGTCAAGAAAGACTCGATTCGAATCGCTGTGCTGATGGGCTTGGCAGCTGTTGCGTTTGCAGCGATCACCCCCGAGGTCATACAGATAGTTGGGGCAGAAGAGTTCGCTGACTCACGAGCACCCGTTGGCTGGTTGATGGTCGCAGCTTTGGGCCTTGTGTGCTTTCACATTCTCATGCTCAGCAACGTCGTAGCGGAGTCCTTTGGGGCGCTCGGGATGGCATCGTTGCTCGGTATAGGGCTCGGTCTTGTTTGCGCCGTCGCCATCGTTCCAACCTACGGAGTGACCGGCACAGCGTTCTCCATGGCGGTTGGGCAATGGCTGTCTGCAGGTGCTCTAGGAATGCTCAACAGGCGCCATGGCCGAGCCATCGTGGAGATGCGGCCGTTGGTGTTGCCGTTCGTATTTCCAGCTATTGCTGCGGTTCAGGTCACTGCCGATAGTCATTCACTTTTCATCCGTGCCCTATGGGTTGTCGCCGTTGCTCTTTGGAGTCTGTACTTCACTCTTGGGCAGCGGCGGAGTTTGGGTCGCTCATGACCCGACAAGACCACGCCGTAATTCTCTGGCCCGGCAAGGAGTCGAGCGACAGGTACGCCCGCGACTTCGCTCAAGCTCTAGAGGATCAAGGACTGCCGACCGAGGAGTTCTCGCTCAAACGCTGGCGTTTCGGCACGGCCAACGCCGGTGTCTTCCTCGTACATTGGCCTGAAGCAGCGGCTCAGGGATCGAGCTGGCTGGGGAGGCGAACGGCCTTCTTGCTGTGGGTTCTGAGCGTATGGATCTTTCGACTTCGTGGGGGCAAGGTCGCCTGGGTTTATCACAATGAGAAACCCCACAGCCCTGACAGGCATTTTGTCGCTTCGCTTCTGAGACTCTTCGTCCCAGCAGTCGACCTATTGTTCAGTCCAAGTGAAATCGGGCTCAAGCTTGCCCAAGAGAACTATCGAGGCCTGCGACCCGAGTCGAGCGAGATTGCCCGTCTCGGTGTGTACGCCAGTACTCGAGATTCAAATGTCGGAGCCTCTGGCAGCGGGGCAGCGCGGCCCACGATCCTTAGCTTCGGCCAAATTCGTCCGTACAAGAGCCTCGAAACGGTCATCGAGGCGTTCGACGGTGTTGAGGCAGATCTATTGATCGTAGGCAAGTGCCTCTCCGACTCATATGAGCGAGAGATACGAGACCTCTGCGCTAGTAGAGAGAACATTGTGTTGCGTTTGGGGTTTCTCCCCGAGCCCGACCTCGATCACCTTCTCGCAAACGTTGACGGCGTGGTTTTGGCGATGGGGAACAGCCTTCACTCAGGTGCGTTGCTCCGGGCACGGTCGGCTGGTCTTCCCACGTTGACCCCCTCGGTTGGCGCCCTTGTCGAGTACGGCGCCATGGACTCGGGAATACACCTTTTCCATGGTCCGATCACCCAGGGCCGAATCGCAGAGTTCATCGACGAGACGGGGGGCCGCGTCGCCCTCGACGTATCCGAGCTGGAGTGGCCTGAGATAGGGGCCCAGGTCGCAGGCTCGATTAGGCGAAGCCTCTCGGTTGAGCACCTCAAGGAGAAAACATGATGGAAATCGTCAGCAAGCTCAAGGCTGCTTCGCGGCACTTGCCAGCTCCAGCCTTCGACGCCTTGTACTCCCAGGCACTTGGGGCTCGCGTTCGAACCGGTCGTTTCGGATCGCCAGAGCCCGAGTTCGAACATCTCAACCTGTTGGTCCCCGCCGACGAGAATGTCATCGATGGAGGAGCGAATTTCGGTATCTTCGCGCTTGCGATCGCGCCACTTCTTCAGCAAGACCGCTGGGTCTTCGCATTCGAACCGGTCTTGAACACTCGCCGCATGCTCATGAAACAGATCGCGCGAGCGGGCCTTGCGAACGTGGCCGTCTTTCCGACGGCATTGTCAGACAACGATGGGTTTGTTGGTCTAGAAGCGCCGTCATTTGACGATGGAAGAACGAATCTCTTCCGGTCTGAGATTTCAACCGACACTCCCGCCAACGCACTTGCGCTTCGAGGAGAGATCCTTGCCGGGCTTGGGCCAGTTGGCTTCATAAAGCTCGATGTTGAGGGTCACGAGAAGAGCGCACTCGTCGGGCTCTCGGCCATTTTGAGGGACTTCTCCCCAAACCTCCTGGTCGAGGGGCATGCCGGCGAAGTCTCGTCTTTCCTGTCGGGCTTTGGGTACGAGTCAGCGATTCTTGAAGACTCGCCAAACACGGTCTTTGTGTCTACGAGCCGGGATCCGGCGGGAGAGACTCTTGAGAGGCTCACTGGCGCTAGCCGCAGCGTCGAATAGCGAGATCTTAGGCAGCGAGTTGGTTCGACGATTCGCCGTTCTGGAGGATCAAGCCCGTTGCGTCGAGTGCGTCGACAACCTCTGGCCAATCGCGCCTTCTGTTCGAGAGCAAGATGCCGTCGGTGGAATGGCGACCGGAACGGTGGTCATGGATTTTTTGAATCGTCCCACCGATGGCCTCAGCGATGAAGTGCTCCCCGTTGATGATGACCTTGCCGTCTACCGTTGTTGGGTTGCAGGCAATGGTCACGACCGGACCCGACACCATCGGGTCGTGCGCCGCGTCACCGAGAGCCGACCGGAGCCACGCGACAAATTCATCGACCTCGGTTGGGTCGTCAAGTTCGAAACTGAGTTGCGGGACCATGGCGGGTCGGATCGTGAGGGAGAACGGACAGTCCAGACGTGCAAGCAATGCGTCAGCGTCTTTGATGATTGCTTGTTCCTGCTGAGTTGGATCGACGCTGAGGTCCGCTTTCTGGCCCATCGACGAGAGAACGATGAGTTCACGATCGGTGTCGTCGGCGAGACGCTGCAATTGTCCAACGATGAGGTCGGTTGCCTCCATTGCGAACGGAAGTTCAGCCTTGTTGGCGGAGATCCACTCGGAGGTATACGGGTTGTCTGCCCAGTCTTCGGGAAAGGTCGCAGCCCAGTATCGATGCATGGCGCTCGCAACGTGGTTGCCGAACATGACGCTCAGGTCGGTGTCGTGACGTCTGACCTGGTGGACAAAGACATCGGCCATGAGTAAGGCCTGGCCAACCCGCAGCCGTTCCTTGTTGGCGCGCCCGGTTGCCACCTCGGCAGCCAAGCGGCCAAGCCGAGCCCACGTTGCAGGCCGGACGCCGTTTCGCGCGAAATCGACCGCGGCGAGCACGTCTTTTGGTGACGCAGAAAGAGACGCGACTCGAGCGGACTGCCGGGTCATTCGGAGGTTGAGCTCCTGGAGTGGCTGAAGTGCCGCCGGGATAGTTTCAGCGTTGCCGGAGAAGACGTCGGGGATGACGAATCTGAATTGATCACCCGGGCATTGCGTGGACACTGGCGAGGAGTGGAGCACGCCAACAAGCCCGACGGAGCGGCCAGATGTGGCTGCCTGTTGCCAGTAGAAGGGGTGGTCTTGAGACTTTGGATCGCCGTACCAGAACACTTGATGGTCATCCCACGGGGCGCCCATGCCAACCGATGCCCAGCTCTGCGACGGGTAGAGGTCGCGAGGAAGGTTCTCATCGAGGATGGTGGTCGAACGTGTTCCGCTCGAAGCCAGCTTTGCCAGAGGTGAGGATGGCGTGGTCTTGCTCCACCAGTCCAGGACTCGTGGAGGGACCTCATTGAGTTCGAAGACGATGGCGCGCTCCATAGTCTTTAGTCGGCATCTCGTCGTAGAAGCTGAACGGCTACGCTCGCCGCCGATGGGCTACGAACCGCCAATGAGCAACGATGAATTTCGTGCGGCTGGCCACGCGATGATCGACTGGATTGCCGACTATTGGGAATCGGTGGAGGACATGCCGGTTCTCAGCCAAGTGCAGCCTGGCGATATCCGAGCCTCTTTGCCGGAAACCCCACCGGAATCTCCAGAGCAATGGGGCGACATCATGAGCGATGTCGACCGGCTGATCCTGCCTGGAGTAACGCACTGGCAGTCGCCCAACTTCTTTGCGTACTTCCCGGCGAACGCCTCCCCGCCCTCGGTCCTCGGTGAACTGTTATCTGCTGGGCTTGGAGTCCAGGGCATGCTGTGGGCCACATCCCCAGCCTGCACCGAGCTCGAAACGCACATGCTCGACTGGATGCTCGACCTGTGTGGGTTACCCGATCGATTCCGGTCAACGGGACCCGGCGGGGGAGTGATCCAAGACTCCGCGTCCAGCAGCGTGCTGGTGGCGATTCTTGCCGCGCGTCAACGAGTGGGTGGCAATTTCCAGCTGGACAACCTCGTCGCCTACACCTCCGAGCACGCGCACTCCTCAATGTTGAAGGGTTGCAAGATCGCAGGGATCACCGAGGAACAGGTCCGCATGATCCCGACCGACCACACCTTTGCAATGGATGTCGAGGCATTGCGCGCCGCGATGACCGAAGACCTAATCGCGGACCGTCGGCCCTTCTTCGTGCAAGCGACCGCCGGCACCACATCGAGTACGGCCTTCGACCCGGTCGATGCAATCGCGGATGTGTGCAAGGACTTTGGTGCGTGGCTCCATGTCGATGGCGCCTTCGCTGGATCAGCGGCGGTCGCCGAGGAGTTTCGTTTCGTCAACGCTGGGCTGGACCGCGTGGACAGCTATTGCTTCAACCCACACAAGTGGCTGCTCACCAACTTTGATTGTTCGCTGTTCTACGTTGCTGACCGCGGGCCGATGATCGATGCGCTCACCGTGGTCCCAGAGTATTTGCGCAATGCGGCCACCGACAGTGGAGGGGTGATCGACTATCGAGATTGGCAGGTCTCACTCGGTCGCCGGTTCCGTGCCTTGAAGCTGTGGTTTGTGATCCGAACCCATGGCTCGCAGGGCTTGGCGAACTTCGTGCGAGGCCATGTCGAGATGGCCAAGAACCTCGACGCTCGCATCACCGCACATCCCGACTATGAGATCGTCGCGCCGACCGCGTTGTCGTTGGTGACCTTCCGCCACATCGGCGGTGATCGGGACAACGAGCGGATCCGCGATCAGATCAATGAAAGCGGTCGGGCCTATGTGACCCACACGCGAGTCGGCGACCAGACGGTTCTGCGTATTGCGGTCGGTGCCGTGCGTACCGAAGCACGTCATGTCGACGATCTGTGGGAGCTGCTCACCGAGCTCGCCTGACATCGGCTAATTCGACGGCACCATTCTGATGATGTCGGTGTTGAAGATCTCGATCCGGCCAACGACTCCGTCGGCTCGATAGTTGGTGAAACCCTCGTCGATGCCATCGGGGACCAGCCACAGGAAGCTCGCTACGTCGTTGTCTTGGAGGAGACCCGAAAGCTCACGCTGATCCTGCGGGTCAGGAGCGCTAAGCCAACTTCGACCGTTCACGAGTTCACCGAATTCGCGGGCGTTGAACGGGTCGCGCCACACCACGACATCGGACGGTTCGCTCAGGGCGGTGATCTGTTCGGCTGCATCGCCAATCGTGTTGGTTCGGTCGACGACCAACCACAACCCAACACTCGTGACGAGGAGCGAACAGGCCAAAATTGCGCGGAACACGAAGGGGTCACGTTCCCCCAGCCAGATGATGCCCATCACGAGGAGGACTACTGCGGTTGCGAGGTGGTAGCGGCCGGCCCATTGTGGAAACGCTCCGCCTTGGAACTGGGTGATCAAGATGATTGGCATGGGGCCAACGACACCTAGCCACGCCGGGAGGAACCAACGCTTCTCGATGGCGCCGACGACTCCGAAGCTCGCCAAAGGCACGGCAACGAAGAGCCCGGGAACATAGTTCGGGCCAAGAATCCAGATAATGCCCGCCCACAAAGCCCACGCAACGAAGACCGCAATCAAGGCGGGCCGAGGGCGGGTGGTCGGTTCTCGACGTGCCACCGACACCGCCGCAGCCATCAGCGACGCGGTGAGAGCGAGGCTGATGACCCAAACGAATACTGCTGTGGACGGGAGTGAAAACACGGTGGTTGCGAGCGCTTCCAACACGAGCTCACCGATCGCTCCGCCAGCGTCTTGAAGCGTTCCGCCCGCACGCGATGTGCGAGAGCTCGTGCCGATCAGGGCCAACTCCAACAACGCGTGTGCCCCGATCATCGAGATCGCGCCGAGCGCCATCTTCGAACTTGAGGCGAGCATCGCAGACCAGTTGCGCTGACGGGCCCAGAGCGCGGTAACCGTCATGCCCGCGACGAAGCCATAGACCAGCGCTTCTTGGCGCATCGTGGCGGCCAAACCAAACGCGAGGCCTGCGAAGAGTGCCTGGCGCGATGCGTTCGGGTTCGTGCACGCGTCCCACGTCCACGTGATGCCGAGGAGCATGAGCGCTAAGCCCCAGGAGTGTTCCCAGAAGTCCAGTGCGTAGATGGTGGCTGGAGAGGCCAAGCCGACGACCCACATTGAGATAGCGCCGTCATCACTCGGGCGAAGTCGGCGATGGAAGAGTCGTGCGGCAGCGGCGGCGACTACCGATCCAAGAATCGGCAACAAGAGAATCGCTCGCGGACCGCCGAGTTCCCAAAGAAGCCGCGCCGGGAGCAGCATGGTGAGCGTCGTCGAATTGATCCACGTGCCGCTGGCTGTTTGGGACGTGAAGCCCAAGGGGAAGAAGTCGCCGTCGGGATCTTGCGAGTCGAACCAATATTGCAGGCCCGGATCCCAGGTTTGGTTGTCCGCCATCACTTGCACGCTCGCCGTTTTGCCCCCGACATCGTTGGACAAATGGCCCCGGGTATCGACCAGAAACGAGACGAGTACGTAGAAGAGGAGCAGCGCTGCAGCGATTGCCAACGGACGTTTCCAGATGGGCGCCGAGATGGCCGCTGGTGCCGTTGAGGAGCTATCGGGCTCCGCAGTGAGAAGCTGCATGATGTGCCAATCGGTTTAATGCCGACACGTTTGAGGCCCGGAAGGGGTGCCGTTGGCACACGCGGGTAGATTGGCCCTTTCTTTCCGCGGAGAACTCATGGCAGAAATCGATATCGGCAAGGGCAAGGCGGGTCGCCGAGCCTACGATTTTGACGACATCACCATCGTCCCGTCGCGTCGCACACGCGACCCCGAGGACATCGATCTCACCTGGGAGATCGACGCATATCGCTTCGACCTGCCATTCATGGCTTCTGCGATGGACTCGGTGGTCAGCCCAGCGACGGCTATCGAGATCGGCCGTCAAGGTGGCGTTGGCGTGCTCAACCTCGAAGGTTTGTGGACTCGATATGAAGACGCCGATGCAGTCCTCGCCGAGATTTCCGAACTCGACGATCAGGCCGCGACCCAGCGGATGCAGGAGCTCTATGCAGCCCCGGTCAACCCGGATCTGATCATTCAACGGATCGCGGAGATCAACGACGCCGACATTGTCAGCTGCGCGGCGATCAGCCCACAACGGGCCACCGAGCACATCGAGACCATTCTCAAAGCCGAACTTGGATTGTTGGTTATCCAACAGCCGGTGATCTCGGCCGAGCATGTCTCCCAAGCCGAGGATGAGCCGCTCAACCTAAAGACGTTCATCCGTGGCCTTGAAGTACCGGTGATCGTCGGAGATTGCGCCAGTTACTCAGCGGCCCTGCACCTCATGCGCACCGGCGCCGCGGGCATTTTGGTCGGTGTCGGCACCGGTCAAGCGTCGACACTTCGGCGCGTGCTGGGAATCGGTGGTCCGCAAGCGACGGCGCTCGCAGATGCTCGAGCTGCCCGGATGCGTCACCTCGACGAGACTGGCATCTACACCCAGATCATCGCTGACGGTTCGATGGCCACCGGCGGAGACATCGCAAAGGCAGTTGTCTGCGGAGCCGATGCGGTCATGCTCGGCGCACCGCTCGCCGCAGCCGATGAAGCCCCCGGACGCGGGTACCACTGGGGAGTCCAAAGCGTTCATCCCACAGTTCCACAAGGTGGCCGAATCACGGTGCCCCAGCGCGGGCCACTCAGTAAAGTTGTCCACGGCCCCAGCCATTCCGAAGATGGCGCAACCAACCTCGCCGGTGGGTTGCGTCAATCGATGGCCATGTGTGGCTATACCGACCTCAAAGACTTCCAGAAAGCAGAGATCTTGGTGAGTGCCCGATGAATGCCAAAAACCCGACAGAAGAATCTGTTCTCGTCGTCGATTTCGGGGCGCAATACGCACAGCTCATTGCCCGTCGTGTACGCGAAGCGAACGTGTACTCAGAGATCGTTCCCCACACGATTTCTGCAAGCGAGATTGCCGAGCGCAAGCCATCGGGGATCATCTTTTCTGGCGGCCCGAAATCGGTCCATGTCGAAGGTGCTCCCGCCATCGACCCCGAGGTCTACGACCTCGGCATCCCGATGCTCGGAATCTGTTACGGCGCGCAGCTGATCGCACATCAAAACAACGGGACCGTCGGTCGCAACGAGCGCGGTGAATATGGCCGGACCGAACTCACGGTTAAGGCCGGGGGATCGCTGCTTGGCGATACACCCGACACCCAGACCGTGTGGATGAGCCACTTCGATGCGATCACCGATCTGCCCGAGGAGTTCGACGTACTCGCGGCGACCCCTGATGCTCCGGTCGCTGCGTTCGAGGACACCGATCGCGGGCTGTACGGCGTGCAGTACCACCCAGAGGTTGCCCACACCCCTCACGGTCAACATGTCATCGAGCGCTTTCTCGCTCAGGGCTGTCGCACGTCGCAGTCGTGGACCATGGCAAGCGTCATCGATACACAGGTCGATCTGATTCAGCAGCAGGTCGGTGAGGAGGGTCGTGTGATCTGCGCACTCTCTGGTGGGGTCGATTCTGCGGTCGCGGCCGCGCTTGTGCACAAAGCGGTAGGGGACCGCCTCACGTGTGTCTACGTAGATACGGGGCTCATGCGTAAGGGCGAGTCCGATCAGATCGTCGAGACCTTTGAACGGCATCAAAAGATCGAGCTGCGTCACGTGAACGCGAGCGAGCGTTTCTTCGAGCACCTCGACGGGATCACCGATCCCGAAACGAAGCGCAAGACCATCGGCGAACAATTCATTCGGGTCTTCGAAGCTGCCAAGGCCGAGGTAGCCGATGCGAAATTCCTCGTGCAGGGAACGCTCTATCCCGATGTGATCGAGTCCGGAACCGACGATGCCGCCAAGATCAAGAGTCACCACAACGTTGGTGGCCTGCCCGAGGACATCGAGTTCGATCTCGTCGAACCGTTGCGGGCGCTGTTCAAAGATGAAGTGCGTGCCGTGGGCACCGAGTTGGGTTTGCCCGATGAGATCGTCTGGCGACAACCGTTCCCAGGCCCAGGGCTGGGAGTTCGCATCATCGGCGAGATCACGCCGGAGAAGGTCGCGCTTCTCCAGGAAGCCGACTTCATCGTGCGCGAAGAGATCCATGAGGCCGGCCTCGACCGCGAAATCTGGCAAGCCTTCGCCGTGCTCCCCGGCATCAACTCGGTCGGCGTCATGGGCGACGAACGCACCTACGCCGACGCGATCATCATTCGCGCCGTCACGTCAGAAGATGCCATGACCGCCGATTGGGCGCGGCTTCCCTACGAACTGCTCGACCGCATGTCGAACCGGATCATCAACGAAGTGCCCGGCGTGAACCGAGTTGCCTACGACATCACGTCAAAGCCTCCGGGGACCATCGAGTGGGAGTAGGCGCCCCGGGGAGTCCCGCTGACGAAGCAATCGCCGCGATGGCCCTCTTTGGTGAGGTTCTGACCAAAGTCGACGACGAACAACTTGAGCTCGCAACACCGTGCACCGACTGGGACGTCCAGGCACTGATCAGCCACGTGGTGTTGGGCGATGCCTCCGTGCCACTCCTGTTCGCTGGTGAGCCACTCGACGACAAGGTCGCCGTCGATGTGTCGATCCTTGGACCGAACCCCGTCGCCACTTGGCGCGGGACTGCGCTCGCAGCCATCGAAGCATTGCGCGCGCCGGGCGCTATGGAGGCCACGGTGCAGCATCCGACTGGCCCCCAAACCGGTGCTGCGGTGGCGCGGTTCCGGCTCGTCGATGTGTTGACACATACCTGGGACCTCGCAGAGGCGACCGGTATCGAAGTGGAGATCCCCGAAGAACTCGCCGATGCGGTGCTCGACTTCTTGTTGCCGATGTTCGACGGGCTACGAGACTCTCAGCAATTTGGCGACTCGATCGCCCCGCCGGAAGGGGCACCGCCCGTGCAACGAATGTTGGGGTTGCTCGGCCGGCGAGGCTGGCCTACGAGCTGAGATCGAGGGTCCACGCTCCAGCGGGGCGTCGACCGTCATCCTCGGTTCGGCCAAAGACGAAGAGTTGGCCGTCGAATTCTGACACCGACCAGAGTTCGATAAACCCATCGATTGCCTGCAACGCGCCATTGGCCCGCGTTGTCCAGCGGTCCTCGCCAAATGTGTCGCCGGGGAGGAGTCCCCAGATTCCGCCGCCGAAGACGTCCCCGTCGCGGTCGTCGCCAACAACGATGACCGAACCCGACGCTGTGGTCTCCACGTCGCGAGCGAGTCCACTCGTTCCTCTGAGGGGTAGCTCATGGAGGAATCCGTTGCCGTCGATGTCGGCCACGATGGCGAGGGGAGTTTGGCTGTCGGTCTCGTCGCCGACCGCGCCTACGGCGATGACGCGTTCGCCGATGATCGTCACGCTCTCGAGTTCAGCGTTGGGAATCGGTGCGATGAGGTCCTCCCAAGTGCTGCCGCGGCGGATCTTGATGACGCCCACCGCAGCGGCGTCGTCGTAGCCGACGGCCACGGCAACATCACCGTTGCTGAACACATCGTTGAGTATGCCGTCACCGGTGCGGTCGGGGTCGCCGTCACTGTTGATGTCGAGGAGTGTCCACTCGGTCGTTTCCCAGCTGTCGTTCACTTGGGTAACGCGCCAGAGTGCGGGGATGGAGGCATTGCTCTCCTCGCGACCACCAGCGACCAGGAAGGCATCGGCACCGTCAGTATCAACGGCTCTTAAGGAATGGGCACCTTCAGTTTCACTAGAAAGGGTGGCATTGGAGACGGGAACGAATTCTCCGGAGGCTGCGCCGATCCATGCAACACTCTGTGTGCCAAATCCGCCTGCCGGTGCATCACCAACGGCAAGAAATGTCTCGCCGTCAATTACTCCGATATCCCAGAGGCGTTGACCCTCGGTAGATGCTGAGTCGTCGCGTGGAAAGTTCGGTCGGTGCAGCGACACCAGGGAGTCACCTTGTGGCCCGATCGTCCACAATTGGGAAGTCTGTGAGCGAACACTGTCTCCGTCTCCCGCTGCGCCGACAATGCTGAGCCCTCCGGTGTTAGACACCGAGCCGAACGCAATTCCCTGGCTACCGTCGGGGGCCGCGAAAATCTCCGGAGCGAAGGGCGCAAACGCAGGCGCTGGGGAAGCGGCATTGACCGACTCGGACTCCTCACCGATCTGTTCCTCAGTGGCAGCCCCATCACCTGGATCGGGATCGCTTTGGCTGGAACTTGCGAACAGGAACCCGAGCACCCCACCGCCGATCGCCAAGACGAAGATGCCGACTGCGGCGAGCCACTTCCAACGATCGCTCGACCCAACATCGGGCGGGGGGTTTGGGGTCGAAGCAGCGGTGAGCGTTACTTCTTCGACCGGCGCGGGATCGGGGACCTCAACGGGGTCGGCTTGTTTGGCAATGACGACGGGGTCAGCTGGGCCAATCCGAAATGGTTCGACAATCGGCTCGGAGGCCAGCAGAGATGGTTTCGGGTCACCTTGGGGGGTCGGGCTAACGACGGTTTCGGACGGTCGGTCGTCGACGACGGTGGCCGACGAGTCGGGGTTCTCGACGTTTGGGGCCAAAGGAGTTGCGCGATCTGCTGAGGGACCTAGGTCGAGGGCGGCGAGTCGTTCACCGAATCGCGATGCACTTTGCGGGCGATCGGCTGGATCTTTGGCCAGCACTTCGTCGAGGAGGTCTGAGAGCGGCTGGGGAATATCGAACTGAGCCAAAGACGGCGCTGGATTTTCGAGGATCCGTCGCATGACCGCCGCCTGGTTGTCGGTGGCGGTGGAGGTGAACGGCGGTCGCCCCAGCAGCATTTCGTAGAGCGAGATGCCGAGTTGGTAGATATCGCCGCGTCCGTCGAAGGATTGGTTGTGGAGGATTTCTGGCGGGGTGTACGCGAGCGTGCCAATGATCGATTGCGCTTGGGTGACCGCGCTTTGGCCGACCAGCCGTGCGATGCCAAAGTCTGTCAGTTTGGCGACGTCACCGTCGAGAAGAATGTTGGCGGGCTTGACGTCTCGGTGGAGTACCCCGTTTCGATGAGCGAGGTCGAGAGCATCGCAGATCTGTATGCCGATCGAGACGGCCTCGGTCCAGTGAAGGGCTCGGCTTGCTCGGAGCCGGTCGCGAACCGAGCCTCCGGAAACGTATTCAAGAACGGTGTAGTGGAGGCCGTCCTCGGTGACACCGGAGCCTTCAACCGACACGATGTTGTCGTGGCCGCTGAGCGCATGCATTGTCGTGCGTTCTCGCTCGAATCTTCGGAGGTCGTCAGATTCGGCTCCGTGATCGCGCAGAACCTTGATTGCCCACTCGACTTGGGTTTCGTCGTGGAGCGCGCGGTAGACGGTCGCGAACCCACCGCTTCCGATGCGTTCAACGATGGTGAACCCGGGAATCGTTGGATCGGACACGCCGCTCGCTCCTTAGATCGACCCGTATGGGTCGACCTGTGTGTTTTACACGGTCTCCGGCGCTCTCAGCTGCCACCCCGTTACAGACCCGACCCGACGGAGCAAGACAGGGGAGGAAGAACTAGGTGCCGAGGAGATCCTCAGCGGCCTGGCGGACTTGGCGATCCCGGTCCTCGAGCGCGGCGTGAAGTGCGTCGGTGACCTGCTCGCCGTCAAATGGTGCCAGAGCCAGAACAGCGCGCCGACGGACGGGCGCTCGGTCCTGCATCGCGGCGAGTATGGCGGGGAGACCATCGGGTGAACCAATCGCGCCGAGTGCGGCGACTGCCGCCTCCCGACAAATCGACACGTCGTGTGAGGACGCGACGTCGCTTAATGGTCGCACGACACTGCTGACGGCAGGGCCCCGTTCGCCTAAGGCCCAGGCACAGGTCTCGACGACGAGATCGTCACGATCGCGCAGCATCGGGACGAGGTCGATTTCGCCAAAGCCGATCGCGAGCTCGATGGCACGGCAGCGAACTTCGGCCGCTTGGTCGCCGAGGGCAGCAGTGAGGTCTGCGATGGTGAGCGCTTCAAGCCGATCGAGTCCGCCGAGCGCCACCGCCCGAATTGTGGAATCCTCGGAGGTACGAGCACGTTGCAGCGCGTTCACATCACCTCGGGCTTCGGCAAGAATGAGCGTGGCGCGTTGGTCACTCAACGGATTGATCCGTCGAGTGGGCACCGAGTTCTCAAATCGGCGTCGATATCGCCGATCAGGTACAAGTCAACGGAGATGTTGGAGCAGTACATGTCGTACATAGTTGTGTATCAGAAGTCGGATGGAACGAGTGGAGTCGAAGAATGTGGTGACCTCGACCTTGCGATCGTCACCGCAGAGCGCCTGCGCAATGTAGATTCCGTCGAGAGTCCTCGAATCTTCAAGACCGAAGAGATTCGCTACGACTTCCGCCCCTACTACCGCGTGGAGGTGTCCGGCGAGTCCGATAGCTCCGTTACGGCCTCCGCGGGTTCGTCGTCAGCAATGGCGAGTGGGATTCCTGCGCAGGAGATGCCTGCATCGTTTGACCCCGCACCTGTTGAGACTTCATCAGCGTTCGAGACCGCAGCGCCAGCCCAAGAAGTCGCTCCTGTGGAAGCTTCTGTCGAAACAGTTGACGATGCCGACATTCTCGCTACCGAACCCATCGATCTTCCGGCTCCAATGGAGACCCCCGATCGAGTAGACGAGGTCGCAGCAGTCGAGGAGACGACGACCCGTTCGGAGAGCCCGTTCGCAACGGCTACATCTGTCACGCCTCCGCCTCCACCTATTGATGGGGACGTCACGACGCCTGCCACTGACGCAGGGGCTGGCTTGTTTGGCCGCATCGTCGAGAGTGACCCGACAGACGCTGCGGGATCTGACGCTGCTGAGACGGTTGCAGATGCCTTGAGCGACGCCGAAGCTGAGCGTCCGCGACGCGGCTTGTTTGGGCGTTAACCGCTGATTGCCTGCTCGAGCAGGAAGCCAACCACCAGAATCACCGCACCGATAACTCCGGCGATCGCGATTCCGATGAACACGGTGAGAACCAGCAACAAGAAGATCGACACAATGCGTCGCAATAGTGACGGGTAGGCGTCAGGGCCGTACTCTGCTTGTGCAGGCGGCTCGAACCCCAGTCCGAGCTTCTTGAGAATTGACCGTTCGGGTTTTGGCTCGACGGGAAGTTGTGGTGGTGAGGAGGTGTTCATCAGATCACATGCGATGCTTGTGTAGTGACTCGAAATCAGTGGACAGGGCCAACTCATCCTGCTCAAGTTGCGAGAAGGCGAGGATAAATCCGTGACCGATACGGTCGACGTCCCTCAGAACGTACCCGAAGAAACAGCCGGAATAGCTCCACCCGAGCTCTTTGATCCTCCGTCGCGCTTCACAAAGTTCTTCTTCATCCTCGCCTTTTTGTGCTTTATCGGCGGCGCCGCACTGTTTCTCGTGCAGCTTCCCTACTTCGCGTTCGAACCGGGAAACACCTTTGAGACCGAGTCGTTCGTCGAGGTCGAGGGCAGCGATTCGTTCACGAGCCCGGGAGAGGTCAGCTTCGTCACGGTGCACCAGCGCCGGCTAACCCCCATCGACTGGCTCATCTCGAACCTCCAAGACAGCGATGAGGTCTTTCACGAAGATGTGATCTTGGGCGGTCGTACGTTGGACGAACAGCGCGAAGAGAACGCGCAACTGATGTTGTCGTCTCAGAACACCGCAATCGCTGCGGCGCTGAATCATCTCGGCTTCGAAACCGCAGAACCTGCTGGCGCGGTGATCATCGACGTTGTTGAAGGTGGCCAACTTCAAGATGTCCTGGGACGTAACGATGTGATTACCGAGGCCAATGGCCAGCCCATCGCTACCGTCAACGAACTGTTCGATCTCATTACGGCCCTCGACGTCGACGACGAGCTTGTTCTGCTCGCTGGCCGACCTGGCGAAGCCCCCCAAGAAGTACAGATCCAGCTCACCGATGACACGGCCGGATTCATCGGCATCTCGCGAGATGCCAGTGTCATCGACGAGGGCGTAGGCGCAACCATTGCTGACGCCGTACCCGGCGGGCCAGTCGAGGACCTTCTCGAGGCTGGGGACCGCATCGTCCGTCTCGACGACGAAGCTATCGATTCTTTCGAAGAACTCGTCGGGGCTCTTGGGCAACGACGCTCTGGCGACACGGTGAGCATCGAAGCAATCCGAGGTTCTGGCGACGAGGAAACCACCGTGGCCTTTGATGTGACCCTCGCGAATCGGGCTCTAGAGCGTGCCGGACTTCAATTCGTCGACACACAGTTCCGTGATGCGGAACTGCCGATCGATGTCGGTTTCACGACCGAGGACATCGGCGGGCCATCAGCGGGGTTGGCCTTCACCTTGACGGTCCTCGATGTGCTCACGGAAGGTGACCTGACCGGCGGGGCCAACATCGTTGTGACGGGCGCTATCGACCGCGCTGGCAACATCGGCGCAATCGGTGGAGCACACCAAAAAGCGTTTGCCGCCCATGAGGCTGGGGCCGATGTGTTCATCGTTCCCGAAGGAAACTTCGAAGAGGCCTCCGCAGCGGTCCCTGAACTTCGTGTCGAGTCTGTCGCTACTTTGAGTGATGCCCTTGACATGCTCGCCGAATTTGGTGGCAATGTCGACGAGCTGCCGGTGAACGGTCAGCTGTAAATATAAGGTCGCCTGCATCGGTCACCGACCACGCCAGGCTGGGCGCATACGATCTTGTCGTGAACGACTATCTGTCGCCTGATGAGATCTCTGGCGCATCCTTTGAAACCAAGCGCCGAGGCGGGCTCGACCCAGACAGCGTGCGAAGTCACCTTCGTGCGGCTGCAAAGACGGTTTCAGCGCTCCTCGATGAGCGCGACGCACTCCTTGCCGACCTGGAGGGGGCGCAAGCCTCCGTGGCCGATACGCCGGCTACCGTCGCTGAACCTGTGGAGCTCGATGAAGAGGCCTTGACCGAGCAGCTCGGTCAACACGCCGCGCGAGTCCTGGCCGAAGCCCGGGCAGCGGCCGCCGACCGAATTGCCGAAGCAGAGGTTGAGGCAGACGAGATCCGGGCCGCGGCCGAAGAGCTACATGCCCAACGCTCGATCGATGCAGACGCGGCCGCACAACGAATCCGCGACGATGCCGAACGGATTCGCACCACCACCGAGATCGAAGCTGCTGAGGCAGCGGCCGCGATCGTTGCCAATGCCGAGCGTGACGCAACCGATATGCGCACCGAGTCATCGAACTCGCAAGTCGAAGCAGGCGAAGACGCGAGCCGAATCATCCGAGAAGCCGAGATGACGCGCCGCCAGATCCTCGAAGATCTCGCTCGACGTCGCACTGCGGCGCGGCGACAAATCGAACAACTACGTGCTGGCAGGGAACGGCTGCTGGCCTCACACGAAACCGTGCGCCGAGCACTCGACGAAATCTCTCAGGAGCTGACGATTTCGATGTCGGAGGCTCGAGCGGCAGCGGAGACCGCTGGTCACACCGTGTCCGACACGACGATCGAAGAGCTCGAAGCGGAGATCGAAACCGCTCGCCTTTCGGGGCTTCTTGACACCGGCCCGTTGCCAGTTGTGTCGCCGGCGACGCCCACCAACAAGGCTGCTACTTCGAAGGCCATTCCGACGAGCACTCCTCCGAGGAATGCAGACGTGGGGTCTTCCAAAGGGCCTCGTTCTGTCGAACCAGTCGCTGATCTTGATGCCGATGCTGGCGACGTCGATGGGGAGACCGTCGAGGATGTTGACTCCTCAGATGTCACCGATGTGTCTGAGGCGCCCAGCGAGAACTCGGAGAAGTCAGCGGCGGTGACCGGTCTTGCTCCGGTTGTATCCCTTGAGCAGGCCCGCTCAGATGTTGAAACCAAGGGCCACCCAGCCGCAGGAAGAGCAGCGTCGTCAGGTCGGGCAAAGGACGCTGGAGAAGACGAGACCTCGGCGAAGTCAGGCGAGAGCAGGACGCCGACCCCCATCGTGTCGGTCGTTTCGACAGATGAAGACGAAGACGTTGACGTTGCTGCACTCGACAAAGAAGAACTCGATGCAGAGGAAATCGTCGACGCAGACGAGTCCGGGTCAGAGGAGGTCGCCGAGTCAGAAGAAGAGGAACTCGTCGACAGCGATGACGTCGACGACGCTGCCGAGACCGATGATGTCGGCGGCTCTGCCGAGACCGATGATGTCGACGGCTCTGCAGAGATCGACGCGTCGGGCGATGAAGATCCAGCAGAGATAGAAGTCACCGAAGAAGAAGCAGCTAAGGCTGCCGAGCTAGACGAAGAGTTTGGTACCGGCGACTCCGTTGATGATCTGTTTGCGAGTCTCCGCGGCTCCAGCGAATCCGCCGCTCCCGAAGTTGAGGAAACAGCCGTTGAGGAAACAGCGATTGAAGAAGTAGCCGTTGAGGAAACAGCGATTGAAGAAGTAGCCGTTGAGGAAACAGCGGTCGAAGAAGTAGCAGCGGTCGAGGAACCGGCCGACGCTGTCGGTATCGATCGCTCCGAGATCGCGCGCCGTATGAAACGGGTTCTCGCCGACGAACAGAGCCGTGTTATGTCCACGCTCAAGGGCCGCGAAGATGTCCCTTCGCTCGAAGAGATCTTGGACTCGGTCGACGCGCACATCGAGAGCTACTGGAACGCGATCGAATCGCAGCTCGCCGGTCTGGGGGATGGGATCGAACCTATTCAAGGATTTGTCGATCAGATCCGGCGCAAGGTCTCGGACGCGTTGAGCGCCGAAGATGACACCAATGCAATCGTCGACTCGATGCGGAGCATGTATCGCGAGTTCAAGACGTCGGGTGTCGAAGCGTGTGTCTCTCGAATTGAGAACGACGTCGCGCCAGCTACAGGTTGAGAAGTCCATTCGAGACCTTCGTTACCTAACGAAGCGAACTTCATAGGCGCGACGGACGCGATGTCTATTGCTCCGATAGTCTTGGATCGACCATGAGCACAGAATCCGTGGAACCAGAAACTGAAGTGGTTCGCTCGGGGCGACGTCGGGTGTTGGGTGCGGTATTTATCGTCGCGCTTCTCGTACTCCTTGCATCGCTCCGTGGACTACTAACCCTCTATACCGATTTCCTTTGGTTTGAGGACCTGCAGCGCACGTCCATCTGGACGGGCATCTTGAGCGCGCAGGTCGTTCTTTCCATCGTCTTCGTAGCGATCTTCTTTGTGTTGGCCTGGATCAACCTCGTGATCGCTGACCGCATCGCACCGGCACTACGCCCGCCGGGGCCTGAGGAAGAACTCCTCGCTCGTTGGCACGAGACCATTGGGCGCCGCAACGGTTTGGTTCGCTTTGCCATCGCTGGCTTTTTCGCTCTCGTGGCCGGTGCTGGCGCTGCAGCCCAGTGGAACGAGTGGCTGCTGTTCACCAACCCAATCCCCTTCGGTGAGGTCGATCCGGTCTTTGGGCGCGATCTCTCGTTCTATGTGTTCCGCTTGCCGTTCTTGACCTTCGTGGTGTCGTGGTTCTTCGCTGCGTTCATCATCATCGGCATCATCACCGCCATCTGGCATTACATCAACGGCGGCATCCGCATCCAAACCATCGACAGGCGAACAACGCCGCAGGTCAAGGCGCACATCTCGGTGATCTTGGCGATCCTCGCCGCACTCAAGGCCGCCGACTATTTCCTTCAACGCTTCGAACTGCTGACGTCGAATCAAGGCTTCGCCCGCGGCGCGTTTTCTACCGACCTCAACGCCACCCTGCCTGCGATCCAGCTGTTGATGCTGATCTCGTTGTTCTCCGTTGGCTTGTTGGTTCTAAATATTCGCCGTCGCGGTTGGACTCTTCCCGCAGTGGCCGTTGGTCTTTGGGCGCTGATCGCTGTGCTCGCTGGCGGCATTTACCCGGCCGTGATCCAGCAGTTCCAGGTAGCTCCAGATGAGCTTGCTCGAGAGCGCGAGTTCATCGAACGCCACATTGATGGGACCCGCGTCGGGCTCGGTCTCGACGACGTGATCGACGGTGACTTCACCTTCGACGAAGCACCGCTCACTCGCGAGGAAGTCCTTGCCAGCGGCGACATCTTCTCCAACGTTCGCCTGCTCGACCCGCGCATTGTCGACGACTCCTTCACGCTCCTGCAGCGAGACCGCGAGATCTACGATGACTTCGGGCAAAAGGTCGACATCGATCGCTATGACATTGACGGCGAGCCCACTCCTGTGGTGGTCGGCGTTCGAGAGCTCGGCGATCAGGCGAGTATCTCGTGGGAAGTGCGCCATGCTGTGCGAACCCACGGCTACGGACTTGTCTTGGCTCCAGCGAACGACTTCAACGCGTCGGGCGAACCGGTCTTCCTGATCGGCGATGCGCCGCTGAACAACAACCTTGAAGACGAAGTCTTCCTCGACCAACCTCAGGTCTATTTCGGCGAGGACATCAACCAGTACGCCGTGACCGGTACGACCTCGGGTGAGTTTGATCCCGATGGCGCCGAGTACACCGGAGAGGGCGGCATTCCGATGTCGAGCTTCTTCTCTCGGCTTGCGTTCTCGTTCCGTTTCGGAGCGATCGAACCGTTGATCTCGGGCATCGTCACCGATGAAACCGAAGTGATCTTTGCTCGTGATGTGACCGAACGGGCGCGACGCATTGCGCCGTTCTTGCAGTTCGATTCGAACCCATACCCCGTGGTCGTCGATGGCGGCATTTCCTATGTGATCGACGCATACACGACCTCTGACCGGTTCCCGTACGGCGAGTTCGCGGAGACCACCCAGCTGCCGAACGACTCTGGGTTGGTACGAAACTTCAACTACGTGCGCAACTCGGTAAAGGTCGTCGTAGATGGCTACGACGGCACTGTCGATTTCTACGTCGTCGATCCTGACGATCCGATTCTGACCTCGTACCGACAGGTATTTGGCGATCTCTTCAGGAGCGCTTCGGAGATGCCAGAAGAAATCAGCACCCACTTGCGTTACCCCGAAGATCTCTTCATCGTGCAGACCGGTATGTGGGGCCGCTACTACCTCGACACCGTCGACGATTTCTTCTCCGGCGATCTTGCGTGGGATGTTGCCGACAAC
Source organism: uncultured Acidimicrobiales bacterium (assembly GCA_964441145.1). Lineage (GTDB taxonomy): Bacteria > Actinomycetota > Acidimicrobiia > Acidimicrobiales > SHLQ01 > SHLQ01. The sequence continues at coordinate 28,365 of CAYTUB010000025.1, forward strand.
TCCGACTCGCAATCTGCCGGCACGGCAATCACCCGCATCGACCGCTCGGACCCAGCGAACCCACGTGTGGTTCCTGACCGCAGCCGCCCTGTTGATCCGTACTACCAGCTGACCCGGCTTCCCGATGAGGACGAAACCAGCTTCATCATCTCGAGACCGTTCGTACCCGCCGGTGGTCTTCGAGAGCTCACGTCGTACTTCGTGGGTCGAACCGATGAATCCGGTCAGCTAGAGCTGCGAGAGTACGAGATGAGTACGGGCGGCAACGTCTTGGTCACCGGTCCGTTCCAGGTCGACGAAACGTTGAACGCCGATCCTCGAATTTCTGAGGAAAGCACCGAGCTTGGTCAGAGCGGTTCGCAGTTCTTGTCGGGCAACCTGCAGGTCCTGCTCGTCGAGGACACGGTCGTCTACGTCCGACCGTTCTTTGTTCGACGTGAGCCACCAGCGGAGAATCCAAACCAGATCACCGAACCAGAGGTCACCTTTGTGGCCGTTGTTCAGGGTGACCGCATTGGTTTCTCTCCAACCTATGCCGGCGCACTGGGTGAACTCTTCAACCTGACTCCCGAAGAAGCTGCATCGCTCGTGGCCGGATCACCGGGACCGGTCGTTATCGAAGACATCGACGGCCTCGACGGCCCAACAGGCACCATCGATATTGGCGACGCTGGCGAGGAGGTCGCACAGCGGCTCTTCGAAGTGCTGGAGCTGTTCGACGAAGCAAACGAGGCGTTGCCCGACTTTGCCGAGTTTGAGCGGCTTCAAACCGAAGCTCGTCAACAGCTCGAGGATCTGCTCGCTGAGGTTGAGGCAGACGAACCAGAGCTAGAGACCGTCGACGATGACGACACGACCGAGTCTGCCTAGCGGCTCAATTGTCTAGCGGTGGGTTTGTTGCCAACCGGTTTGGCGCTGCATGTGCGGGTCGTGATGACGAACCTTTGCACGCGCGCGAGTGACCGGATTGGCGGTCGCGTGCATTTGGGCGTTTTCGAGGACGGTCAGACGCTCGGTGACCTGATGGAGCTGGACGACAACCGCTTGTAGTAGTTCCCCCTGGTCGTCACTGACGTTCGTGGGATCGAAAACGGGTTCGTTAGTCAACATGTGGTGAGGTTTCTCCTGCAACGCCCGCGTGCGGCCCTCTCCAACGGGGCATAACTTAGCCCGTCAGGCACCGCGTTTGGTGGAGGCGAGACGATTGGCTGGCATCAACACCTGATGGTGTCGATGCGGCCAAGATGGGGTGTCCACTTTGGGGGGTCGATGCTCGTTCTTGGATATGTCAGCCTGGCCTTTCAGGACGTAGTCAACGCATGTGGTGATGATCAGCGTCTGCTGTGCGAGTGGGTCTTTGATCGCACCGGTAGCCAAGCGTGGGCTCAGCTCGCCGACTGGGTTGTCGACCGGCCGCTTCGAATCCTCTTCATCGTGGTGTTCGCCTGGGTCATGGTTCGCATCCTTCGCCGAATTGTCAGACGCTTCGCCCAGTCGATCGCTGAGCGCAGCGGTCAACCGCCGAGCGATGATGTGTCGGATAATCCCGTCATCCGTCGGGTGATATCGATGACGAGATCCGAGCAGCGCGAACGCGGCGAGCAGCGAGCACTAACCATTGGCAACATGCTCGAAGGCTTGGTCAGCATCGTGGTCTGGACCACAGCGATCGTCCTCATTCTCGGCGAGCTCGGCATTTCATTGGGGCCGCTGATCGCAAGCGCTGGCGTGGCCGGAATCGCGTTGGGCTTTGGTGCGCAGTCGGTCGTCCGTGATTTTCTCGCAGGCATGTTCGTGATTATCGAAGACCAGTACGGCGTGGGTGATGTCATCGATGTGGGCGAGGTGACGGGCAAGGTCGTCGAGGTCGGCTTTCGCACCACCCGAATACGCGACGTCCACGGCGTCTTTTGGACCGTGCCGAATGGTCAGGTGAAGCGCGTTGGTAACTATTCGCAGCTGTGGTCGAAATCGATCTTCGACATCGAGGTGTCGTACGAGACCGATATCGACCACGCCATCGACGTGATCAAGACCGTCCTCGACGAGGTCTGGGCGGAGAAGGCCGAAACGGCCACGATCATCGAGGAGCCCGAAGTGCAAGGCGTCGAAGCGTTCAAGGAAAGCTCGGTGGTGATCCGCTCTGTCGTCAAGACCGATCCGAACGAGCAATGGGTGGTTGCCCGACTCATCCGCGGTCGTTTGAAGAAGGCGCTCGACGCTCACGGGATATCAATCCCGTATCCGCAGAGAACGATCTGGCTTCACGACGCCTACGAGAACCAAAGCCGTCAGCCCGCACCGGACTAGGGCCACTGCGATCAGTGGCCTAACCCGATGCATGCTGGTTTGGCGTTACTCCCAGACCGGGCGGAGCCGTTCGGCTCGGCCACGACGATGATCTTCGAGCGCTTGTCGTCCTGCCCGCAGCATCGGCGCCATCGCAACCACGAAGAACACGGTCGCGAAACCAAGGTCGCCGCCGAGGATTACGCCGAGGGCGACGATCCCGATCTCTAGGAATTGACGGACGCGGAAGGGGTTGAGTCCCCGGTCCTCCGCTGCCAGCATCAGCAGTTCGATTGAACCGCCGGTGAGCCCGGCGTGAATTACGAGTGCAACGCCGGTGGCAATCGCCGCCGTACCGAACACGACGAAGAGCATCCGGACGACGAGCAGTTCCGGATCGTTGATCAGGCTCAGCCACACATCGACGGAGATTCCCGCGAACAGCAGGTAGAACAGTCCGCTGATCTTTGGCCGACGTCCGAGAGCGGTCGCCACAAGGAAGAGCAGGCCGGTAAAGAGCCAGCCCGCCTGACCGTGGCTAATGCCCAGACGATCGCGCAGCGCGCTGAGCATCACGTCATATGCCGGTACGCCGAGGCCGCTGTGAATGAACAGCGATACGCCGAGGCCAATGATGACGACACCGCTGAAGAGGCTGGCGACTTGGCGCACACCGGTACGGGTTTGCGGTTTTGAAGCAATGCGTTCTGCGGCGACGAGGCCGTGGCGCGACAAGCCGTTGAACCAGCGCGCTGACGTCTTGGCCGCGTTGCGGCTCACGTCAAGTCCAGAGTTGAGTCGAGTCATTGTGGTCACCTCCTAAGTAACGGCACAGGTGGGCAATTCATGTCCTATATGAGTGTTGGCACGCGTCACATCTCAGGGGTCGAGGGTCACACCAACAATGGGTGGGGTTCTCGACTAGTCGTCGTGAGATGGACGGCGTCGGTTTGCTTTGGTCTGACTGCGCTGGCGCTTTGCTTCGACCCGACGCCGCTGGGACCCCCGGGTGGGTCTCGTGGGGCGTCGTTTCTTTTGGGTTGCCAGGGCCTGGCGCACTCGGTTCGCGAATCGCTCTTCTGCGATGTCGCGGTTTCGGAGCTGTGAGCGCTCGTCGTCAACCACTACCCGCAGGGTTGGTCCAACCCGTTCGAGAAGCCGGCGACGTTGAGCGTCGGTGAGAACGACCGATGCTTCGATGTTCCACACCACCTCGGCGCGGGTTGCTGCCTTGTTGGCGTGCTGCCCGCCTGGACCACCCGAGGTCGTGAACTTCCAGTCGAGTTCATGATCGGGGACCGTGAAATGCGGAGCGATCACGATGGCCATGACGCAATCCTAAGTGTTTGCTCGGTCGGCCAAGTGGCGCAACGGGCCAATCGTCAGGCAGCGGTTGCCACGTGTTGGCGAACTCGCTCGAGCTTGGTGCGCGAAGCAAAGAGGTCGGCAACGGGGGCGCCGTTCTGTCGAAGCTCCTGATGCTGATTCCAGGCATCGAGCAGCTGTTGAAATTCGGTGTTCTGATTCGTGGTCATGTCAGGGCCTTTCTGGCGTCCGGGGGTATGACTCACAATGACCGACTTTTGGCCGAGTTTGGCACTGGTTTTGTGTGCCTGGGAACGCTTGTACAGTCAAAAGCACTGTGATTGATGATATTGACAGCGAAATACTCGGCATAGTGCAAAAGCGCGGTCGAATTACTCAGCGGGAGCTCGGTCGTGAGGTCGGGTTAAGCCCCAATGCTGCCGGGGCACGCTTGCAGCGCTTGATTGACCGCAAGATCATCGTCGGCTTTGAAGCCAAGGTCGACCACGACGCACTCGGCCGGCCAATCGAGGCCACCATCGACGTGTGGTTGGTCGATGGCGGAGATCGCAGTGCGATCATGGTCCTTGTCGCTGATGACGAACGGGTGGTCGAGTGCTTTCACCTCACCGGACCGCTCGACTTTCGGATCCGGGCGCGAGTGGCTTCCGCCGAAGACCTGAACGACTTGCTCAATCGGCTTCGCGAAGAAGGCGGAGTGCGCCAAACCGATAGCCGACTCATCCTCGAACAGCTCTCCACGAAACCGCAATGACGGCTTCGCCGATCCCCACGCCGGTTGAACTGCAGGTGAACCCCGCTACCCTTGTCAGTCGCGGGGTGGAGCAGTTTGGTAGCTCGTCGGGCTCATAACCCGAAGGTCGCAGGTTCAAATCCTGCCCCCGCCACTAATAAACAAGCCGGTCCTTCGGGGCCGGCTTTGTTCGTTCTACCGTGGCTCCATGGCGCGTTCTTACGAATCCATCACCGATGCCATGAAGGCGTTCATCGCAGAACAGCCGATGTTCTTTGTTGCGACCGCTCCGAGTGTGGATGGGAGGGTGAACGTTTCACCAAAGGGCTACGACTCGTTTCGGGTGCTAGACGCAGGCCGCGTGTGTTACCTCGATCTCACGGGGAGCGGGGCAGAGACGATTGCTCACCTACGTGACAACGGGCGGATCACCTTCATGTTCTGTGCCTTCGAAGGAAAGCCCAACATCGTGAGGCTCTACGGCTCGGGTCGCCATGTTCAGCCAGGCGACCCTGAGTTTGATGACCTCATCGACGGCTTTCCTGATCGCAGCGGAATTCGGTCAATCGTGGTCGCGGACATCGACCGCACATCCACATCGTGTGGCTACGCCGTGCCCTTCATGGACTACGTCGAGGATCGTGAGCGTCTCGAAGAGAGTTTGAGCGCCAAGGCCGACGGAGAACTTCAGGACTATTGGGCCAACAAGAATGCGACCTCGATCGATGGCCTTCCAGCACTGGACGTCATTGAGTAGCGCTAGGCGATAGCCGTCTAGCCGGTCTATTCGCCCCTGAAGTGTTTGCGGGTGGCCATTCCTGCGATCGGGGCCAACTCG
>CAYTUB010000026.1:0-33494 GCA_964441145.1 uncultured Acidimicrobiales bacterium
AGATCAACAACGGCTCTGGCGACGAGGACGACAACGACCCCGCACCGGTAACCGTCGAAGTACCAGTCTTCGACCTTGCATTGCGTAAGACACTTCAAGATGGATCGAACTCGGCCACCGTTGCTGTTGGCGACGCGGTCACGTGGACGATCACGGTGTTTAATCAGGGTGAGGTTGACGCTAGCGATATCGACGTGATCGATTACATTCCGACAGGCCTCGAACTAGCTGATGCCGATTGGGTTGAAGACGCCGATGGCAACGCGACGATCAACATCGCTGGACCTCTCGCCCCTGGCGATGAGGCAAGTGTCGATGTCACCACGATCGTGGTTGATGGAAGTGACTTGGAGAACGTGGCAGAGATTGCTTCTGCGCTCGCAACTGGTGTGAACGGCGCAGCGCTGCTTCTTCCCAACGGTGATCCGGTTCCCGATGTCGACTCGATTGCTGACACCTCGAACGCTGACAGCGTCGTCGATGACGAAATCAACAACGTTGCCGGCGACGAGGACGACCACGATGGTGCGGTCTTGGTCTTGGCTGCAGCCGAGACCCCAACGTCGACGCCGACGCCGTTGGCTGTGACCGGACGCGAAAGCTGGACCTTGGCTCTCTACGCCCTGGTTCTGCTGACCGCTGGTCTTTCGCTGACCTTGATCGGTCGACGACGTCAGGAAGAAGAAACCGCCTAACGCCACGACCCTTTAAACGTTGACGCAGCCCCCGGGGGATCACCCGGGGGCTGTTCTTCGTTTTGCGACGTTGTCGACTGGCGCGCGAGAAAACTGAAGCAAACACTTGTACGACGAACAATTGTTCGTCTATGATAATGACGCATGCGGGCGGAGCACCCGTAACAGCCGGGCCGTCAAGGCCCGGCTGCGTACGTCTCAAGGAGACACCATGCACGTCAACACCCACCCATCATTTCGTCAGCCAAACATCGCCGACCGCCGCCGTCGACACCTCGCTGTGTATCACCGAGCGCTTCGCGCCGCCGATACTCCCGAACAGCGCGCTGCGGTCACCGCCCGGTACCGACAGCTCTTCACTGTCACAGTGGTTTCGTAGTCTGCGCCCATGGCAAAGCTCAAGACACGGTTCGTCTGCAACAAGTGCGGTCACGCCGCTCCGAAATGGATCGGGCAATGTCCAGACTGCGACGAATGGAACAGTCACGATGAAGAGATCGCAGAGAAGATCGCCAAAGCTCCCGTAGTCATCCAGGAAGCCCCGAGGCCGATCGGCGATGTCGTCATCGACAACGCCGCCAAGGTCTCAACCGGAGCGAGCGAACTCGACCGTGTGCTCGGAGGGGGATTCGTGTCGGGGTCGGTCACGCTGCTCGGCGGCGAACCGGGGATCGGCAAGAGCACCGTGCTCCTGCAGGCGACCGCCGCGCTGGCTCGCAAGGGTCAGCGTTGTCTGTACGTTTCGGCTGAGGAATCCGCCGCACAGGTTCGCATGCGCGCCGACCGCCTCAACGCGGTTGTCGATGGTCTGTGGCTGGTTTCTGAAACGTCGGTCTCGGCCATTCTGTCGCATTGCGACGAGATCGAACCCGACGTGGTCATCATCGACTCCATCCAGACCATCTTTGATCCCGAGCTGTCCTCATCGCCGGGATCGGTCGGACAGGTTCGACACTGTGCTCACCGCCTGGTCACCGAAGCTAAGCGTCGATCCATGACCACCATTCTGGTCGGCCACGTCACCAAGGAAGGTGGCCTGGCTGGCCCACGTGCGCTCGAGCATGTAGTCGACACCGTGCTGGCTTTCGAGGGTGATCGCCACCACGCACTGCGGCTACTTCGTGCGGTGAAGCATCGCTTTGGCGCCACCGACGAACTCGGCGTCTTCGAGATGACCGGCACGGGGCTGCGCTCCATTGGCGACCCCAGCCGATTGTTTCTCGCCGACCGAGCCCAAGGGGTAGCGGGCAGTGTTGTCGTCCCGACACTCGACGGGCACCGGCCCCTCTTGGTCGAGGTTCAGGCATTGATCGCTCCGTCGTCGCTGGCATCACCACGACGCTCGGCCACGGGTCTCGACAATGGACGATTGTCACTGATCATCGCGGTTCTCGAACGCCGGTCGGAGATCGGCTTCGCGAAAACCGACGTTTTTGCCTCGGCTATCGGCGGAGTCAAGATCGCCGAACCGGCAGCCGACCTCGGAATCGCGTTGTCCCTAGCCTCATCGATAACCGGTAAGGCACTCGATCCCGGACTCGTGGCGTGCGGTGAGATTGGTCTCGCAGGCGAACTGCGCCAAGCCAGCCAGATGGAACGTCGCCTCTCAGAGGCGGCACGCGTCGGCTTCACGACCGCGGTCATCCCGGTCGGTTCGCCACCAACACCGGAGGGCATTCTTGGCCTTCGAGCGGAGACGCTGACAGAGGCGCTCCACCTAACCAACCTTCTCGGGGGTTCAGGGTTTAACGCTCCGCGCCAGGATGCCGCTCGCTCTGTTGACGAGTCGGATCTCGACTGGGCTGATCTGCCACCGCTGCGTTCTGAGCCTGACGGGCGATAGAGCTGACGGGCGATAGAGCCGACTAGCCCTAGGCTGGCTCGATGCGAGCCTACGAAGAATCCGACGCCGCGGCCGTTCTGGCCATCAACGCCGAGTGCGTTCCTGAAGTTGGAGAGATGGACGCGGACAAGCTGGCCTATTTCGTCGAGAACTCTGGCTTCTTCGCTGTAGAAGAGGACGACGCGGGGGAGGTCGTTGGGTTCCTCATCGGACTCGACGAGACGAGCACCACGTATACGAGCAACAACTACGCCTGGTTCAAAGAGCGGTATCCAAAGTTCGCGTATGTCGACCGCATCGCGCTCTCGGAATCCGCGCGTGGCAAAGGGCTAGGACCCAAGTTCTACGACGCATTCGCAGCCTGGGCCTACGGCCACGGAAAGCTCTATGTAACCGCTGAAGTCAACACCGTCCCCGACAACGCGCACTCACACCACTTCCACCAGAAGTACGGCTTTGTCGAAACGGGACGAGGCAACCCCTATGACGGCGACGAAGAAGTCGCCTACTACGAGAAAATCTTGTAGCCCTTACGCGTCAGCGGCTCCGCCGCGATTCTGACGCCACGGGCTACAAGCGTTGTCTTTTCCGCGCCGCCGGGATCCGTCGCTGCGCTCCTCGACCCGGCTGCGGAGCTGTTGCCGCCACGCCTTAAGTAGCCAAGGATTTTCGTCCTCCAACCCGTGGCGCCAGAATTGGGACGGAGTCCCTGGTGTCTAAGGCTTGGAGGGCTAGCGGCTGCGGATTTCTAGCTGTTGGCGGTTGGTGATGGTGTAGCGGCGATCGGTTTGGCTGAGCCAACCGAGTCGGATGAACGCGGAGATCGCCTTGTTGACGCGCTCGCGAGAGGCGCCGACCATGCCCGAGAGTTCTTCTTGGGTAATGGGCAGGGTGAACTCATCGGAGTCCCCAGCCAGTTCAAGCAGTCGTTTCGCTGTGCGGCCCGTGACATCGAGGAACACCGAGTCAGCGAGTGCTTCATCCATTGAACGCAGTCGTCGTGTCAACATGTCGACGACACGCCACAACATCTCTGGGTGCGCTTCGTAGACCGCCTTAACCGGTGCGTAAGGAATCTCTGCGACCTTTGAGGGTTCGAGCGCCCGAGCTTCGGCCGAGCGGCCCATCCCGTCGAAGAGACTCATCTCTCCGAAGAGGTCGCCGTCTTCCATCAATGCCACGACGGACTCGCGTCCGTCGATGGATTTGTTGGCGATCGCAATACGACCGGTAATGACGATGTAGAGCGCTTCAGGCTCTTGCCCTTCGGTGAAAAGGATGTCGCCTCGCCACAGGGACTTTTCCGTCGCCGCGGCAACGAGCTCATCGATTATTGGTTGATCAACATCTCGAAAGAGGTCGATCGAAGTAAGAAGTGAGGAATCAACCATGACCAGGCGATACTAGTGACATGAGCCACCCGCGTGCTGACTTGTCCGAGGAAGTTACGGACTTCGTCTCATCTGTCATCGTCGCCGGAGGCTCCGGGTTGCGGTTTGGAACCCGCAAACAATTCGCACTTCTCGCCGGCCGCTCGGTCTTGGAGCACACTCTCGAAACCGTCCTCGCCGTTTCAGATCAGACCGTCATCGTTGTTCCCGAAGATTCCGTAGCCGACACCCAAGACGCGCTGTCTCCCCAAGCCGAGGCTGCTCACGGCGACGCAATTGTCGTGGCAGGCGGGGCGACTCGTGCCGAATCCGTGCGGGCGGGCCTCGCCGCCGTCGCCGCCAAGGCGAGTGTCGTGTTGGTTCACGACGCCGCGAGGCCGCTTGCAACAGCAGCGCTCTTCACGCGAGTTATCGAGCGGGTCGCCAACGGCGCTGCTGCTGTAATTCCTGTAGTCGGCGTGACCGATTCGATTCGTCACGTCGACGGCCACGTCGTCGACCGCGCGAGCTTGCAGGCAGTGCAGACTCCTCAAGGCTTCCAACCTGAGGCGCTCCGCGCCGCGCACGCAACAGGTGCCGACGCGACCGACGATGCGACCCTGGTCGGTGATCTTGGCTACGAGGTGGCTACCGTCGACGGCGAGCCGGAAAATCGCAAACTGACTGTGTCGTCCGATCTCACATTCGCTGAAGCAATCGTTTCCAAGAGTCCGTAAGGAACCCCGTGTCTGCAATTCCTGAAATTCGTATCGGTCAGGGTTTTGACATCCATCCGTTCTCCGACGACCCGAGACGCCAGCTCGTGCTCGGTGGGGTCACCTTTCCTGACCACCGAGGACTCGTGGGGCACAGCGATTCTGACGTGATCGCCCATGCCATAACCGACGCGATCCTTGGCGCTGCCGGACTTGGAGATATCGGTGGTTTCTTCCCCGATACCGACCCCGCTCATGCCGGTGCTGACAGCGTCGAGCTGCTCGCGTCGGCTGCAGCTTCGGTTCGTCAGGCGGGTTGGAGTGTCGTGAACGCGGACTGCACCATCGTGCTTGATGCACCAAAGATCGCGCCCGTGCGCGAAGACATGCAGCGCCAGCTAGGCGAAGCCATCGATGCCCCCGTGCTAGTCAAGGGCAAGCGGACCGAAGGTATTGGAGCGCTCGGTCGTGGCGACGGTATTGCGTGCTGGGCCGTCGCGTTGTTGGCGAAGACCGAGCAGTGACCGCAACCCGCGATGTAGGCCCCTACCGCGTTTATCGAATCGAAGCCCCCAAGGCGCAGCGCCTCTCTCGGCTCGTCTTTGGCCTGAGCTTCTTTGGCATCGCACTCGGCCTATCGGTCGAGGCCGATCTTGGCGTCAACCCCTGGACGGTCTTCCATCAGGGCCTCTCGGAGATTCTTCCGATCTCCATCGGGACGGCCATCATCCTGACCGGGTTGGTCATCTTGATCATCTTTCCGATTATCGATGAGCCGATCGGTATCGGAACGTTGCTCAACGTCACCTTGATCGGCATCTTTGTCGACATAACCCTGGCGGTCCTTCCCGACCTGGAAACTCTGCCAGCCCGGATTCTGGCCCTCGGAGTCGCGCCGGTTCTTATTGGCGTCGGCTCGGGCTTCTATATTGGTTCTGGTCTCGGACCAGGCCCTCGGGACGGGATCATGACGGCCCTCACCCGGCGCGGGCTGCGGGTTTCGATCGCCCGTACGTTGGTCGAAGCGACCGCGTTGATCATCGGTTTCTTGCTTGGCGGTCGGGCAGGTTGGGGCACCCTTTACATGGCGGGGACCGTGGGCTTTTGGGTGCAGACCTTTCTACGCCGCCTTCGATTGGATACCTAGCCGCAATAAGTCCGACGAACGACGTACAGTTTTAGAGCAGGTTTGACCCCGCCGTTCTCGGCTCTTTTCGACAACGGCCCTGGTCGCGAAGTTTGGACGGTTCAGAGTGGCAAAAGGACGAGGTCGACCCCAGGGGCGATCAGGTGGAGGCCCATCTCGCCAGGGGCAGTCTCGCCAAGGGCAGAGTTCGCGTCGCTCCGGCCCACCGCGCAAGCCACGCAATGCAGCACCGGTCGTCGGTGATGGCGACAGCGCGCCAGGATCAACGGGTGAAGGTAGACGTACGAAAGGTCCCGGCGGCGATCGAGTCGAGGGCCGGCAGGCAGTCCGCGAATTACTGATCGCTGGTAGACGTCCAGCCCGCGAGATCGTGATGCAGACGGGGCTCGATTCTGCGGACATCCTTGACGACATCGTGCTGCTCGCAAACGATCGGCGAGTCCCGATACGTGAAGTTGGTCGGGGTGCTTTCGACGCGTTGTCGCACACCGAATCCGCACAAGGGGTGCTCGCTGTTGCCGAACCGCTCCCATCGGTTGAGCTTGAAGAGCTGATCGAGGAACCCTTGCCGTTCTTTGTGATGCTTGACGGCGTGACCGACCCGCACAACCTTGGCGCCGTGTTCCGGTCTGCCGATGCTGCGGGAGTCACCGGGATAATCCTTCCCAAGCACCGTTCAGCACGCGTGAGCGCGACCGTGTCCAAGACCGCAGCGGGGGCGATCGAACACGTACCGATCGCCAGCGTCAGCGGTGTTCCTGCCGCAATTTCCCTTCTTCAGAAACATCACGTGTGGACGGTTGGTCTCGACGAACGCGGCACACAATCCATTCATGACCTGGCACTCGCCGATCAGCCGATTTGCCTGGTGCTCGGGGCTGAAGGGTCCGGCTTGTCCCGCCTTACCGCCGAGCGCTGCGATGCGCTCGTATCGATCCCGATGCGAGGCGCGGTTGCCTCGTTGAATGTCTCGGCGGCCGCAACGGTGGCCATGTTCGATATCGCCCGCCGACGGCCATCGTCAACGTGACCGCGATTCGGGCAGGTATCATCTCGCTCCACACCTCTCCACTGACCCAAGCCGGGTCTGGCGACAGTGGCGGCATGAACGTCTACATCCGAGAGTTCGTATCGTCGCTCACCCAAGCCGGTGTCCAGTGCGACGTCTTCGTTCGTCGCTGGCGTGATGACCTCGAACCAATCGTTGAAGTCGAACCAGGGTTTCGCGTGATCCATGTTCCTGCCGGGGCGGTCGACTTGGCAAAGGAAGATCTGCCGTCGGTTGTCGACGAGTTCAGTGCGTGGATGCTCGAATGGCTAGAGACCAATCCGGTCGATGTACTCCATGCCAACTACTGGTTGTCCGGCGTCGCCGGTCACCACCTGGCCCACCAACTCGATCTTCCGCTCGTCACCACCTTTCACACGCTCGCTCGCGTGAAAGCCGAGATGGGAGACAGCGAGCCTCAGGCGCGTATCGATGCCGAGGCCATGGTCGTGGCCTTTTCTGACGTGATGATCGCCAATGCCGACGTTGAGCGAAACCAACTGATCGAGCTCTACGAAGCCGACCCGGAGCTGGTGGAGATCGTTGCGCCCGGCGTAGATCGGGCGTTCTTCTCGCCTGGTTCGCAACAGGGTGCCCGAACCGCCATTGATTATTCGGGCGGCCCGCTCGTGCTGTTCGTCGGTCGTATCCAGCCGCTTAAGGGTGTCGACGTCGCAGTCGAGGCATTGGCCAAGCTGACCAATACCGATGCTCGGTTGTTGATCGTGGGTGGTGCCTCAGGACGCGACGGAGCAGATGAGGTCGCGAAACTCGAGGCGCTGATCAGCGAGCTCGGTATTGAAGACCGGGTCGTCTTCGTTCCGCCCCAGCCCCACTACGCGTTGTCTACCTATTACCGGGCGGCCGACGTTGTCGTGATGCCGAGTCGCTCGGAATCCTTTGGCCTTGTTGCTCTCGAAGCAGCCGCCTGTGGCATCCCGGTCGTAGCTGCGGCAGTCGGAGGATTGCGCACGCTGGTCCGCGACGGGCAAACCGGCTATCTCATCGATGGCCGTGACCCCGCTGACTACGCCAAAGCCATCGATTCGATTCTCGCGAGTTCAGATCGCGCTGCGGCCTTCGGCGCAGCTGGGGCCGCGGTGGCCAGCCGCTACCCCTGGTCCGGTCTCGCCGGCCGACTGCGGACGATCTATCAACGCCTCATTGACGAACGTCGTTCGTAACGACCTCTTAGGCGGATTGTCAGCGTGAATTTTGATACGTCTATGGTGGAGGGGCGGCGGGCTTGATGACTCGGGGAAGTTAGATGGCGATATCTCTCCAGGTGCAGCGAAAGTTGTACGGCGGACTCATACTTTTTGTTGGGCTGTTGGCGGCGTTGGTGCTTGCTGTCACTCAACAACCGGCAGGGGCACAGAACGACTTCTCGCGAAGTGCAGAAGTCGAATTGGGTAACTTCTGGAACCCGGACGGTGTCATCTACGGATACCTAGGGGATTTCTCCTTTCAACAGTCGACTCGCGCCGCGGTGACATATCACGAGAGCACCCTTGGAGAGGACGTTGCAATCGTCCACCGCTTTTCGGGAGGATGGGCGCGAAACTTCAACGGGGACTTCCCTGGTCACCTCGACGTTCTCAAACAAACCGCCGACGGCGATACACGGCCGATGTACTCCACGGCCATTCCAACTCTCGCCCACATGAACGCGCTGCTCGCCGATGACCCCCAGGAGATCGAGCTCGTTCGCCAGTGGGCCAACGACTACTCGGCTTCGGATATCGGCCCGATGTTTGTCCGTCTCGCCCACGAGGCCGATCGTCCTGACCGACCATGGTTTGGTGACGCGGAGCTCTTCACCGACTGGTGGAAGAAGTTCGTCACGGTGGTGGAGCAAGACGCACCGGGTTACGACGCCCCGACCGAATTGGTGTGGGTCTGGAGTCCAACCGAATTCAGGTTTGACCAAGACGCGAGCGGCAACACGGTTGATGATGTGACCGAATCTTATGGCAACGATCTGTATCCGGGTCCTGACTATGTCGACTGGATCGGGGCCTCAGGGTACGACTTCCCATGCGCGGTCGAGGGTCGACCCAACTTGCACACCGATACTCACGAGGAAGTGCTCGAGCATGCAGCGCTCTGGGCCAGCCTTGTTGCCCCCGAAAAGCCGTTCATGCTCGCTGAGTGGGGCGCCGAAATCGAGGAGCGAGGCAACGGTGGTAGCCGTGCAGACTTCTTCGATTCGACGCGCGACATGCTCGGCTCGCCGGAGCCGGGCTTTGATCAAATCGGGGCCATTGTGTACTTCGATCGCGACCATGGAACGGATTCCTGCAACTGGTCCTTTCACGACCGCGTCACCTTCCCCGAGCCCGGTCTGAGCTTCGACGAAGGCGCGAACGCTCAGGTCGACGTGGGTGATGACGCTGACTTCTTTGCCTACCGCAACCTGATAAACACCCCCGGCTTGATCGTTCCTCTGGGTCCGCTTGACACGCCGAACGACGCCCTGCTTTGCGGAGGTCAACCGGCGACAATCGTTGGTACCGCAGATGCCGACATACTCGTCGGCACTCCAGGGTTCGACGTGATCGTCGGGCTGGGAGGCAACGATGTGATCGAGGGTGGCGAAGGAGCTGACCTGATTTGTGCGGGCGACGGCGACGATCTCGTCAAGGGCGAACGCGGACACGACACCATCTATGGTGGAGCGGGCAACGACCGGCTTAAGGGTGGTAGAGGCGACGACACGATCGCAGGTGGCTCTGGCGACGACACCATTTTGGGAGAGAAGCACGAAGACGAGCTCGAGGGTGGCGAAGGTAACGACACCATCAACGGCGCAGGCGGGGATGATCTCATCTCTGGTGGGCTTGGCGATGACAAACTTGTTGGCAAGAAGGGGGAGGACACGATCTCTGGCGGGGCCGGCGATGACGACATCAACGGCAACGGCTCAAATGACATCCTCAACGGCGAAACCGGTACCGACACGCTCTTTGGAGGCAACGGATCAGGGGACGAGTGCTACAACTCAGAGACACATGCGACGTGCGAGACGGTGAGTTCTCGGGCGCCCACGTGTCGGGCATTCCCCGAAGGCGATGGCTCGGTCATATTGTCCTGGGACCCTGTGCCCGGAGTAGAGCTATTTCATGTGCGGGTACTTGGGGGAGGCTTTGTTGCAGATGCCGACCTCGGAGCGTCTTCGTGGATAGGTGGCGACAGCAATGTTGCCTACGAAGTGCGCCATCGCGTCAACAACGTTGTTGTAGACATCCCCTGCACTCCCTAGGGATCAACGGTTACCGTTCGAGCTATGGATGCTCACGCCCCTCCTAGCGCCGGCGACCTCGAGTCGGCCCGAGATGCCCTTCTCGCGTGGTTCGAGGAGTTAGACGCGAACCCTGTGGTCGCCGCGGTGGTGGCCGACGAGACGGCCGATGTCGAACGATGGTTTGTCCGAGTGCATGGCGAAGCAAAGGACGTCTATTCCGTTTGGTTCGAGCTTGGGCAGCGAACGTTGCGTGTGGAGTCCTACGTGATGCCCGCACCCGAGGAGAACCACGCCTCGTTCTTCGAACAACTGCTGCGACGAAATCGTGGGCTTCGCGACATCGCCTTCGCGATCGGGGAGGAAGAGGCCATCTTTGTTGAGGGCCGCGTCGACCTACGCCACGTCGATGGTGAAACCCTCGATCGAATCCTCGGACAGATCTACGAGACCGTCGAGCGGTCATTCCACGCTGCGATTCAGATCGGGTTTGCGTCGAGGTTTGCTGCGCAGGAACAAACGGGCGACTAGTGAGCCTTCATCTACTGCTTGCATCTCAGTACATTTCAATACATACTGATTTCACGTCAGTCGTGTGGGGGACATCCTTGGGGAAGTGATGCTCCCGCACGCTGGCCACGTGCCAGTGCCGCTTCTCCGGTCGAGGACGAGAACGATCGGCATATGATCACGGCATGAAACTCCAGATCATCGGTGGTGGAAAGATGGGGGAGGCGCTGCTGGGCGGCGTCCTCGAGTCGAACTGGGCTGCGCCGGGTGAGATCACCGTTGTTGAACCCAACGACGAGCGTCGGGAAGAACTTGCAGTCGCCTATCCCGGACTGGTCCTCGATGCATCGGTCGTTGCCGACGTGGACGCACTCATTGCCGTCAAGCCGCAACACGTCGTTGATGTCATCGAGTCGCTGGCTGAGGCTGGCGTCGAACGTGTTCTCTGCGTGGCTGCCGGGATCACGATCGCGGCAATGGAAGCCGCAGGGCCCGAGATGCGAGTGATCCGTTGTATGCCAAATACCCCGGCGCTCGTTGGGGCTGGGGCGTCGGCCATCGCAGCAGGATCTACAGCCAGACCCGAAGACCTCGCGTGGGCGGAGTCGATCCTGCAAGAGGTGGGCATTGTCGTCGAGGTCTCGGAAGCCGATATCGATGCCGTCACGGGTCTGAGCGGATCGGGTCCGGCCTATGTCTTTCATCTTGGCGAAGCCCTTATCGCTGCTGCGACGGCCCAGGGTCTTGCCCCCGACGTTGCTGACCGCCTCGCTCGTCAGACCTTGTTGGGAGCAGCGCGCCTGCTCTCGGAGTCTGGTGAGGACCCAGCGGTATTGCGCGAGAACGTGACCTCTCCGGGAGGAACGACGGCCGCGGGCCTTGACGTCTTTGGCGAAGCGGACTTCATGGGGCTGATCGGCCGGGTCGTCGGGGCGGCTACCGACCGGTCGCGTGAGCTTGGGACCTCTTAGCGCGACCAACTCTTGCGAGCAAGCTCGCAAAAATGGGCAGACCGTGCTGGATTTCGCGCACAGTGCGCGAGGGCGCGCAGACTTTTCTTCTCCGCTTTTGCGTTCTCGTGAAATACGAATAGGTTCTGTTTCGCAAACGGAGAAGGGGCCAACCTTGTGAGCCAACTCGACGAACGTCGGCAATTCATGACAGTCGCAGAAGTGGCACAACTGATGCGAGTCTCGACGATGACGGTGTACCGATTGATCAAGGCAGGGGAACTCTCTGCTATTCGGGTCGGTCGGTCATATCGGCTTCGGCCAGACGACGTCGATCGCTACCTCGGTGACCGATATACCGAGGCCGGGTAGCGAACGGTTCACAAAAGGGTGCCTATTGCACTAGTGAGGTCGGGCCTGTTTCGGCCCGGCCTTACAGTGTGATCCCGGTACCCTCACCAGAGTGCGTTACTCCACCATTTCCTTCCTGTCCGACTTTGGACATCAGGACGAGTTTGTCGGCGTCGTGCATTCGGTGCTGCGATCGATCGCGCCAGAGGTAGCGGTCGTTGATCTAACACACGGAATCCGTGCACATGATGTTCGCGCTGGCGCCTTAGCGCTTGCTCGCTCCGCCAATTACCTGTGTCCAGGAGTCGTGCTAGCCGTTGTCGACCCCGGAGTTGGGACGGATCGTCGTGCGGTTGCCGTCGAAGTTGGCGACGGAGTATCCGTGCTTGTCGGGCCCGACAATGGGTTGTTGGCTTCGGCTGTTGCCATGGTCGGTGGTGCCGACCGAGCGGTCACGCTGACCAACCCCGACTACCAACTCGGTCGTTTGGGCTCAACATTCGATGGTCGAGACATATTTGCTCCCGCTGCCGCGCACTTGGCTCTCGGGGTGGACTTGGAGGAACTTGGCGACGTCATCGAAGTCACCTCGCTTACTCCCGGATTGCTGCCAGTGATCGCGCAAGAAGATGGGCAACTGCTGGTTGAGGCGCTGTGGATCGACCTCTTCGGCAACGTGCAGCTCAATGTTGGACCCGACGATCTCGCCGAGTGGGGCGATCCATTCACATTGATCGTCGGCGATCAGCGCCACACAATCGCGATGACCGACGCATACCGCCACCTAGGCACCAACGAAGTTGGCGCAATCATCGACTCGAGCGGGCTGGTATCGCTGGCGGTCAACGGATCGTCGGCTGCGGTCGCGCTTGGGATTTCAACCAGTGACGAATTGCGGATCGAGCCAGTCGAAGACTCCAACCGCGGCGGTCAATCGACGCCGGTCACCTTGGGGAAGAAGTAGCCGTGCGTCCAATGGTCTCACTCACAATAGGAATCCTTTTGCTGGTGATTTTGGGTGCAGCGTTTCTTCAGCTTGTGCTACTCAGCAGCTGAAGTACCGAGTCTGACACGACATTGGAGCGCTCGAGTTTGAGCTCGGGAGTCGGAAGTACTTCGGGCAATTCGAGTGGAGTATTGGGTGCTCCGCTCGCAACGAGGTCAGCATCATCGAGTAGTTGCTCGGCTGTCGGAGAGGGTGAGTCGACCGGGCCGTCTGCCTGACTAGATCCCGAATTGGTGCTCGATGGGCGTGAAGCGAGCCTTGGCACAGTGGCAGTCGGGGATTGGGTTGCTGGTGCCGTCGTTGTTGCTGGAGCGGCGAGCACCGCTGGGGCCGTGGTCGGTGGGACAGTTGTCGTCGGCGCCGCCGTCGTAGTCGTCGTTGGCGGGGCCGTTGTGGTTGTAGTGGTGGGCGGTGGAGCTGCGACTGCCATGAAACGGTGGGTCGTGTAGAGGCGACCTCCATCCCAAACAACTCCTACACCAATGTGAGTAAACGATGGGTCGACGATGTTGGCGTAGTGACTTGGTGAGGCGATAAATGCGGGCATCACGTCACCGACGCTTGGACCAGTTCCGACGTTTTCGCCAAGCTTTGTCCACTGATGGCTTACCCCAGAACTGAGTGACCCGGCGTGACAGATGTTGTTTCCCGCTCCGCAAACACCGTCACGCATTTGCCCTGCCCACCCACGAGCAAGGCTTGTGAGTTGTGCATCGACGGCCAGAGGGGCCAGTCCGACCGAAGCCCGTGTTGCGTTTACTCGTGCGACGAAATCGGATTCATCGGCACCGCTCGCACCGGCCTGACCGGGAGCGACAAGGGCAAGAACCAGCATCCAGACGGCGAGAACAGCCATGGACCGGCGTTTGGTCGGCATTGAGAGAGAGGGTTTACCACGCATGAATGAAGGATCGGCGCTATCTAGACCCCACCTTGAGTGAAATCTCAGATACCCACTAACACTCATAGTGGTTGACTCTGTGGCCGAATTACCCTGAACCGATGGGGACCCCGGAGGGCTAAAGCGGCTACCCTCGCAGCGTGGTGATGGAACGAGAGATCCCCGACGCAACTGTGGCGCGTCTTCCGATATATCGGCGCTCGCTCATCGAGTTGGCCTCGGCAGATGAGTCGACCGTGAGTTCTGCCGCCCTCGCCGATCTGGCCGGAGTGAATGCAGCCAAGGTCCGAAAAGATCTCAGCTACATCGGTACAACCGGAGTGCGCGGTGTCGGCTACGACGTCAAATACCTGCTGCGCGAGATTGGTGATGCTCTCGGACTTGATGTCGAGGCCCCGGTCCTGATCGTTGGTATGGGAAACCTTGGCCAAGCTCTCGCCGATTACGGAGGTTTTGGGAGTCGCGGCTTTCCGGTTGCAGCTCTCGTTGACGCCTCACGAGAAAAGATTGGTACCGAGATCGCAGGGATGACGATTCACGGCCCCGACGACCTCGCCGAGCTAGTCCGGGAACGAGAAGTGCGAATCGGCATTATCGCGACGCCAGCGCACGCCGCCCAACAAGTCGCCGACGACCTGGTCGAGGCGGGTATTGGGTCGATTCTCTCCTTCGCTCCAATCGTGCTTCACGTGCCCGAATCGGTGCCCGTTCGCAAGGTGGACCTCGCCACAGAGCTACAGATTCTGAGCTATTACGAGCAACGCGAGCAAGACGGAAAAACCGCCTGATTTTCGACTGAAATCTCAACGTTTAGGACCATTCATCCGACAGGAACTCGATGCGTCTGCGCGCTATGGGTTTCATGATATTGGTGGTGTTGTTCGCCACGGCTGTTCCCGCGGGCGCCCAAACACCTGGTCTCCACTACTCAGAGGACGTGATCTTCACCGTTCTTGAGGACTCTGTACGCGTAGATCTCACCGCAACGATGACGAACAACACCGTCGAACGTCGTCAAGGCGACACGGTATTTTTCTCCTTCTTCGACACGTTTATCTTCATCGCCCCAACGGGTGTCACCGATCTTTCGATTTCGAGCAACGGCTCCGCACTGTCGAGTTCGACGGAGCGTTTGGATGATGATTTCGACGTTGTTTCTGCGACCCTCCCCGAGCAGCTGCGATCCGGCGATTCCCGCTCGTTCAACGTGAGCTATACGTTGCCGCGAGGAGAACCCCGAAGCGATAGCGCCTTTCTCTCAAACCCGGCGTACCACGGCTTTCCGTTGTGGTCATTCTCCGATCCAGGAACTGGTTCGCTCACCTTGCGAGTGCCCGAGGATGCCGAGGTCTCCGAGCTCGGCGTGACCCTTCAACGTCGGGGTACCGAAGATGGGTTCGTCACCTGGGAGCCGCTTCGCTTCGACGTGCCTGAAGACTTCTTCACCTACGTGAACGTCATTCGAGACGACCGCCTTGTCGAACAGCGCTTCGACGTCTCGGGTCAGGAGATCCTGTTGCGGTCGTGGCCAGGTGATAGCGAATGGGTCGAATTTGCCCAGACCGCAATCGAAGACGGTGTGCCCGCGCTTGAAGATCGCATCGGAGCACCAATCCCTGACCAAGACACACTCGAAGTCACCGCATCGGTGACTCCGTTCCTCTTCGGTTATGCCGGATGGTACGACCCGTCCAACACGTCGATTGAAATCGGTAATGAACTCGATCGCGGAGTCATGCTCCATGAGCTCAGTCACGCCTGGTTCAACGAATCGCTCTTCATGGACCGATGGATGATCGAGGGGTTGGCTGAGGAGTTCTCCTGGCAGATCGACCGCCAGCTGGGAGAGTTCGACAACGAGCTACCGACCACGCCGCGAGCCACCGATGCTGGCGCAGCCCCATTGAATCAGTGGTCCAGCGTCCTCACCGACCTTGGGAATGAAGAGCTGCGCGAGCGCGAGGTCTACAGCTACAACGCTTCGTGGTTCGTTGTTCGGGAGCTCGCCGAGATCGTTGGGACAGACGGTCTTCAACAGATGATCCTGGCCGCTGACAGCGACGCACCCAGCTACGCAGGCGCGAATCGTTCGCTGCTGCCAAACGACTGGCGGCGCGTTCTGGACCTCGCATCGAACCAGACCGATGCTGCCGGAGAAGCAGCCCTCGACGAGCTATGGCTCAGCCTGGTCGTCGATGAGCGGGAGGCTGAGCTGGTGACCGCTCGGCGAGAAGTTCGCGACCAGTACCTGCATTTCCGGGACCGTCCTCTTGGCTGGGCGATTCCACAGGACATCGAACAGGCCATGGCTGACTGGCGCTTTGATGACGCCGAGGAACTGCTTCGAGAGGCGAGCCGAGTTCTCGACCTCCAACGTCGCGTCATCTACCAGGCTGACCTCGCAGGCCTCGAAGCAGCGGAGGCGGGACGCGACGCGTACGAACAACCCGTACCTGACTATGCGCTGGCCCTGACTGTTTTGGGCGAACAAGAGGAAGCTATCGAGTCGGTCGTTTCCGTGCGCGATCTTGCAACCCGGCCGCTCACCGCCGAGGAACAGCGTGGGTTTGTCGACCCCAGCCTCGATCGCTACGTCGACGAGGCCGAATCGGCCTACGCCACGAATCGCTTCGCCGACGTCATCGACCTGCGCGATCAACTCGCTACAAGCCGACGCGATGCCGCCTCGATAGGGTCCACTCGTCTCCTGTGGAGTCGCCTTGGACTGGGTGCCGCGGTAGCCATGGTGCTGCTGGGTATTGGTGGCTTGGCGCGGAGTCGGCCAGGGCAGCGGTCAAAGAACGACGCCGCATCACCAACTGCGGCCTAACCCGGTCACTAAGGGCTGGACTCGTTACACCGGGCATCCCCCGAAAACACAGGCGAATAGGGTGCAGCGTGATGAAAGTCACCCTCAGGAATCTTTACCAGACTTTGCACGGTTTAGCCCGGAGAAGGAAGCTGGTCTGTAGATTAGATACCGACGTAGTTGAGATAGGTCCTCTTTATGCCCATCGTTGTTATCGGAGTGAATCAGCGGTCGATTCCGATCGAACACTTCGAGCGACTCAATGTCTCCGACGATCACGTCGTAAAGGTCCTCGACGATTTGGTTTCGTGCGACGATGTTGCCGAAGCCGTGGTGCTCTCGACCTGCAACCGCACCGAGATCTATGTTCGGGCCGAACGATTTCACCCGGCGTTCGCTGACGTTCGCAACGTTCTCTCCCGTCATTCCGGACTTGCCCTCGACGATTTCGCCGAACATCTCTACGTCCACGATGAACTCGACGCCGCTCGGCACCTTTTCGGTGTAGCCAGCGGCCTGGATTCGGCCGTACTCGGTGAGACCGAGATCCTTGGTCAAGTCCGACGTTCGTTCGAGTCCGCCCGTTCGGTTGGCGCCACCGGGGTATCACTCAACGATCTGTTCACCGCATCGGGTGTAGTTGGGCGCAAGGTTCGATCAAACACGGGTATCGGCAAGAAGGTCACGTCGGTTTCTCGAGCTGCCGTGGCGATGGCCACCGAACGCCTCGGCTCACTCGCGGGCCGCTCGATTTGTGTGCTCGGCGCTGGCGAGATGAGCGAGGGTATGACCGTTGCTCTTCGCGACGCCGGAACCAGTCGAATCGTCATCTGCAATCGCACGATCGAGCGAGCGACCCCGTTGGCAGCCAAGGTGGGCGGCGATGTTGTGCCGCTCAATCAGCTGGCATCAACGATTTCTGACATCGATGTGCTCTTGACCGGGACTGGCGCTAACGCCCTCATGATCGATCACGATTCGCTGCGTGACGTTATGATGGACCGTTCCGAGCGCCCATTGTTGATCGTCGACATCGCCGTTCCACGCGATGTCGACCCGGCAGCCGCAGACATCGATGGCGTGACTCTGCTCGACATGGAAGACCTCACAGCATTTGCTGAGGCTGGCCGTGCCGAGCGCCGCGGCGAGATCGCTGCCGTTCGTGAGTTGATCGACGATGAAGTGCGGCGCTTCGCAGCGACCGCCCAAAGTCGCAAGGTAGAACCGCTTGCTGCGGCCTTCCGTCGAGACATCAACGCCCAGCGAATTGCCGAAGTAGAGCGACTGACAGCCTCTCTAGATGACGAGACCCGCCAGCACGTCGACGCGGCCACCAAGGCAGTCGTCAACAAGCTCTTGCATCAGCCGATGACCGAGCTGCGCGCAGCTGCCGGGACCCCACGTGGCGAACGTCTCGCTGCTGCGCTTCAGGATCTATTCGGCACAGAACTCGACGACGAGTAGATTCAACGGGTGTTCAACGCAGCGACCCGAGGGAGCGAACTCGCGCTCTGGCAGGCCAACTATGTGGCCGGCCTCCTGCGTTTACGGTCGCGCCATGACGTCCAACCGGTGATCGTTTCGACCGCAGGCGATCGGGATAAGACGACACCGCTGCATGAGATTGGCGGCAAGGGCGTTTTCGTTAAAGAGGTTCAGGCTGCGGTTCTCGATGGCCGCGCACATTTCGCAGTGCATTCCGCCAAGGACCTTCCGGCGCTAACCCCCGAAGGCCTCGTGATTGCCGCTGTGCCCGAACGGGCAAACCCGCGCGACGTGCTCGTCGGAGCGACGCTCGAGTCCTTAGTCGAGGGATCGACCGTAGGAACTGGTTCGGTCAGGCGACGGGTGCAGATTCTCGAACAGGCCGAGGCTGAGGTCGTGGAGCTGCGGGGAAACATTGCGACCAGACTCGCCCGAGTAGGGGAGCTCGACGCCGTGATCATGGCGGCTGCGGCTCTCGAGCGCCTCGATCGCTGGCCCGACGTATATGAGGTCCTTGAACCCGAGGTCATGTTGCCCCAGGTAGGGCAGGGGGCCTTGGCGATCGAGTGTCGTGAAGACGATGAAGAGACGAGGGCCGCGCTGGCGGAGATCGACGACCCAGTCGCACACCGTTGCCTCGCTGCTGAGCGAGCGTTTCTTGTGGAGTTGGGCGGCGACTGCGACCTTCCGGCGGGGGCATTCGCCGAGACCGATTCTGTCGATGGCGATATACGGGTAAGAGCGATGTTGTCCGATGGTGACCGGGTCGTGCACCGAGCTGAGGCAACCGGCATCGACGGTGAGCGTCTCGGCCGGGAACTCGCCATCGAGTTGCGCGACAGGTTGCAATGAGCGATCGGCCTCTCGAAGGCATGCGGGTCGTCGTGACCCGTGCGGTGCCTCAAGCGGCCCCGTTGATCGCAGCGATCGAGGACCTGGGTGCCACACCGGTGGCTTTGCCGCTGCTCAACTTGGTCGACGCCGAGGATGGCGGCGAGCGGTTGCATCAGGTAGTCGCTGAGGCGACCGAGCATGACTGGCTTGTGGTGTTATCACCCAATGGTGCCGTTCGGCTTCCTGATGGTCCGTTCCCGGGGAAGGTTGCAGCTATTGCCTCGGGTACGGCGCGTGTGCTCGATGACAAGGGCTATGCAGTGGATCTGCTGCCTGAGACCGCATCGTCGGTCGGGTTGCTAGAGGCGTTTGCCGATACTGATTTTGCAGGCCAGGTAATCATCGCCCAAGCCGAGGTCGGGCGCCCCGAACTGGCCGACGGATTGCGTGAGCGCGGTGTGGAAGTCCACGTGGTCGCCGCCTATCGCAACGTGATGCCCGACCTATCGCCTGATGCGGTCGCTGCCGCGATCGTTGCCGATGTGGTGGTGTTCGCCTCGCCTTCCGCGGTGACCCGCTACGTCGAACACGTAGGCCGAACCCCGAAGCGGGCGGTGTGCATTGGCTCGGTGACCGCGTCTGAGGCCGAGGCGGCGAGTCTTTCCGTTGTAGTCGCCGAGTCGCCAACCGTTGCGGAGATCACCAAGGCCCTCTGCGCCATGCGTTCTTCGAAGGAATCGGACCATTAGACGGTCCGCAGACTTCGAAGATTGATACGCCGACGTTCTTCGAAGGATCCGGACCATTGGACGGTCCGCAGGCTTCGAAGATTGCGCGCGGAAGATTGAGCGCGCAGGCGCGCGATTAGGCGAGTGCGGCTACCACGGGGGCGAAGTCGTCCATCTGTTCGGCGTTGATGCTCACGTAGGAGATGCCCCAACGTTCACGCCAGCTGAGCACGGTCTCAACGCATTGCTCAACGGAGCCGACCAAAGCGTGAGGCGATGCGAGGGCTTCCTCTGCCGTGATGCCGAGTAGGGGTGCCATCTCGTCGGCGACACCTTCACGGTCGTCGGTGATTATGGCGAGGTGAATGCGTGTCTGCAACGTGACCTGATCGAACCGGTCACCGGCAGCATCTCGAACCCATGCGACCTTTTGGTCCGTGCGTTCGAGCGTGGCATCGCGGCCGGCGCGTTCGTCGATGACACCGGCCGTGAGTCCCGGGTTGATTCCAACGATGTCTGCCTTGGCCCCGGCAAGACTCAGCATCTTGCGTTTACCTCCGGCCAACATGACCGGAATCGGTGTTTGTACTGCGTGCGGAGCGCCGATGGCCCCCGAGACTGTGTAGTGGTCGCCGTCGTGGTTAACCTCGTCGCCCCGGAGTAGCGCTGTGATGATCTCGACCGACTCGGACAGACGCTCGATCCGTGTCCCGGGAGAGTCGAGAGTGATCCCGGAGAGCGCATAGTCAGTCGCCATCCAACCAGCGCCAAGCCCGACCTCAAGACGCCCCTTCGACAAGACGTCGAGGGTGGCCAGTTCCTTGGCGAGAACGACGGGATGGCGGTAGTCGTTCGCAAGAACGAGCGGCAGAAGGCGAATGGTGTTCGTCGCCTGGGCGACAGAAGCGAGGCTGATCAGTGGTGCTGCTTGATCGTCTAGGTGATCGGACACGGTCACCGAGTAGAAGCCGAGTTCTTCGGCCCGCACGGCGGCGGCGACCACTTGGTCGGTAGGGAGAGCAGCCAGAGATGCCGAGAATCGGATCGGATCGTTCATGGACACACGCTACCTGGGCGATGGGCGAGCTCTGAGCCCTGCGTCTACGCGGCCTCGGAGATTGTCGGCACCGCGCGTTCGAGTTCGTCCACGTTGCGGGTCTCAGGGGTTGCCGCCGCGTGAGAGGCGATCGCAGACGTTGCGATATCGCGAGTCGTTAGGGCGAAATATTGCGTCCAGGCAAGAATGCCGAGGAACTTGAAACCGTCTTCGGCCAGCAAGGCATTCTCGCCACCGATTAGGCCGACCCGATCGAGCAACACCGAGCCGGCAAAGCAGCCGAGTGCGGCGAGAAGAATCAAATACCTGGTGCGTCGGATATCGGACAGGTTGCAAAGAACCCAGATCAGCGTGGGGGACACGACCAAAAGGATGGCGCCGGAACGAGGTAGCCATGCCACATCGTTGAGGATGCTGGAATGGATAGCGAAGATGTCATCAAAGACCAAACACAGTGTGGCGACCGTGCCGAAGGCCAGAAAGCGTGAAGCTCCCGTTCGGCCGGTTCGACGGGCCAGCCAGGCGCCCGCCGCCGCGAATGCTATGCCGAGGGTCCATACGAAGATGCCAAGATTTGACAGTGCTCCCGTGTACCACGGTACGCCGGTGAAGTGCGCTGGATCGAGGAAGAGCTGATCGAGTGACGCCGCTGTCTGGACCCGCGCTGCGGCGAGAATTATGAAACCACCGAGCCAGACGAACCCGAGCGGAGCCACGGATCGAAGCTGACGTCCGAGAGAGAACCCTCGCCGACGTTCAACTGTGGCGTGGGTGCCAGCAGCGTCTCCGGCATGGTCTCGATCGGACTGAGCGTGGAGCCGACGGACATTGTCGGGCCCGGTCGGCATCATCGACCAAATGGCGCCGAGGAGAGTACGTCCTTGATGGCCTGGAATGCATCTGGTTCTACTCGCAGACGCCAGTCGAAGGGCTCGCCGTTGTCACGCCTGTCCGCCTCGAAGTACACGACCGCGCGGATGTTTGGTGACGCGTTCACCCAGTCTGGGATTCCCCGGACCCACTCAGCTCGTTCTCCTGGACCTCGGCTACCAGCGCCGAACTCACCGATCAAGATCGGCTTGTTCGGCCGTTGATCAGCCCAGGCTTGGAACGCGGTAAATCGGTCTTCGATGGGCTCTAGCCCGGCATTTAAGTTCCGGCCTGAGTATCCGTCAGCACAAATCCAGTCGACGTTCGCATCGCCGGGGTAGAAGTTCGCTCCCCGCTCCACCCAGTTCCACGCTGTTGGGCACCAGACCCATTCGATGTTCAGGGCTTGCTCTTCGACAAAGATCGCACGGACGTAGTTCCATGAATCGATGAATTGCTGGGGATCGTGGTCGATCCACTCGAGCTTGTGCTGCACATCTGGTTCGTGCCAGAAGCGCAGCTTGATGGTGTCCGGAAGTGATTTGAGCTCTCGCGCGTGGTGGCGGATCCAATCATCCTGAGAACCGTTGAGAATTGACTGGGCGTCCGTCCCGTTCCATGTCAGTAGCAGGTCGCGGCCCGAGTCGAGATGCCAACGATAGATGCTGGTGTTGAGCGGCTTCTCGAAGCTCTTGAACTCATGGGCGATGAGTCGACCATTGCCGGGTACCGACTCGATGTCGCTCCAAAAGTCGGTCTTGTCCTGGCCCCACAAGTCAACGTTGAAACCGAACTGAACCGGTCCGCCGGGAACTCCGATTGGGGTGGGCAAGCCAACGCGAACAGGAGGCTGCGTTGTTGCTGGCGCTCGGGTCGTCGGTGCCTGTGTTGTTGGGGCTTGAGTGGTGGAAGGCTGCGTTGTTGCTGGTGCTCGGGTCGTCGGTGCCTGAGTGGTTGGTGCCTGTGTTGTTGGGGCTTGGGTGGATGGTGGTCGAGTGCCTGGAGTCTGGGTGTTAGGTGTTCGTTGAGCCCCTGCGGCCGAAGGCTTGTCATCGATTACCGAAGGGCTGACTTCTGGTCCAGCTGGAAGATTTGGAGGTGTCGTGGCGCTAACCGGTTCGCTTCCTGGGGAGCTGCTCGCGGTAGGAAGTGACGGGCCGACTGCGGTAGCCACGATGCTTGCCAAGTCGGTGCCCTCGATCGAGGCAAGAGCGGTTGGAGGCGCCCCGGCCGCAATGACATCACTCGCGCCTGGTCCGGATGCTTGGTCCAAGGTCTCGCCGGCTTCGTTCAGACTCCCCGTCGCGAATGCGGTCGATGCCCGTCTGGACGAGTCACCATCTTGTGGATCGGTCAATGTTCGAGCTGTGGAGTCGGCCTGTGCAACGGCGAGACGTCCCACCGCCGAATCGGTCAACACGTCGGCTGACCCGGAGGTGAAGGCGCCCGTGATGACTGCGATAGCGACTCCCGAGATCGCCATGGCTCCCAGCATCGACGCGACCATCGAGCGCAGCGGGCGCGCCAACGAATCGGACGTGAACTTCATGCGTTAGTAATCGAACTGTTACAGCTCGATCTGTAGCAAATTGTCATCGTGTAAGTTCTGGGTATCTGCCGAGGAAGGGCACGAAGGGGCAACAATATGCGCGCCGACGTCGTGATAGTAGGGGCTGGAGCGGGCGGATGTGTGGTCGCGGACCATTTGACGCGTTCCGGTGCTTCTGTTCTCCTGCTGGAGGCTGGGCAACGAGACCGCAACATTAACGCAATAATTCCCGCGGCCTTCTCGAAACTGTTCAAATCCAAGCACGACTGGAACTACGAAACTGTTCCTCAACCCGAATTACAGGGCCGTCGCTTGTATTGGCCACGTGGCAAAATGCTTGGCGGTTCGACCTCGATGAACGCCATGATTTACCAACGAGGGCATCGCGCTACCTACGACCAGTGGGCGGCCGCGGGAAATGACGGGTGGGGGTACACCGATCTACTGCCCCAATTCAGGGCTCTCGAAGATCAGGAACGAGGTGCCAGCGACTTCCACGGCACGGGTGGCGGCCTGGCCGTATCCGACCTGCGAACGGTCAACCCGCTATCGGATGCGTTTGTAGACGCGGCGGTGTCGGCCGGGTTTGAACGAAACGCCGATTTCAACGACGACACCCAGCTTGGATTCGGTACCTATCAGGTCACCCAGCGCAATGGTCTACGGGCAAGCGCTGCGACGGCCTTTTTGAAACCAGCGATGGAGCGTCCGAACCTCGATGTGGTCACCGGGGCGCACGCGACCCGCATTGTGTTCCAAAAGGGTCGCGCCGTTGGTGTTGAGTACGCCGACAAGTCCGGACGCCACCTGGCAACCGCGGCCTCCGAGGTCATCTTGTGTGGCGGCTCGATCAATTCCCCCCAATTGTTGATGCTCTCGGGAATTGGGCCTGAGGACCACCTCCGATCGGTCGGAGTAGACGTAGTGGTCGATGCGCCACAGGTTGGCAAGAACCTCATGGACCACTTGGTTTGTGGAACCTCCTACGCGGTCAACCAGCCGATCACCCTGGCCCACGCGGAAACCCTCAAGCCGATTATCGAGTACGCGCGACACCGGACCGGCATGCTGAGCACGAACGTGGCTGAGGCCGGAGGCTTCGTGCAGCTCGGTGACGGCCCCGTTCCCGAAATTCAATTCCACTTCGCCCCGGGTTATTTCATCGATCACGGTTTCGGGTCACCGGAAACCGACGGCATGAGTATTGGAGCGACCCTCGTCGACGTCGCATCTCGCGGGGAGATCACCTTGGCCAGCGCCGACCCATTCGCCCCGCCTCTCATCGACCCTCGGTGTCTATCCGATAAACGGGACCTTTGGCGTCTTGTGGAGGGGTGCAAGCTCGCACGAGAAATCGCGGCCCAACCAGCTCTGTCAAAATACGTCGAGTCTGAATATCTTCCGGGCCCGGCGGTCGATAGCGATGAGCAGTGGGCTGATCACGTCCGCGCGATGACCGAATCGCTCTATCATCCCGTCGGGACTTGCGCGATGGGTCCCGGCGATGACGCGGTGGTCGATGACAAGCTTCGAGTGAGAGGCGTCGATGGGCTCCGCGTCGCTGATGCAGCGGTGATGCCGACGATCATCAACGCCAACACCCAAGCGATCACGATGGTCATTGGCAAGCGTTGCGCTGACTTCGTAGCGGCGGCTGGCTAGGAACTCCCGGCGCCTCGCAACATAGGGTGGCGACGTGAGCTTTGATTTTGACTCGATCATCGATCGCCGCGGTACGAACGCGATGGCCCAGGAGGGCTTCCGTGGCTACCTCTTCGGCGGTCAAGCGCCGGTTGTTCTGCCGTGCGCCGATGATGATGCGCTGTCGATGTGGGTTGCCGATATGGCCTTCGCCTCGGCTCCTGCAGCGCGCAATGCCATGGTTGATTTGATCGAGTCGAGCCCGATACTTGGGTACAGCTCGATTTTTGGCAACGAGTTGTACGACACGTTCGCCGACTGGTGTGACCGTCGCTATGACTGGCGCCCCGAGTATGACCACGTGCTGCCGACCGGGAGTATCGTGCCAGCGCTGTATGCATTTGCCGAGCGTTACCTAGAGCCGGGCGAAGCAGCTCTGACCTTGACTCCGGCCTATGGGTACTTCGCAAAGGCGGCCCTCGAACGTGGGCGTCAGTCGGTGACCTCTGGGCTGGTGCCCCATGGTGATGGCACCTTCGAGATCGATTTCGACGACTTCGCACGCAAGGTCGCAGATCCCAATGTGAAGATGTTCTACCTCTGTTATCCGCATAACCCGACCGGGAAGGTGTTCAGCCGCGACGAGCTGAGCCGCATGGTCGAGCTGTGTGAGGCGAACGATGTGCTGATTATCTCCGATGAGATTCATTGCGATTTGTTGCGTGGAGGTTTGACGCACACACCGCTCGCCAAGATGTTCCCGGATAACCATCGAATCATCACCACGATGTCGGCGAGCAAGACCTTCAATCTGGCGGGGCTGAGCTTTGCTCTCGTAATGATCCCGAATCCCGAACTTCGCAGAATCTGGAACGAAACCGCCTTCATCCTGCACAACCCGGTCAGCGTTGCCGCGACCCTCGGAGCCTTTCGTGATGGTGATGCATGGCGGAGCGAGCTCCTCAGCTACCTCGACATGAACTTCGCCTACCTCGACAAACGTCTCAGTCGAAGTTTGCCCGATGCACAGTTCACGATCCCGGACGCGACCTACCTGGCCTGGATCGACCTTCGGGCGTACTTTCCCGCGCGTATGAACCTGACCCGGTACTTCGCCGAATCAGTTGGCCTTCTACTCGAAGGTGGAGACATGTTTGTCGCCGACGGCGATGGTCATGTCCGCTTGAATCTGGCTTGCCCGCTCGCGACTGTTACCGACGGAGTCAACCGGCTTGTGGCCGGTGTGCAGAACTACCGCACGACGTAGCGAGTTACTGGGTGACCAGTGCCCGATCTTCGTCAATCTCGAAGAGAGATTGAGTTATCTCAACGTGCTGGTCGCCTTCAACGGCAATGCACGTAAATGTGGTCGCCGCGGTGCCAGGTCGAGAATAGGAATGGGTGAGGGTATCGCCTGGCATGACCAGGTCAGAATCTGAGCCCTCAAGTCCGAGTCCTACGATGTCGCTCTTATGACCGTCCTTGTCTAAGGAGAACTCGATAAGAGTTACCCTGAACTCGAGGGGTTCGGCGTCGGTGTCTAGGCAGACACGGTCTCCAACGCGTACTTGGCCAGTAAAGGTGCAGTCACACATCTGGTCAGCGCCAAACAATGGCCCGTATGTGTCAGTAATTTCAATCCCGCTCATGACCCTAGTATCGGGCGAGACATACTCGACTTAAGACAGATTTACCCCAATTGTGATGTGACGCATGACACTAAGGTCTGCCCAACTGGTGCTGTAATTGCTGGAAAGTACAGGACTTTCTCCGTTTCTGAAGATTTGTGGGAACCTTTCGGGTGAGATGGGCGTAGAGCAGGCGTGGAAGCCGCAGGTGTGCAACGAGTTGTGGTTCCGGCAAAGGCCGGGGCGATGACCGGCGACCCGGTCGCGGACTTCGCTTCGGTCTACGCCGCACAACGCGACCGACTCGCTCGAGCCCTCGCTATCGCGGTCGGCGATGATGCCCTCGCTGCCGAAGCCGTTGACGAGGCCTTCACCAGAGCGCTCCATCGCTGGCAACTTGTTGGAACCTTCGACGAGCCGCAGGCCTGGGTGTATCGAACAGCACAGAATTGGGCGACGAGTCGATTTCGTCGCCGCTCCCGGGACCGAAAGTATGCAACACGAGTGGCTCAACCAGATGCCATCGATGCAGCTCCAGCTGACCCCGCTTTGGCAGCGGCCCTGCGAGACCTGCCTGTCGAGCACCGCAACGTGCTCATCCTTCGCTACTACCTCGACTGGTCGATCGCCGCGACCGCAGAAGCCCTCGAAGTTTCGCCCGGCACCGTCAAGAGCCGAACCAATCGAGCCCTCAACGAACTCAACCGCCGTCTAGGAGACCAACCATGAGCAACCTTGAAGACCGACTTCGCTCCGAACTTTCCCGAGAGGGCGCAGCCGCCAACGTTGGCGCTGCACCTTCGGTCGATGCACTAGCGACTGTTGCCACCGGGCGTCGGCGACGAAATCGCAGAGCCGGGATCGTCGCGGGTGCGGCTGTCGCTGCCGGGCTAGTGATCGGCGGTGCCTTCGCATTGATGTCTAACCAGGCGTCAGACGTCGTGGCGGTGGGCAGTAGTGCCGGGGAGACCGCCGGCGAAGTGGACAGTCAGCCTGAGGTCGCGAATGATGCGGCTACATCGGAGGTCATCGAGTCCCCTGCCGATGACTCGGAACCCGTTCCAGTAGAGGATTCCGTGAATGCGACCACTCTCGAAACGGCAGACGATGAACCCTCAGACATTGTCTCTGAGTCACTGGTCGCTGACGCCACCACACCCGCCGATGTCGAAACCCGAGCGTCCGCAGTCGACTTCTTCGGTAGCTCTGGGGTGTTGATCGTCCCGACCGCTGATGGCCTCGCAGGCATCGCCTCTCGATTCACCGATTCAGGAATTGAGGCGATTGGTTTGGTATCGCCGAACGGTCTGGATTGGGAAGAGGTCGCCCTTACCGGAATCCCAGATGGCGCCGCGGCGACTGCGCTCGAGTCCTTCGCCGGAACCCACGTCGCGACCTTTGACCGAAACGTACTGGGCGAGCGTTCCACCTGGGTCGGAACATCGACCGACCTCGTCAACTGGAAACTCTCCGATCCACTCGAGGGTGACTTCGTTGTTGCACAACAATTGCTTGTCGGACCAAACGGAGTCGTGGTGCTCGGTGACATAGCCGAACCCGATGTGTGGTCTGGCCCGATCGGTGGTCCCTATGAGGTGCGTGACCAGGTCCCGACTTTCCTTGTCGGACCGGCCGCGGTGATCGATGGAGAGTTCGTAGTGCTGGGCGCGATAGGTGGGTTCGACCAGGAATTGCTGCGTTCAACCGATGGAGTGAACTGGACGAGCGAGCCGTTCGACGACCCGGTTACAAACTTCTTCCCGGCCGAGAATTCGGGAAGCACCCTTACCCAAGACGGGGCAGCTCTGGTCCTGACTGCGAACGAGGGAACTGCGAGCTACGTTTCCAACGACCTTGGCGAGACTTGGACAGAAATTGAACACGGCGGTGCGCTTGGAAACCTCACCTCGACGCAGGCGTTGTCCTCAAACGAGGCGACAGCGATTCTTGCTGGTTCAGACTCACTCACCGTCGTGCTCGCTGACGACGAATCGGTATCTATTGCCGAGGTGCCCGACGTTGGTGTTGTCAACCGATCGAGTCTCGTGAGCGTCGAAGCGGATCGAGCTGTGGTTCTCGTCGAGACCGAGGCCGGGCTTACGTGGGTTGTCGTTAGTCGCTGACCAAAAGAGTCGTCGACCGACGACCGAACACCTGTATGGTTGAGCGCGTGTCGAGCGCGCTTATCGAAGGTCTAAATCCCGCCCAAGAAACAGCTGTCCTCCACGACGACGGGCCACTGCTTATCGTTGCGGGCGCCGGTTCGGGAAAGACCCGCGTGCTCACGCACCGAATCGCGCATCTCATCCAGGAACGCGGCATTTCGCCCTTTGAGATCCTGGCTATCACCTTCACGAACAAGGCCGCCGACGAGATGAAGTTCCGCGTCGGCGCGCTGGTTGGCCCGGTCGCCGAAAAGATGTGGGTGTCGACCTTTCACTCGGCATGTGTTCGCATCCTTCGCCGAGACGGCGACCGCCTCGGCTTCCCATCGTCGTTCACCATCTATGACCAGTCCGATGCCGTTCGCCTCACGGGTTATGTGTTGCGTGACCTCAACCTCGACACGAAGAAGTTCCCGCCTCGTTCGGTGCACGCTGCGATCAGTGCGGCGAAGAACGACGACATGGATGTCGCTGCCTACACCGAACAGGCCGCCACGATCTTCGAACGCAAGATCGCCGAGGTCTACGCCGAGTACCAAGACCGCCTCCGTAAAGCCGGCGCGATGGATTTCGACGATCTGTTGTTCAATACGGTTCGCCTTTTCCGTAACCACCTCGACGTGCTCCAGAACTACCAGCGCCGATTCAAGTACGTCATGGTCGACGAGTACCAAGACACAAACAAGGTACAGAACGCCATGGTCACGATGCTCGCCGAGCAGCACCGTCAAGTGTGCGTGGTCGGTGACGGCGACCAATCGATCTACCGGTTTCGCGGCGCCGACATCCGCAACATTCTCGAGTTTGAGACCACCTTCCCCGATGCTCAGGTCGTACTGCTCGAGCAGAACTACCGCTCCACCCAGACCGTGCTCGATGCGGCGAACGCAGTTATCGAACACAACGAAGGCCGCAAGCCCAAGGAGCTGTGGACCGAGGCTGGCCCCGGCGAAAAGATCCTGCGCTACTTCGCCGATGACGAGGTCGACGAAGCGCAATGGGTGGCCCACGAGTTGGCTCGAATCCACGAGGGCGGTCTGCATTCCTGGGGCGACATGGCGGTCTTCTACCGCACGAACGCACAGAGCCGCGCGCTCGAGGAATACCTCGTCCGAGTCAACATCCCCTACAAGGTTGTAGGTGGCACTCGCTTCTATGACCGTCGAGAGATCAAAGACGCGCTCGCCTATCTGAAGGCTGTCGTGAACCCGGTCGACGAAGTCAGCGTGAAACGAGTGCTTAATACCCCAAAGCGCGGGGTGGGGGATTCGACCGTTGCCAAACTCGACCAATGGGCACAGATGCAAGGGGTGCCCTTCATCGACGCGCTGCGCAACTACGACGATGCCGGCGTCAGCGGTCGCGCGATGAAAGGCATCGACGAGTTTCTCGAAATTATCGACAGCACGGCCGAACTCGTCGAAACGACGGGCCCGGACGAACTACTGCGGATCTTGCTCGACAAGTCGGCCTACATCATCGAACTCGAAGAGCAACGGTCGATCGAGGCCGAGGGCCGCTTAGAGAATTTGGCTGAGCTCGTTGGCGGAGCCGAAGATTTCGAGACCGCTGACGAGTTCCTCGAACAGGTCAGTTTGGTCGCCGACACCGATTCCCTCGACGAGGATCAATCCCAGGTTGTCCTGATGACGTTGCACTCCGCCAAGGGGTTGGAGTTTCCTGTGGTGTTTCTGATCGGCCTCGAAGATGGCGTCTTCCCACACATGCGTTCTTTGGGGGAGCCTCGCGAGCTTGAAGAGGAGCGTCGTCTCGCGTACGTCGGAATCACTCGAGCCCGCGAGCGTTTGTTCTTGTCGCACGCCTGGAGTCGAATGCTGCACGGCACGACGCAGTACAACCCGCCGAGTCGGTTCCTCGACGAGGTGCCGGAGAACTTGATTGAGGATGCCGAAGGGTCTCGTGCCCGTCGGAGTACATCAAGCTTTGGCTCCTCGGGTTCAAGCGGTTATGGGTCCTCTTTTTCATCCGGTGATCGCAAGAAACGCCGAGAAGAACAACGAGAGTCGATGGTCGATGCAGCGATGCGTCGATCTGGCGGTTCCGTCGATACTGGTACCGGTGCCCATGACCTTGGCTTTAAGGTCGGCGACGATGTGCGTCATGCGAAATTCGGGGAGGGCGTCATTATCGATATGACCGGGGCCGGCGATAAGGCCGAAGCTCGAGTCCGTTTTCCCGGTGTTGGTGAGAAGCAGCTCTTGCTGAGCTGGGCCCCGCTCGAGAGGGTCTGAGCCAGAGTTCTCCCCCAAAGCACGGAGTTCTCGGCAAAAACAACGGAGGCCCCGAGCAATTACTCGGAGCCTCAGTGTTAGTGATTTTTTGCGCTAGTCGAATCCCGCCTCGACAAGCAATCACTAGGGGTTTCGCCACCCAAGATTCATAGTAAACCAGATAGAAGATGGCATTTCTGAACACTAGTTGTCAAAATGTAGAATTTCATAAATTGTTCATTCGAAATTCTAGAATTGCGCCGTTTGGGTCTAGTTCTCGCCGGTGAATCCAGCAAAGTCATCGGCCGATCGAATCCCGTTGAGGTCGATTACGAGGCTCACGCCATCGATAAAGACGGGGATCTGTGGCAGTCCCTCACCGTTTTCGGGAAAGACTGCGCCTGTACACGTGTTGACGAATGTCTGGTCGCTCGGATTCCATTCGGCGAAACAGTCTCGTTCTTCTCCGGGTAGGCGGTTATCGAAGGCGAACCAACCCTCGCTCACGTCATCACCGATGTGTTGCAACCAAATGTCGCGAGAGCCGCTGGCGATGTCTGGGAACAAGACCGGACCGTCTTGTGCGATCGCGTCGGACATGCGGTTGATGTTGATGTCGCCAAAGTCTGTGGAGCCGAGCACCAAAGTGTTCGAACGAGTCCCGAGTTCAATCGCGACGACACCGATGATGATCGCAGCAATAACAGCAACGCCACCAAATATGGCTGCGCTTCGTAGATCGAACGATGGACCCTTGGCTACCGGCACTGCACTTCCTCTCGCGATTCCCATAAACGTTCACGGAATAACGAAGTCATCGTGAACCTGACTGCCTAGTATCGCTTGTGGCGTCACGGAAAAGACGTCGGATCCGACCTACGAGAAGAGAAGACAGTGGACCTGTTCGAGTATCAAGGCAAGGAATTCTTTGCAGAGTACGGCATGCCGGTATCACCGGGAAAGATTGCTTTCTCCGTTGATGAGGCCGTCGCCGCAGCTGAAGAGCTCGGTGCGCCGGTCATGGTGAAGGCCCAGGTCCACACCGGAGGGCGAGGCAAAGCTGGCGGAGTTAAGTTCGCCGCCGATATCGACGCAGTGCGTGAGCACGCGGGGAACATCTTGGGCCTCGACATCAAAGGCCACATTGTTCAACGTGTGTGGATCGAGAAGGCATCCGACATTGCCGAGGAGTATTACGCCAGCTTCACGCTCGACCGGGCCAAGAAGAAGCACCTCGGAATGCTCTCAAAGGAGGGCGGTGTCGAAATCGAGACCGTTGCCGAAGAGAACCCTGATGCAATCGCAAAGATCTGGGTTGACCCCGTTGTTGGCTTGAGCGAAGACGATGTGCGTGGTTGGGTCGCTGCGGCGAACTTGCCCGAGGCAGCCGTCGAAGGGTCGGTCGACATCTTGTCGAAGCTCTACACCGCCTACGTCGAAGGCGATGCCGACTTGGTCGAGATCAACCCGTTGATCATGACCCCCGAGGGTGTTGTGCACGTGCTTGACGCCAAGGTGACTCTCGATGGCAACAGCCAGTTCCGTCACCCGGATTACCAGCAATACGACGAGACCCAAACTCGAGATGAGCGCGAAGCTGCCGCTCACGCAAAGGGCCTGCAATACGTTGGACTCGATGGTTCGGTTGGAGTCATCGCAAACGGAGCTGGCCTCGCGATGAGCACGCTCGACGTGGTCAACCAAGTCGGTGGCAAGCCCGCAAACTTCCTCGACATCGGCGGTGGCGCTAACGCCGACGTGATGGCCGGGGCTCTTGAGGTCATCAACAACGACCCAAACGTGAAGTCGATCTTCATCAACATCTTCGGCGGGATCACCCGCGGTGAAGAGGTGGCTCAAGGCATTATCGAAGCAATGCAGCGGGTCAACCTCGATAGCCCGATTGTGATTCGCCTCGATGGAACGAATGCTCAACAGGGCCGCGAGATGCTCGCCCCTCACCTGGGCGATGCACTGATGATGGAAACCACGATGCTGAGCGCCGCCGAAAAGGCCGTATCGCTCGTAGCGGACTGAACCAAGACGACTGAATAGGACTGAAGAACAATGGCAATTTTTCTCGATGAAAACAGCAAGGTCGTCTACCAAGGGCTGACCGGAAGCACCGGCCGCTACTACGGCAACCTCAACCGCGAGTACGGCACCAACGTCGTCGGCGGTACCCACCCAAAGAAGGCGGGCACCGATGTTGACGGCATGCCGATCTTCGCATCGGTCGCCGATGCCAAGGCGGAGACAGGCTGCAATGTCAGTGCTGTCTTCGTGCCACCCGTGGCAGTGAAGGGCGCCGTGATGGAGGCAGCCGAAGCGGGCATGGAACTGGTGGTCGTCATCACAGAAGGCGTACCTGCCCACGATGAAGCGTGGTTCTACAACAAGCTCGTCGCCGACTACCCGGGTACCCGCCTCCTCGGCCCGAACTGCCCCGGCATCATCAGCCCCGGGAAGGCCAACGTCGGCATCACCGCTGGCCACATCGCGAAGGCCGGCGGACCTGTTGGCGTCGTGAGCCGTTCAGGCACGCTGACCTACCAGGCCGTGTTCGAGCTGAAAGAAAAGGACATCGGCGTCACGACTTCTGTCGGAATCGGTGGCGACCCCGTGCCTGGCACCAGCTTCATCGATTGTCTCAAGGCATTCGAAGCCGACCCCGAGACCAAGGCGATCATGATGATCGGCGAGATCGGTGGATCAGCCG
>CAYTUB010000027.1:0-33059 GCA_964441145.1 uncultured Acidimicrobiales bacterium
GCATTCAGCTCGTCACCGTCTGGCAAGACATCTCCCAAATCACAAAGAAGTTCGGCGCAGGTGCGGAGACCATACTGTCGAACAGTCGCAGCCAAATCTTCTACGGCGGCTGCTCAGACCCAAGGACCCTCGAGCACATCGAACGATTGGTCGGGCGCAGATTCTACGAATCAAAGCTCACTCGTCTGCCTGATCTAGGTAGCTCCGGCATTCGAGACGTCAGCCTGATCCCATCACATGCTCTTCGCACGATGGACACAGACATGCGGTTGCTCATCCAATCGAACTTCCCTCCAATCGAGATGACGAGCCTCGCAGAATTGCCGAAGAAGTGGCGTCACTAAGAACAGGGAGGCGTGGTTCCAAAGCATGGAGCACTGCGTCGACGGCCGCAATCTCGTTCGTCCTCGCTCCGCTCCGGGCGCTCCAAATTGCCCCCGCCGCCACAGCACCCCATTTGGCAGTCACCAAGCCGGCCCGGTCCGGCACGACAGTCAAAGGGGAGTAATCAGATGCCACGCAAACAACCAGGTGTATTCAAGTATTCAACCAAGACAGGAAGAACACGTTGGGGGTACGTCGTCGACGCCCACCAGGACTACGACGCGGGAAACCGCAGACAGCTCCGACGAGGTGGCTTCGATACCCAAGCCGAAGCAGCAAAGGCCTTGGCCCATGCAAAGAGGGCGATCGAGACCGGCAGTGAATACTTCGACGCCGAACGGCTTTCCTTCATTGGCTACCTCGAGCACTGGCTCGAAGCACTTCCCTCAACCAGCATCCGAGAACGCACACTCAGCGACTACCGCAACGAAACCCGCCGCTACATCGTGCCCCACATGAAGAACGTCAGGCTCCAGAAACTCACCCCGCTACACCTCGAAGAGCTCTACCGGACACTCAGCGAAAAGGGAGGCATGAACGACGGCCCACTTGGACCCGACACCGTGCAACGCGTCCACCGGGTCATCCACAAATCCCTCGTCGACGCAGAACGGAAAGGACTAATCAACTCCAACCCCGCACGACTCGCCCAAAAGCCGTCAACCGCCCACAGTAAGAAGGAGAAGCCAGCGTGGCGGCCAGATGAACTCGCCACCTTCCTAGACGCAGCCAAACACCACGAGCTATTTCCACTTTGGCGACTCGCTGCCCTCACGGGCATGCGACGAAGCGAACTACTCGGACTCAAATGGGAACACGTCAACACCAACGCCCAAACGGTCCGCATCGTGCAAGCGCTCACAACCATCGAGGGACGGCCAGTCCTAGGAACACCAAAGTCAGATCGATCATGGCGAGTCATCGACCTCGACGACCCCACCAACGAAATCTTGATGACTCACCGACGAGCCCAGAACGAACTCCGAGAGTTGGTCGGCGACGGATGGCAAGAACATGGCTACGTCTTCACCACGCCACTCGGAACACCCCACCACCCCGACAACATCTCCAAACGGTTCTCCAAGTTCGTCAAGACACTCGATGTCACGTACCTCAGCCTCCACGGCCTACGCCACACCCACACCACGCAACTCATGGCAGCAGGGATAAACCCAAGAGTCGTCAGCGAACGACTCGGCCACCACAAAGTCGCCTTCACGCTCGACGAATACGGCCACGTCCTCCCCGGCCAGCAACGAGCGGCGGCGAATGCGGCGGCGGGGCTGTTGGGGTAAGAGCCGTAGGTTTGCATCTCGCGCATGTTTCCGACACTTTCGCTTAGCTGGCTTGTGTTTTCCGCTTTTGGTGCCGATAATTAGGTAGCTAGCGGATTACCTGCGAAGGCACCGTTGGAAGTAAGCCCCGGACTGGCTACGGATCGTAGTCCCGGGGCCGCTGCGCTTTTAGTGGCTGGGCACTTGGACGATCGACTGGATGCGATGCGCCACCAGTGGGAACAAGGCACGACTATTCGTGTTGCAAAGCCAGTCGGTGCGGACGCCGGCGAGAAGGTCGGCGATCCACAGCAAGGGTTCATCTTTCGTTCCATGTCGGACTCGCAGGTCCGGTGACACTTCTTGGCGGCCCCTGAGCTTCTGGAATGTCTTGTGGTCGTTATCATCGAGCTTCACGAAGCCAGCAGCGGGTTTGCTACGTGATTCGAGGACGATGTTGCAGACCCCTACGTCAATGCTGAGCGTTTTGAGCGCTTGGCCTACGACTCGCGAACGCGTGCGGTGTTCCCGCTTACCGCTGAGATCGAGCGGCTTAGCGGTCTCGAAGAGGTAGCCGTCCCATGTAGCGATGCCGAGGATTGCGTCTATCAGGTCCCTGCGCCTGGCTTGCGACAAGTCGCTGTAGTGAAGTTCGTAACCAAGGTCGGCACGAATTTCTTCTAAGGCACGGCGGGTTCGTTCCTGGTCGCCTTTGAGTATCACGGCTGCGCCGACGGCGTAGTGATTGCCGGTACCGGAGACTTGGCCGGTCTTTGGGTCGCGCGCCGGTTTGTTCGACTCGTCGAAGAATGCTTGAAGCTGGTCGTCCACGTCACAGTCCGGCGTTCGGCTTTTCGAGATCACCGATGAGGGTGAAGTGGCTGTCTGTGGTGAATCCCAATGGCGCGAGTGGTGCAGTCTTTTTCGTGCGGCGGCGTTGAAGCGTCTTGCGACGTTCGAGTTCGGCGAGACCGCGTTGAGCTGATCCTGTGGAGACTCCGTACCAGTCCGGAACGCGTTCTACCGGAAGGACGAAGCCGGGTTCTAGCGATAAGCCGATGAGCAGCATTGCTTTTGCGGGAAGCGAGAGTGTTAAGCACCAGTGTTCGGGGCTTAGCCAGTATGCGACCGGGAGCTGAAGATATGCC
Source organism: uncultured Acidimicrobiales bacterium (assembly GCA_964441145.1). GTDB lineage: Bacteria > Actinomycetota > Acidimicrobiia > Acidimicrobiales > SHLQ01 > SHLQ01. The sequence goes on from CAYTUB010000027.1 coordinate 2,807, forward strand.
TCGTTGTTGTCGGCTGGGTGTACGTAGCGGTTTCCTGAGCCGTCTTCCTGGAGGAGGGTGATGCCGGCGAGGCGGCCATCTCTCTTTCGGTGGACTAGCTTCCGGTTCTCGAGACGTTTCCAGATCTTTGAAACAGTCTGGACGGATGCGGTGGGCGCGGTGTGCCGGAGCGCCCTCGACCAAACGGCTGCAGACCGGTTGGAGTTGTATGGCGGGGCACTAGCCACTGCTTTGAGCAGCAGATACATATCGAGGCCCCGTTGGTCGCCGTTCCGGACGAATTGAGCGAGCAGCCCCGGTTCTGGGTGGCCTTGGACTCCTTGTTGGACGAAGTCTCTTCGTATCGGGGCGGCGCCATCAGGTATGCGCCCGGCCGTCTTGAGGAGAGCCCTGACTGTCTCTTTAGGTGTTGCGATTGGATCCGCTGTCATTCACCAAGCATGCCGTGTTAGTAGACCGTTCACCATCCACGAAGATTCTGACACTTGTCGTTGTAGCGATATCTATACAAGTGCAAATCTAAGCACCAATCGAAGCTCGGTGTAAGCACAGTGCGAGTACAGATACCGGGTCGGGGCACGAGGCGACGACGGAAGCTCGAGTGGCTTTGGAGTCGGTGTGGGTGAGGAAAAACTCAACTACAAATCTGTGTTGTCAAGATACGTGCTGGATTCTCATCGCCGTATGGAGTCGGAACACCATGCGGGCAGTGCCGGCGCTGTCTGCGCGGACCGATAGCGTCTGGGCATGGCGACAAAGCTCTATCAATCTTTCCCCGCCGAAATTATCGAAGGCGTGGCAGCGGCGATTGGCGATACTGACACGGGTCTGACGGGTTCGCAGATCAGCCAACGTTTAGCCGAGGCGCAAGTGGACGACGTGCTTGCTGGCGCCACTAAACGACATCGCATCTACGATGCGCTTGCATCTCGCCAAAACCGCGACCACGCAGGAAATTGTGTGATCGCCTTCATCACAGTGACCATGAAGCCCGTCCGTTTCAAAGACGACCCCGGCCAGTTCACCTATTTGCAGGATGAGCTGAACGAGGTTCTCGTGCATGCCGGGCTTCGCGTGACCAACGAAGGCAAGGTCGCTTGGCGCTCAGAGGGTAAAGCGACCACTCTGACCGAAGCACAGCGTCGAGCTGGGAGTATTCGCTCCGAACTCCAAAGACGAGGCACGCACCCCGATGTGATGCGCTACTGCACCGACGAACTTCTGGCAAAGAACAACTTCCACGCAACGCTCGAGGCGGCGAAGAGTATCCCCGACCGGCTCCGCTCGATGACGGGTCTCGGAACGGACGGCGCCGAACTTGTCCAGAAAACGTTGACCCCAGCGAGCAGCCCCCTAGTGAGGATCAACGGCGGCTCCACCGACACCGACCGAAGCGAACAGTCGGGTTTTGCCAACCTGGTCACGGGGCTGCTTGGCCTTTACCGCAATCCAACTGCGCACGATCCTCGTTTGAACAGAACGGTTACCGACGGTGAACTTTTGGAAGCGCTAACGACGATGTCCATGGTCCACCGCCGTCTGGACACCAGCGCCGTATCGCCTTGATGCACTACCTCTCGCATCGAGCGCTAGAGGCGCTGACTAAGTCGATTTCTCACAGCAATCGACTTTGATGGGCGGAACTCCCGTGACATCACCGTGACATCAGCCTGATTCGGCCGGAAAAACCGAAAACCCCTGACCCCTCAAGTTCGTTGAGGGGCCAGGGATTTTTCGTTGTACGCCCCCCGGGACTTGAACCCGGAACCTGCGGATTAAGAGTCCGAGGATGAAGACTTGGAGGAACTCGAGGAGTCTGACTTCTTGGAGCTCGATGAGTCCGAAGACGACTTCGATGAGTCCGACGAGGATGAGGATTTCGACGATTCCGACGACGACGAGCTGGAAGCCCCGGAGTTGCCGTGGTCGTTCTTGTAGAAGCCGCTGCCCTTGAACGAGATCCCGACTCCGCTAAATACCTTGCTCACGTTTTTCTTCGAACGCGTGCCACATCCAGGGCATTTGGGGATGGAGTCGTCAGAGAAGGACTGGACCTTCTCGAACTCTTCACCGCACTGCTTGCATCGGTATTGGTAAGTCGGCATCTCCGCGAGGAGCCTTTCAACGAGGTTTTAGCACTGTGATTATTGGGCGCGAACGGGTGAACAACAACCTGTCGCCCTGTCTTCCCGGCCCGTGCTGGCCTAGCATTGGAGTGTGTCTATCACCTTGGCCGGCGCAGCGATCATGATCGCGGCCTACTTCGCGGGCTCGTTCCCGACGGCGAGCGCTGTTGGTCGCCTGTCCGGGCACGATCACAACAAAGAAGGTTCAGGCAATCCAGGCGCGTCAAATGTGTGGCGCACTTCCGGTGCTGCATACGGCGTGGTCACCGTTGTCGTCGACGTGCTGAAAGGCATCTTGCCCGTAGTCGCCGCACTCTTTTTGGCCAGCCGGCCGTGGGCTGCTGGCGCGTGGGCTGCGGCCACGATTGGCCATGTCGTTCCGGTTGCCCGGTGGCGCAATGGCGGCAAGGGGGTGGCCACCGCGGGCGGCGGAGCGCTCGCCCTCTATCCATTCCTTGGCGTCGCGTTGATCGTGCTGTTCTTGGTAGTCGTCCGCGTCACCAAACGTGCCTCGGTGGGATCGCTCGTGATCACCCTTTCGTTAGCCGTAGGCGTTGGATTTCTCCACGATTACACCGCTGAAGTTGTCGCTGCGCTCACCGTTTGCGGCGTCATCATCTTTCGCCACCGATCAAATATTGGACGGCTGCTGTCGGGCGATGAATTGAAGGTTGGCTGACCTCCACCAGTTGTGAACCTTAGGGCTTTAGATTCATCGATACGTGCCGATTCGAGGGCGTAGGCGACTCACGAAAACGTGGAGAGATAATGAGTACTGTTCGTAAAGCGGTAATTCCAGCAGCCGGCCTGGGAACCCGATTCCTTCCAGCCACTAAGGCTCAGCCCAAGGAAATGTTGACCATCGTCGACAAGCCCGCGATTCAATACGTGGTCGAAGAGGCAGTCGCAGCGGGAATCGATGACATCCTCATCGTGACCGGCACGGCCAAGAAGTCTCTGGAAGATCACTTCGACCGCAACTTCGAACTCGAAACGCTTCTTGAGCGCAAGGGCAAGATGGAGCCGCTCAAGGACATCATCTCGATCGCCAACATGGCGAACTTTCACTTCACCCGACAGGGTGAACCCCTCGGCCTCGGCCACGCCGTGCTCATGGCTGAACATCACGTTGGTGATCAACCGTTTGTTGTGTTGCTCCCCGACGAGCTGATGACCGCCCGCGGCGAGACCGTCGCGTCGATGATTTCGGCCTACGAAGAGACCGAGACCTCGGTCGTGGCATTGCGCGAAGTTCCAGAGTCAGAGATCAGCTCCTATGGCTGCGCGGCTTCCGAGCCCGTGCGTGACGGTTTGGTCAAGATCCCCCACATCGTCGAGAAACCAGCAGCCGAAGACGCTCCCTCAAACCTTGCGGTCATGGGTCGCTACCTCTTCACCGCCGAAATCTTCGAGCATCTCCATACCACCCAACCTGGTGTTGGCGGCGAGATCCAACTCACCGATGCAATGGCCACCATCGCAGACGGTTCCGGTCTGCACGGCATCATCGACAACCGAGGAAGCTGGGATGCGGGCCAAAAGCTCGACTTCCTGCGAGCTCAGGTCGAGCTTGGATTGCAGCACCCTGAACTGGGTGGACCGTTCCGAGAGTTGCTGAACGAGATCCTCGCCGACTAGCGGCGATCCTGGCGGTGTAGCCGCTAGAGCAAAATCAGATCGACGTCTTCGCCAACGGAGATCCCATCGCCGTCGGGTACAACCGCGAGCGCGTTCGCTGCCGCCATGGCGGACAGCTGATGAGATCCTTGTCCGCCGGAGAACGAGGCCGAGTACCGGCCCTCGGGCGTCAGGTGCGCGTGGACGCGAGCGAAGTGTGTCTTGCCGTCGGGGCGTCGATGCAGGTCCGCGCCCGCAATCCCACGCACGGGAGCAACCATCGGCTCAGCGTGGCCCATCATCGCTCTAATCCCTGGGCGTGCGAACAGTTCGAAAGACACCATCGACGACACCGGGTTTCCTGGAAGACCAAAGATGGGCGTGTCGCCAACCGTGCCAAAGGCCAGAGGTTTCGCTGGCTTGATCGCGACCTGCATCCAGCGCATATCGCCGATCTCTGTGAGGACCTTCTTCACGTAGTCGAAGTCGCCCATCGAGACGCCCCCGCTGGTGACGACCGCGTCGCATTCGTTGGCCGCGGCGGTCATGGCATCACGAATCTTGGTCTCGTCATCGACGATCAGGCCAAGGTCGATGCCCTCGGCGCCCATTGCTCGAACGAGTGCTAGCAACGTGTGCCTGTTCGAGTCGTGGATCTGGCCCATTTCGAGGGGACGAGCTTCGTCGACCAGTTCGTCTCCGGTCGAGATCACCCCGATCCTCGGGCGTCGGTACGTGGCAACTTCGTAGACCCCAATCGACGTGCACACACCGAGGTGCGCGGGGCCTAAGACGGTTCCCGCTTTGAAAACGGTGTCGCCAGAGCGCACGTCATCGCCGGTCGGGCGGATGTGATTGCCGACCGGCACCGACTCACGAACATCAACGGTGGACAGGTCGTCGGCCAATTGGGTGAGCTCAACCATGACCACGGCATCGGCTCCCGGCGGGATGGGGGCGCCGGTCATGATGCGTACCGCTTGACCGGGCTCGACGGTCATGTCGGGCGCAGCGCCTGCAGCGACGGTTCCGATCATGTCGAGGGTTACCGGTGCGTTGGCGAGATCGGCCGCACGGATTGCAAACCCGTCCATTGCTGTGTTGTCGAACGGAGGAATCGGGCCTTGCGCCGCAATGTCTTGGGCCAGGACGAGCTGCGCCGCATCGTCGATGGGAACGCTTTTCACGTCCAGTGGCGTGCACTTTGACAGAACGTATTGGCGAGCTTCTTCGAGAGGGATCATTACGTCTCATCGTAGATGGCTAGGCGTTACTCAGGGCGTGAGTGACCCAAACCGGAGCGTGAACGATGGCTTACGACTTCGCCTGGGCTTTCTCGAAGTCTCGGTGACCTCGTAGTCTTGATCTATGGAGTTGATAGACACCTTTGGGCGCGTGCACCGTGATCTTCGTATTGCGGTCACCGATCGCTGCAACTTCCGCTGCCAGTACTGCATGCCCGAAGAAGGGATGAAGTGGATTCCGCGCGAAGGCGTTCTGACCTTCGAGGAGATCGAACGGATCGCAGGATTACTCGTCACCCGATACGGCGTCGACAGCATCCGCCTCACCGGTGGCGAACCAACGGTGCGCGCGAACCTTCCCGATCTCGTGGGCCGACTCGCCAAGCTCGGCGTCGATCTCGCCATGACGACAAACGGGGCCACGCTGCCCCTCATTGCCCAAGACCTCAAAGACGCAGGTTTGAACCGACTCAACATCAGCCTCGATTCGCTCGACCGCGATCGTTTCGTCGAGCTCACTCGACGCGACGACCTAGAACGGGTGCTGGAGGGCATCGACGCCGCCGTCGCTGCCGGATTCGACCCGGTCAAAATCAACGTCGTGCTGATGAACGGCATCAACCACGACGAGATCGTCGACTTCGCCGAGTTCGGTCGCAACAAGGGCGTCGTCGTACGCTTCATCGAATTCATGCCCCTCGACGCCGACGAGATCTGGGGACCCGATCGGGTTGTACCACTCGCCGATGTGGTCAAGGCAATCGACGAGGTCTATCCCATCGAACCGGTTGCCCGCACCTCCGCACCCGCCACCCGTTATCGCTACAAGGACGGGAAAGGCGAGGTTGGCGTCATTGCGACGGTCACCGAAAAGTTCTGCGACACCTGCGACCGAATCCGCCTCACTGCCGATGGACAGTTCCGCAATTGCCTGTTCGCCGTGCAGGACTACAACCTCCGAGACGCATTGCGAGCCGGAGCTACCGACGATGAGATCGCGGCCGTGATCGAGGGTGCGGTGCACGATAAGTGGGCGGGCCACGGAATCGACACCGTGCACTTCATCCGACCAAAGCGCAACATGAGCCAGATCGGCGGCTGAGATGTCTGAACACAGCGGTTTTACCCACCTCGATTCACAAGGTCGAGCCCGCATGGTCGATGTCACCCCAAAGGACCCAACGAATCGCCGCGCGATTGCACGGGCCCGTGTCACCATGACCCCCGACACCGCTTCCGCGGTCGCCCGCGGCGCAATTGGGAAGGGTGATGTTTTGAGCGTTGCCCGGATTGCCGGGATTCAGGCTGCGAAGCGAACTTCCGATCTCATCCCGTTGTGTCACCCGCTGCTGATCGGTGCTGTTTCGGTGAACTTCGAGATCGGTGACGAACACATCGACATCGAGACCACGGTCGAAACCGTAGGGCGCACCGGAGTCGAAATGGAAGCGCTCACCGGGTGTTCGGTGGCTGCGTTGACCGTCTACGACATGTGTAAATCACTCGATAAGTCGATGGTCATTGGCGAGGTCGCTCTGTGGGAAAAGACAGGCGGCAAGAGTGGCATGTATCACCGAGAGTCGACTACTTCTTAGCTGCCTTCGAGCAGTATCGTTACGAACGATTTGTCGTTCGATTGGTGAGTGTCGCAACCCCTCATGCTGTTCCTTGTAGTACTTGTTATCGCCCTTGGCTGGGCCGGTTGGATTTGGGCGTGGGGTCGTGACCGATACACCGCCTCTGGAGGTCTCGGATTGCCGCCGAGCCCCTTTGCTGTCGCCCCCGCGTCGCGTCTCTCATCGCCTCGAGATTCAGCAGGCGCTCGCATGCGCCGACGTCAGGTCCTTGGGAGCGCCGGTGTCGGGCTTCTCCTTGCGTTCTTGATTGCCCGGGCATGGAGTCCTATGTGGGTCCCGACCATAGGGATCGCTGCCTTCCTGGGCTGGTATGGACTCGCCGTGTACCGAATCGAGACCGGAAACACCGGGCCGGCCGTCAAAACGATTCAACAGCGCTTTGGTCCGGTCATCGACGATCAAGCGCCTCCGGTCGAGACAGATCGCTTCGCATCCGTTCGTCGGCCTCATTAGGGGCTGCGGGTCGACAGGCCCGAAAAGCGAAAGTGGCCTGCTCCAAAGCGGCGGAGCTTGGAGCAGGCCTCGTTGAGACGGGGCGGCGGAACCCCACAAGGTCTCAACGAACATACAGCATCTCACACAGAGTGCTGTTTCGATTCGAGAGTTAGGGTAACAGCGTCCGCGTCATAAGCCCCCTCCAAATTGTCAGTCTTGGGTTACTCTTGGGGGTGGTGCGAAAATTAGCGCCACATGTGCTGGCCGAAATAGGGTTGGCAGATGTTGCGACACATCGTCCTGTTAACGCTTTCCCCAGATGCCGACGACGAAGTCGTGTCGGGAATTCGCGATGCCCTATACGGTCTGCCACCGGTGATCCCCGAGATCGAAAGCTATTCCGTGGAGCGCGATCTTGGGCTCGCCGAAGGAAACTCGACGCTGGCTATCGTCGGTGACTTTGTCGACGAGGCGGCGTATCGCACCTATGCCGAGCATCCCGTTCACCTGGACGTGATCGCGTCCAAGATCAAACCGTACGTGGTCGGCCGTAGCGCGGTGCAGGTCACCGTCGCATAGAAGCTATACATGCCTCCGCTGGAGGCACGTCTTGCGGGCCAGCTGATGGAGCTACTCGATGCGCTCGAGCAACTCGAGCTTGGCGTCTTCGAGTTCCTCATCGTCGAGTTCGCCGCGCTGGTGCATGCGCTGGATCTTCTCGGTCATCGCCATCAACTCGGGAGCTGACAAGCGTCCCTTTCCAGCGAAGAGGCGTTCGACGGTGGACATCGACTCGAGGTCGAGCTCGGGATCAGGGATCTCCTCGACAACCTCTTCAACCTTGGGCTCTCGGGACCCGCCCATACGGGCAGCTTGCTTCTCGGCCTTCTTTGCGGCCTTCGCGCGCTCTCGTTGAAGCTTTGCGAACGTGGTTCGTTGCTTTGCCATGGGGGGACTCCTTCGAGCAATTAGGGCCGCGCGACCGAAATTGTTTGGTTAGTGGCGGCCCATTCACTTTGGTTTTCGCTAGGGCTTGAAGCGACAAAACACCAGAAAGTGAACGTACCTAGCCCACGATAGGCACTAAATCCCCTATCCAGGTGCCGGTACGCCGTAAAGAGGTGTGATTTGCGTCTTTTGGCCTACAGCAGGATCGATCTGGACCACAAATTCGTTGAAAAGGGAGGTGTTAGGCGACTGTTTGCAACTCATCTAAGGATCTCGGAAGATCGATCAGGAAGGTCGCTCCGTCGCCCTCCTCGCCCTGGGCCCGGATGGTTCCGCCATGGCGTTCGACGATCTTTCGACAAATCGCGAGCCCAACGCCGGTTCCCTCGTAGCTGGATCGGCCGTGGAGCCGCTGGAAGACGGTGAAGATCTTCTCGGCGTATTCCTGATCAAAGCCGATGCCCGTGTCTCGGATCGAGATCAACCAACGCGAGCCAATCATGACCGATTCGATCCAGATCTTGAGTTCTCGATCAGGTGCCCGGAACTTCAGAGCGTTTCCAAGCAGGTTCTGCAAGAGCTGTTGCAGCTGCGGCCCGTCGCCCTCGACGGTCGGTAGTGACCCGACGTTGATGGTGGCGTTGGCTTCGGCAACAGCAACCTCGAGGTCGTTCAAGACGCTGTTCACGATGTCCTCAAGCGAGACCGGCGCCAACTCGCGACCGGAGGTGGTCACTCGTGAGAAGCTCAAAAGGTCAGAGATGAGGACCTGCATTCGTCCCGATGCTCCTTGCATCCGCTCGAGATAGTCGAGCGCCTTCTCATCATCGTGATCTTGGAGACGGGAGGCGAGCCTGTCGCCGAATGCCTGGATCTTGCGAAGAGGTTCTTGGAGGTCATGAGACGCGACGTATGCGAACTCCTCGAGGTCTCGGTTCGACTCACTCAGTGACTGGTTTGCCTGCAGCAGTTCCGCCCGGATCTGGTCGTCCTCGGAGATGTCTTGCATCGTCAGACACGCGAGCCATGGCGTTTTCTCCGTCTCGTGCAACACCACTGTCGAGATGCGATAGAGAAGCTTCTGGCCGTCGATGACAAAGACCAACTGTGTCGCGAAATTGGCATCATCTGGCTCGGTAGCCAATGCGAGCTCGTGGTGAGCCTCGAACCATTCATCTCCGAAATAATCGACGATATGGGTCTGCTCGACGTCGTGAATTGCGCGACCCAACAGCTCTTCGCAGGCATTGTTGAGGTAGCGGACCATACCGTCCTCGTCGTACCCGATGAGTGGTTGTGCTGTCTTTGCAGCCCAGCGCTGCAACACGGCGGACGAGCCGCCAGTGAATTCGCCTTTGGTCGGTTGGGCGAGCGGTGATGTCATGAGAATTCCGGGTGATCAATGCCTGCCGAAAGGAGTGCGGGCACGGCCTCTGGCGCGACGGCTGCGGAGAAGAGGAACCCCTGCCCGATGGGGAAGCCGAGAGCTCGAAGGCAGGTGAGCTGTTCATCGGTTTCGATTCCCTCGGCAATCGAGGTGACGCCAAGGCTCGATGCCATGGTCGCGATCGTCATCAGCATGGAGAGACCTTTTCGCTCGTTGTGGCCGCTGACGAAGGAACGATCGACCTTGAGGATGGAAATCGGGAGCAGGTGGACGTTGCTCAGCGATGAATAGCCCGTGCCGAAGTCATCGAGAGCGATACCCAAACCGAGTTCGGCGCTTTTCTCCAGAATGTTGACGACCGTATCGACGTCGCCGGTCATGATGGACTCGGTGAACTCGATGGCGAGATTCGGTGCGGTGATATCGGTAGCGGTGATGATCGATTGCAATGAATCGAGAAATCCAGGGTGAATGATCTGTCGTGGGGAGCAGTTGACGCTCACGAACCCGGAGAAGTCGAAGTCGTTCTTCCAACGAGCTGCAGCCTCGGCAGCTTCGCGAAACACGAGTTCCCCGAGATCGATAATGAGGCCAGCCTTTTCGGCGAGGGAAATAAACTCCTGGGGGCTTTGCTCGCCGAGGGTCGGGTGATTCCAGCGACACAAAGCTTCGAACCCAACAATCCGACCGTCGGTGAGAGATACAAACGGCTGGTAGTGGACCTCGAGTTCCCGCTGGGTGATTGCTTGGCGAAGGTCTTGCTCGAGGGCGATCCTGCGACGAAGCGATTCGTGCATGGAGTGCTCGTACAGCGACCACGTGTTCTTCCCGAACCGCTTCGCCTCGTACATGGCGATGTCGGCGTTGCGCAACAATTCTTCGGGCTCGACCGATGTATCTGCGGTGGATGCAACGCCGAAACTGGCGGTGATGATCATGGATCCACCGCCGTCGATATCAAAGGGGGTGGCGAGAGCTTCCTGAGCACGCTCGATGAAGATCCGGGCGTCGTTGTCGCCAGGTGCACCCTCAATACACATTGCGAACTCATCGCCACCGAGTCTGGCCAGCGTGTCGTTGCCTCGCAGGATGCTGCGGATGCGGTTGGCGACTTGAGTAAGGACCAGGTCACCCGCTGCGTGGCCTCTCGTATCGTTGATGTCCTTGAAATTGTCGAGGTCGAAGAAGATCACCGATACGTGTTCTCCGCTTCGAGCGGACAAGGCGAGGGCTTGGGTAACGCGATCAGCAAAGAGAAGGCGGTTCGGTAGGTCGGTGAGCGGGTCGTGAAATGCGAGATATTCGAATCGTGCATCATCGTCGCTGCGCTGAAGTACGTATCGCACTGCACGTTCTAAGACCGCCGGGGTCAGTTCACCCTTCACCAGGTAGTCGCTAGCGCCAGCGTTGGAAGCGGCATCGTCTACTTCCGCGCTGTGGTCGCCGGTCAAGACGATCGCCGGGGTAGAACGAAGCGCTTCTCGGCATGATTCGAGAACTTCCACTCCCGTTACCGGGCCGAGTCGGTAATCGATGAGACAGATGTCGTGCTTGCCGCTTTGCAGTTCGGTTATTCCGGACTCGACATTGTCGGCCCATGTGACAACAAAGCGGCGCGTGTCGATCATCTCGAAGAGGTCCACTGTGAGGAAGTAGTCGTCTTCGTCATCCTCGATTAAGAGAACTGAGATCTCGCCGCTCATGTCATGGCTCCGATTTTATGCGGCGGGAAGTGCGACGATCTCGAGCCAGTAGTGACCAAGGCCTCGCATCACATCGACCAGGCCTTCGAAACTGACTGGCTTGGTAATGAATGAGTTCACACCGAGGTCATAGGTGCGAAAGATGTCGTCGTCGGCGTCCGAGGTAGTGAGCACGATTACGGGAATGCGTCGCAGAACGGGATCTTGCTTGAGTTGTGCGAGCGCTTCGCGACCGTCGACTCTAGGCATGTTGAGATCGAGCAGTATGAGGCCGGGAAGCGCCGGCGGGTTTGCCTCGTATTTACCTCTACCAAAGAGGTAGTCGAGGAGTTCAGCGCCGTCTTCAACACAGATCAGGGGGTTGGACACTCGTGCTTCGCTGAGAGCGTCGGCTGCCATCATGCGATCGTCAGGGTCATCGTCGGCGAGCAAAATCGTTAACGGTGCTTGGCTGCTCAACGGTTTTGTTGATGGCTCCATAACGTTGCTCACACTCCTTCTCTAAGGCGCGGCCCCGGGCGGGCGGCCAATTCACTTATGTGTTCATCGGCACACGTTCATTGACGTTTAAGCCTGCTATCGATTTAGAGATCGCCCTGACGCTGGGCACGCGCGGCTCAACTTCGCTCGAAACAGTTTGTTGACGCGAGATCGGGCAATGGCTTTAGATGAGCGTCTTTCGGTCGATCTAGAGAAAGGCGGCGTCCGTTCCGTACCGCTTGACCTGCCTTTGAAGGAGAACACATGAGCGAGACGATCCCCTCGGGTTGGTCGGATCTGTTGAAAGCAATCAAACCTTTCGGCGGTACGGACTTCGATGCTGTTTTGGAGCAGGCCACAACGGTCCTTGGGCTTCAAGGCGTACGGATAGCGAAAGGCAAGCGCCGCATTGGTGCTGCTGGGTCGTTCACCCATGCACCAGCTACCTCTATCTCCTTGGATCATTCAGAGTATTTGCTTGAGGCTTTCCACAACGAGGACTTCGCTCACGAGCATGCCCTTGTCGCCTTCGCATCGGTGCTCGACCTCGCGCTTTCCTCGCAAGACCGCCGTGCCGGTGGACTACATTCACCGCTTATGGCGCCTTCTGGCGACCGCGATCGCCTGACCAACACCATTAGCCGCGACAGCTTCATCGACTACCTCGATATGGAACTGGCCACAGCCCCAGAGGTTGCGACCGTGATGATGATCGGTCTCGATGCGCTGGACGCGGTAAACGAAACGCTAGGACATTCAGCTGGAGACCTCGCTGTTGCCGAGACCGCTGGTCGCTTGCGCAACACCCTTCGTGACTGCGACGTGATCAGTCGAGTTGGCTCTGACGCCTTCGCTATCTTTTGTCCAAACCTCAACCTCGAGGTCGCAGGTACGTTGGCTGGTCGCCTCCAAGAGGCGATTGCCGAACCCGTTGACGTAAACGGAAAGTTGATGAAAATCACCGTCTCGGCAGGTATCGCAAGCCGCGGCCGTGGCGAGCGGACAGTGACGTTGCTCGAGCACTCCGACCTGGCTCTTCAAGCAGCCAAGGAAAACGGTGTGGGCGAGATTGCGATTTACGACGGCATGGTTCGGACAAGGTCCGAGGATCGCCGCGCTTTGGCAAGCGAACTTGTCGATGCTCTTGCAGAGAACCAACTTGCAACCGCGTTTGATCCCATCGTCCACCTCCCTCAGGGTGTCGTTGTTGGAGTCGAGGCTCACGTCTTGTGGAACCATCCAACCCGTGGGCAGATCGATCGAGCCGAGTTCATGGACCTGGCTGAACTAATTGGACGCGTCGATGACGTCGAACGAGCGGTGCTCGATTTCGCAATCCATCAAAACGCCGAGCGCGAACAGAAGGTGCGAACTGGATTCAACGTGTCCGCTAGCACGCTGCGCGATCCCGTTGCGGTGAGTTGGATCAGCCAACGCCTCGCTGGCGGCGAGCACAAGGTGATCATCGAAGTCGACGAGTCGGCCTTGCTGCATTCATCTTCGGTTGTCGTAAAGCATCTCGAAGTGCTGCGAGACGCTGGTGCATCGATTGTTCTGGACGATTTCGGTGTCGGAGCTTCTTCGTTGCGAGCATTGCATGCGGTTGCCTTTGACGGGGTGAAACTGCACGGATCGCTCCTAAACGGCGGAACTAATGCCCGAGCGGCATCGATCATCAAGGGTGTCTACGCCAGCGCCGAGAGCGTCGGCTTTGACGTCATCCACACGGGCGTCACGACGGATCGGGACCTGCATCACCTCATGGCACTGTGCGAGTCGGTTGGCGTTGACGGTTTCTATGCCCAGGGAAGCGCAGTGCGTTCGCGGGTATCAGCCAGTTCAGCTGCCTAAAACGAGCGAAGTGGGACCCCGGAGGGCCCCACGAATCGCACATTTATTTCCGGCAGAAACTAGGCGTCAGCCTTCGAGCTCTCTGTCAGATCGATGGTTTCGTTGTAGACGGGCTCGCCGTGGATCGAAATATCGAGTCCGGCGAATTCTTCTTCCTCGCTCACGCGGAGTCCCATGGTTGCCTTGATTGCCATGGCGATGATGAAGGTCATCACTGCCGAGTAGCCAATGACCGAGCCCATGGCGATGATCTGGCTGATGAGCAGGTCGATGCCGCCTGCGGCACCGCCTTCGTTCACCTCGAGGCTTGAGAGCAGTCCGAGCAAGAGCCCGCCGACGATGCCACCCACGCCGTGGATTCCGACGACGTCGAGTGAGTCGTCGTAACCGAGCCGGTCCTTCAGCTGCACTGCGAAGTAGCAGACGGCGCCTGCGACGAGTCCGAAGATGATGGAGCTTCCGGAGGTTACGAATCCGGCAGCTGGCGTGATGGCAACGAGGCCAGCGACGAGACCCGACGCGGTGCCGAGAACGGTTGCTTTGCCGTCCCTGAACCACTCGAAGGCAAGCCAGCCAATCATGCCAGCGGCAGCAGCGACGAAGGTGTTGAGAAGCGCTTGGATGGCAATGCCATCGGCGGCACCAGCGGAGCCTGCGTTGAAGCCGAACCAGCCAAACCAGAGCACACCGGTACCGATGAGTAGGAGGGTGAGGTTATGCGGCGACATGTCTTCGGAGCCGAGGCCCTTGCGCTTTCCAAGAAGGAGGGCAAGAACGAGTGCGGCGACGCCAGCGTTGATGTGGATGGCGGTACCGCCAGCGAAGTCGAGCGCGTGCGGGTTGAGGTCGGTGTGCCAGCCCGTGTACACCCAGTAGGTGACCGGGGTGTAGACGACGATCGACCAGATGGTCGCAAAGACAACCCATGAGCTGAACTTCATGCGGTCGGCGACCGCTCCGGAGATCAGGGCGGGAGTGATCGCTGCAAAGGTCATCAAGAACGCAGCGAAGAGTAGATCTTCACCGGTGATGTCGTTCAGCAACGTTGCATCGAAGTTGCCAATCAGCCGCCCACCGAGGAAGCCAGTGCGCTCCTCGTTGGCGTTGTTGCCGAGCGAGTAGGTGAACAGCACCCACAGGATCGGAACGATGGCCACACAGGCCATGTTCATCAACAACATGTTGCCGACGTTCTTTGAACGGACCATGCCTCCGTAGAACAATGCCAATCCTGGCACCATGAACACGACCATTGCCGTGCTCACCAAAACCCACGCGATATCACCAGCGTCCATCAGGCTCCCACTCCTTCAAGTGTGAATATGTAACGGCGACGAGAGTTCGCGCGCCGGAAGTCAATGTGGACCATGGAACGCAACTGAGGGAAATCCTGTGCGCTGGTTTTACACTCCCGAAACAATTGATGGGTGTGGCCCAAAACGGGCGTCTTGTCGAAAACGCAAAAGCCCGGCACCGAGCGAGCGTGGGAGTGCTCGTTCGGTGCCGGGCCAACTTGTCGGAAAAGCCGGGGGAGGGCCTCACCTAGACAAGGTTTGCCTAGCTGTTAGCTCTGTACTGTGGTCGATGCTCCGGCGTTAGCAAGGCCAAGGTCGTAACCAGGGCTTCCGTGCTCGGAGAGGTCGAGACCAGCAAGTTCTTCTTCTTCGCTTACACGGAGCAGGCCAGCGGCGCGGATGGCGCCGAACATGATGCCCGAGGTGACGAGTACGAAGATCGCAATGGCGATGCCACCGATGAGCTGATCGACGAGGAGGCCAGCGCCACCACCGAAGAAGATGCCTTCGACAGCGCCTTCGCCGCCACCGACTGGTGAGTTCGCTGTTGCGAACAAGCCGGTTGCGATGAGGCCCCAGAAGCCGCAAACACCGTGGACCGAGAAGGCGCCAACTGGATCGTCGACCTTCGCAGCCTCAATGGCACGGATCGAGAGCACAACGATGGTGCCTGCAACAGCACCGGTGATCAGGGTGCCGATCGAGGTGAAGTTGCCGATTCCCGAGCAGATTGCGACGAGGCCAGCGAGCATGCCGTTTCCGGCCATACCAACGTCAGGCTTGCCCATGACAATCCACGAGACGACCATGGCAGCAGCAGCGCCAGCTGCAGCGGCGAATGCGGTCTGTACTGCGATGTAAGGAACAGCGAGGTCAGCAGCAAGCTGCGAACCAGGGTTGAATCCGAACCAGCCGATGAAGAGGATGAACACACCAAGCATTGCGAGCGGGATGCTGTGACCGTTGATGACACGAGCCTTACCGTCAGGTCCGAACTTGCCAATACGTGGGCCGAGGACGATGGCACCAACAAGAGCGGCGAAACCGCCGGTCATGTGGACGAGTCCAGCACCTGCGAAGTCGACGAAGCCGAGCTCTGCGAGCCAGCCGCCGCCCCACTGCCAGCTGACAACGATTGGGTAGATGAGTGCGGTGAGAATGATCGAGTAGATCAAGTAGCCCTTGAACTGGGTACGGCCAGCAACAGCACCAGAAACAATGGTTGCTGCGGTTGCGGCGAATGCTGCCTGGAACAACCAGTCGACGGGGGTGGAGAGTCCATCCGTGTCGAGGGTTGCAAGGTTTTCAACACCGAAGATTCCCCAAGGGGCCGATGCGATACCGAAGACGCCACCTTCAAGGCCTGGGTAGGCGATGTTGTAGCCAATGAGTCCGAACATAAGCATGCCGACGCTGACGTCCATGAGGTTCTTCATCATGATGTTGGCGGCGTTTTTTGCTTGCGTGAAGCCAGCCTCAACCATGCCGAAGCCAGCCTGCATGAACAGAACCAGTACGGCGCAGAAGAAGATGAAGATGTTGTCGAGCACGATGGTGTTCAACAGTGCGCCACCTTCGGTTGCCCGCTCGAGGCCCTCCGAAGATTGTGCTCCAACTGGATCAGCTATTGCGAGTACGGCGGCTGTTAGTGCTGCGCCACCCAAGAGTTTGCGTTTCATAATTCCCGTGCCCTCCTAAAGGCATTTCCGCCGATGATTTCCGGCGTGTGTGTCATGTTGGGTGGCGCCACCACGCTGTGGCGCCTGGGAAAGATGGTGCCCCTTCATCGGTGGCGCTCGCACGCCCCGAAGGGAGCGTTCACCCCGGCGAAACACTCGTGAAACACGGGAAACAATGCGGAAACAATCATGCGCAGAAACCGTCGCCCAGAACCCCCTCCCCTCGTCCCGGGTTGGTGGCGGAGCTATGGACCTTGCGGGGCGCCTGGCTGGCAGCGTGGCCGATACCGGATCAAGGGTTATCGGCACAGCTGGGGACGCCGCCGGCACGGTCGTCAAAGTTGTTGGGGACGTTCTAGAAGTCGTCGCCAGTCTCATCGACGTGTAACGGACTGGCGAGCTAGAACCGTTCGAACCCTGAGCAGCCGCTCACGGTGATAACAAACCAGTTGTCCGGTGTTACCTCACTGGCGCTCGCCACGACTACTTCACGATTCTGGGCGTTGAGTAGTGAAGCGGTGTTCTCGTCGATGGGCTGCGGGCCTCGCAAGTCGTCGAAGTCGCTGATGAAGGGTGCGAGCGTGTCGGCAAGCGCATCAGCGGCGGTAGCGAAGCCGTCCGCCTCGGGGTCTGGGGTTCCTTGGATCCCCCAGTCGCTGTCGTCGGTGCAATCGAGAACGGCATCGGGCGGGAACTCGGCAAGGTCCAACGGTTCAGCGCCCGAGCAACCAACGGCTACGAAAGCAGTCAGTGCGAGAGCCATGGTAAGTGTCTTGCATCTACACATACGTTAAATCAAATCTGTGGTCTGCCAGCATGACTATAGGTCGCTCACGGACCACAGATTTCCTGAGTGTTACTGGATTGCATGCAAGCGCAGGCGGCGCCAGAGAAGTTCCGGGCCGTCGTGTTCGATGTAGCAGCCTTGAAGATGGCGCGACCCTGATTCGAGCGAGTACGACAGGCGGCCGTGGAGTAACCGGCGATTGTCCATCATCATGAGGTCGCCTTTGTTGAGCAAGAACGTGGCTCGTCGCGCGGGGTCGTTGAGAAGCTGGCGCAGTGCCTTTCGTCCGGCGTAGAAGGTATCGAGCGTGTCGGGATCGACGGCGTCGACGAAATCGAGGCGGTCGCTATTACGAATGCCCGCAAACTCTCCGGTGGCGTAGGTCTCGAGAATGGGGGACCGGTCTGCGAGTCGCTCGTCGCCGAACTGATAGCGGTAGGTGACCGGAATCGTGCACAAGGCTTCATGACCCTCGGGGTCGATTTCGCGTAGGCCGTCGAAGGCGGAGAGGCCGTCGACCAGGGTCGATTCGCCGCCTGTTGCGTCGTTCTCTAGGCAGTGAAGGAACTGAATGCCGGGAACCGGGCGTCGGTACGGGTTGTCGGTATGCGCGGTGAGCTCCCGTGGCGTGTACGCCAAGTCGACCGGGTTCGGTTTGGTAAAGACATCAAAGAGCGTGCCGAAGTTGGTCGGGCGCACAACGCCGAAGCTTCCGGCGAGGTCGAGAAGGCTTCCCGGGGTCGTTGGCGTGTCGGTCAAGATCACAAAGCCGAAGCGCCAGAACGCCAATAACGCTTCGAGGATTTCAGCATCATCGGTCGGCCAGGCGATCCGAGGGAACGGCTGCGGTTCACTGGCCCATGCCTCGGGCGCTGGTGGGGCGAGGGGATCCACTCGCCAGCCGAGATCGGTCGCAAGAGTTGTGTGGTCAACCCGCTGGATGTGGCCATCGGACCAGGTCACGGTGCTTTGTTCGAGGTCACCTTCGATGTTGATGGCGTGGATGTCGGGATCGATGGCTGTTGGGGTGAACAGTCGCTGGAGGCTCCCGTCATCGACCGTTCCAGGTTCAGTTGTTCGTTCGCGCACCCATACCGGGTGAAGCTCGCAGCGCCGTTCTCCGTTCTCAAACAGCAGCCGGTTGCCGCTGGCGAGTGCTGTGAGTGTGAATGCCATGCCCCTGGCCCCCTGGACGACCGTTCAGTTATCAAATACTGCCAGACTGTCCCCGCCGCGTCGAGACAACATTGCGTGTCGACCGTTAGGTTGTTCTCGATGCATCAACCCCGAGCCAGATACTGATGGCCAACGAAGGCCTCGAGGCTCAGGCCGCTGGCGATTCCGAGTCGGTCCGCTCGTACTACGACGAATGGGCGAGCGGGTACGAAGCCGATGTCGCGACATGGGGATACGAGGCTCCGGCCGTCGCTGTCGAGAAGCTGTCGTCGTATGTGCAGCCTCACGCCCAAATCATTGATGTGGGATGCGGCACGGGGCTCGTCGGCGCCGCGCTCGCCCATGCGGGTTTCCACGATGTCGTTGGTGTCGATGCCTCATCCGAATCGCTCGACCTCTCGGCCAAAACCGGCAACTACCGAGCGCTCACCGAGATCGACCTCACGAACCTCCCAACGTCACTTCCCGAGGGCCACTTCGGCGGCCTCATCTGCGTGGGCGTGATGTCGTATCTGCCCGACGTCGAGGCGACATGTCGAGAGTTCGCCCGCATCGTCGAACCCGATGCCCCGATCGTGCTCACACAACGGACCGATCTGTATGAATCCCGCCAGACCCAAGCAGCGTTCGAGCGGCTTATCGACGATGGAACGTGGAGCACCCTGGAAATTACCGACCCAATGCCCTACCTCCCAGGCAACGCTGAGTTTCAGGGAATCGATGTCCGGTACGGGATCTTTCGGTCCAATTTGAGTGCGTGAACGATCGGTGAAGGAGTCCGAACCGACTATTTGAACGATGGGCGAGTTGCTAGCCTGGGGCTATGAGATTTGTGCGCCTAGGGCTCCTCATCAGTCTTGTTGTGTTTGCGATGTCATCGGGCACGGCGCAGGCGCACAGCGAAGTGTTCGAGCGTGCTCCGGCGCTTGGTCAGGTAGTCACCGGCACTGTCGACCATGTCGATATCTCGTTCTTCTTGCCGGTAACCGAAAGCGGTATCTCGCTGGTCGACCCCGACGGCAACGAAATAGCGCTCGGGGCCACCGAGCTGGCACCGAACGGACAGATCACCTCAGTCGAGTTCGATCCGCTCACCACCGAAGGTCGATACACGGTCAATCATGTCGAAACGTCGATCGACGGCGATGTCCAAGAAGGCACGTTCTCGTTCATATTTAGTGCCACAGAGGGCGACGAAATCGCATCTCTGATCGCACGCGATACTGGCCCCAACTGGGTACTGCTCGCCCTTGTCAGCGGCGTGATCCTGTTCTTCGCCGGCATCTTCTGGCCAGGCGGATCTAAGGCTTGACGCCATCGTGGCTGGAAACGTGGAGGGGAGGATCATTCCCAGCCACGAAGTGACGTCAGTTCGACCAGCTCGACGCCTGGTCTAAGGCCAGTGTGACACCTATCGCATCGCTGTGCCCGCATCCAGTGGCAAAGAGTTTGTGAAGACGGCCGGTTAGTGAGCAAAACAACTACCGTGAGAGCGTGTCAGACACCGTAGTTACCGGCCTTGTGCTCCTCGCGCTGGTGGTCGGCCTCGCCGGAACCGTCGTGCCGGTACTCCCTGGGATTCTTCTCATGTGGGGAGCGGTCGTCGCCTACGGTTTCTTCGTCGGATTCGGGCCAGCGGGCATTGTGGCCGTGGTGTTGGTAACCCTGCTGAGCGCCGCCGCCGTTGCGCTGGGTTTCATCTTGCCGAAGCGTTTCGCCGACGACAGCGGCGCCTCTCTAGCCAGCCAACTCGCCGCCGTGCTCGGAGGCATCATTGGCTTCTTCGTGATTCCGGTCATCGGCATTGTGGTCGGTGCGTTGGTTGGGATCGCCCTTGCCGAGTACATGGACAAGGGCGATTGGGCATTGGCGCGCACATCCACAATCGCCGTGGCTAAAGGATTCGGGATTGGCGCCTTGGCCCAAATCGGGTTCGGATTTCTCATCCTGATCGTCTGGTCGGGCTGGGCTGCCACTGTGGTGTTGTAGGCCAGTGGTGCGCGGGCTAGCGGTGCGTGGGCTAGCCCAGCGATGCCACGTAGCTGGGCAGCCTTGTCGTGGCTCGCTCGATCGCGCTGCCCAGGACGTTTCCTAGGGCCGGGATCCACAAGCCACCCGAATAGCTGAGCGTGAGTGTCACCCGGGTGCTTTGGGCCTCGGCGCGTTGGGTCGAAACTTCCATCACCCAGGCGGCGTGTTCTCGCCCATCCAGCTCGATCCGCTCGAACAGGATGTGGCGGCTTCCGTCTGGTTGAGTCTCATCGGTCGTTCGGACAAAGCGCAGCTGCTTGGACCGGGCCAGCGGACCCACTTGCGCGCGAAGTGTTGTCGTCCACGCCGGCCCATCGCCGTCGTCCTGCGCGGGATCGGCGACCTGCACGAGGTCATTCCAATGCGGGTAGGTGCCCAGGTCGGCCAGGACGTTTCCCACAACATCGTCTTCTGCCTCGACGAGGAGATTTGCGCTGTGCTTCACCTCTCCAGTGTGCCGGTGCCTAGGATCGAAATGTGGGTCTCAACACAGTTCCAATTGACGATGGCCTGCTGGCCGAGATCGACCTTGTTGCCTTGGGTGCCTCGAGCGGCCTGCTGTGGTGCTCGCCGAATGTGACCTTGGTGGGGTTCGGCGATATCACCGAGGTGTCCTTAGGAGTCGCAACCGGAGCCGAGGAACTGACCGCCGCACTCGAATCAAAGCGAGGTCAGAGCTCTGTTCGCGTCCCCGGGTCTGGGCCGGTGGCCTTCACGGCGCTTCCCTTCGACCGAAGTTCGCTCGGCCGAGCGCAGCTTCCGGAAATAGTGATTGGCCAGGTCGGCGCCGAAAGGTTCCTGACCTCACCGGTCGACGTGAGCTTCGGGAGCATTACCGAGCAGGCCTTGGCTCTTGCTCCGTCCACGTCGGAGCCAATGCCCGACTCGATCAGCGTGGAACTCTCGATATCGGCATCGGCGTGGCGCGACGAGGTCGTCGCCGCTGCACGCCGTCGCTTGGAAAGGTCCGACATGCAAAAGGCCGTGTTTGCTCGGGAACTACACCTTCGCGCCAACGCTGACTTTCCCGTGGCCCGTATCGTCCGCGACCTCGGCCGGCGGTTCCCCGCCACGATGCTCTTCGCTATCGACGGTTTTATTGGCGCCTCTCCAGAATTGTTGGTAAGCCGATCCGACCGCACCGTCCGTGCCCACCCGCTCGCCGGCACGGCAAGCCGAAGCGACGACCCAGAAGTCGACGCAGCCCGAATCGAGGGACTCCGGGCATCGGCGAAGGATCGGACCGAACATCGGATAACAATCGATTGGCTCCTTGCAGAGCTGTTGCCCTTTTGTTCCTACGTCGACGCTGAACCCGAACCCTCGGTCCTCTCGATGGCCAACGTGCACCACCTCGGCACGCTCGTCGAGGGAGTGCTTTCCGCCCCGGCTGTCTCGGTGCTGGACCTCGTCCGTGCAGTGCACCCGACGCCTGCCCTGGGCGGGGATCCCCAACAAGACGCACTCGCCTTGATCGACGAACTCGAAGGTTTCGACCGTGGTCGGTACGGCGGTCCTGCAGGGTGGGTCGACGTCGATGGCAACGGAGAGTTCGCCGTCAGCGTCCGCACAGCCGACATCGACGGGGCACACGCCAGGGTGTGCGCCGGTGTTGGCGTGGTAGCCCAAAGTGATCCCGAGGACGAGCTCATCGAAACCCAAGCCAAGTTCCGGGCCATGCTGAGCTCGGTGCTCAACCCTGAGTAAACAAGGACAGTTAGTCCCTAACTGTCCCAGTTTGTTTTCGTGAGACCAGCCAGGCCTCGTGAACACCGTTGTCTCGCCACGCTTCATCGGAGCGAAGGATCTCCATTCCCGAGCCCTCAGGGGCGACGAGGCTTGAGAGCTCGTCAGGCTCGAGCAAGAACCGGGCCGAGGGCCGATCATGTCGTTCGAGGTTCGCCGTCGTCGCAATAGCCACCGCAGCGATACCACCCGGTCGAAGCTGACTGGATAGCGACTGCAACATGGCGCGGTCGAGGTAGTGCACGCAACACAGCAAGTCCCACGGACCTACCGGCACTCCGTCGACGGTGGTGTCGTGCTCGGCGGTAGCGATGCTGATTCCGCCATCTTCGGCCCGTCGGGCCACGGCCTCAAGAGCTGTTGTGGACACATCGAAACACGTCGTCTCAAAGCCGCGTTGGGCACACCACAGCCCGGCATCGCCCCACCCGCAGGCAATGTCGGCGGCACGCGGCAGAGGCGGAAAATCCTGGCCACTGACGGCGTCGATGATGAGCTCGTGAGGTGAGATCTCTTGCGGAGGAGTGGCTTGGCTATATCGGGAGTTCCAACGCTCAGCATCGGTGGTCATGGCAGTAATTCTGTCGTGCCTTGGAGATGTTCACTTCAGTTTGGAGATATGGGCTCCGATTAAAAAGTGCGAACCTACCCCAGGAAGTCACGGAATCCGCGACTTTTTGAGGCTAAGTTGCGTCTGAATTACACGACACCAAACCCGTGCGAGTTGGCGGGACGAAAGAGGATTTCATGTTTGACAAAGTCAACGAAATGAAGGAAAAGGCCGCAGGCCTCGCAGACCAAGCCAAGGACATGGCTGGCAAGGTCCCTGGTGGCGAAGGCATCGCCGACAAGATCGACGACGTAACTGACAAGATTCCAGGAATGGGCGAAGGCGAAGGCGAAGCAGAAGCTGAATGAGCTTCTTGCGCTGATCGATCAACACTGATCGATACGCAACCAATCAACATCGAGAGCCGGTGGCCTAGGCCGCCGGCTCTCGGCGTTTTGCAGCAGCTTGGCTAGAGCCCAAGTGGATAGTGCGCAAGCAATTCACTGCCCGTTTCGGTGATGACCACCTGCTCTTCGAGCTTGACGCCTTCACCGCCGTGGCGACTACCCACGTAGGCCTCGACGCTCATCACCATGCCGGGCTCCATCACACAGTCGATGCCCCAGTCATCCCACGCAGCGGGAAAGAAGACCTCGGGGTACTCATCGCACTGCCCAACGCCATGGAACAGGCACGAATAGTGGCGATAGTCCTCGACGGGTGGGAACCAGCTCTTGTGCGTGAGTTCCTCCACGGAGACCCCAGGTTTGAGCAGCTCGATGTTGTGATCGATCTGGTGCCTGGCCATGTCATAGATCGTTTGTTGCTCCGGCGTCGGAGCGCGATCTCCAACGACCCAACTACGGCTGATATCGACACACATGCCGTATGCCCCGACGAGGTCGGTGTCGTAGGCCAACATGTCGCCGTTCTCGATAACTCGTGACGAGGCTTCTTGGAACCAGGGATTTGTACGGGGCCCCGACGACAGAATCTGCGTTTCGATCCATTCGCCGCCCCTACGAATGTTCCCGGCGTGCAGCATCGCCCACACTTCGCGTTCGGTCATGCCCGGAACCAAGGCTTCGTGCATCTCACGCATGGTTTCGGTGCACCCAACCCCTGCACAATGCAGAGCCTTGATCTCATCGGGGGATTTGAGGCGCCGTGCTTGTTCCATCAGTTGTTGACCGCGTTCGATGGTGATCCCGTGGTTGGTGAGCTTGGTGCCCTCGAGAAAGTTGACCTGATCGACGGCGATTCGTGCGTCTTTGCCGCAATGGGTTTCGACCACTGCGGCCATGTCATCGGCCCAGCGTTGGGCGATCTCATCGAAACGATCTCCAGCCAGGAAGTAGGTCGTGCCGATGGCCGATCGAACTTCGGTGACACCATCGTGGTGGCCGGAAAGGAACTGGCAGTTGTCGTAGTCCCACAGCACGACGGTGCCGTCGGCGGCCATGAATGCGTAACGGGCCGCGTTGTGCATCACCCACAACTGCATGTTTGTCGTGTCGGTGATGTAGCGAATGTTCATCGGGTCCATCACGATGACGCCGTCGTAGCCAAACTCGTTTAGCGCTCCGCTGACTCGACCGCGTCGATAGGTCCGTATGGCATCGAGGTCCGGAAGCTCGGCTCCCGCTGCGATGAATTCGGCTTCGACGGTAGGGCCTGGGCCGAGCACCAGATGGTGATTGTCGGTCGCTGCCAAAGCGAACTCGGGAGTACCGTCGCCGTCGATGTGGCGCCGGTAGTCGTTGTGGCTCGCTGCGCCGGGAGAAATTCTGCCTGCCATGTGAAACCTTGGCACACGGCGGAGCGAATCTCGACTCCGAGTCGTATAGGTCGATCGCCCTATGGAGAGGTCTTCGGGCAATGTCGAACAATCGGTGATGCGGGGACACCCATCAGCCGGTTCAGATTTCGATGTATCCGCTCTGGGGGGAGGTGTGCCTACCTCGCCGATTGCGAGCGCAACACTGCAGGCCACTCCGCCGCCTCCGGGCGCGGCGAACCTGCCACCACCGCCGGCTTTCTCAATGCCTCAGGGTCCTCCCACGGCTACACCTGCGGGTGGACAGAAGAAGTCCGGTGGCTTGTCGCCGGGTGCCAAGTGGGGAATCGGCCTCGTGGCGACGATTCTGTGTCTTTCTCTCGCCATATTTGGTGTGCGGATCGCTCAAGAAGTTTCGAACCTGGCCGTGATCGACGACCTCGAAGTGGGCGACTGTGTCGAGAATCATTTCCAAAGCCAGGAGCAGGCCGAAGAGGGAGAGTTCTTCTCGGTAATGTTTGTGTCGCGAGTTTCGTGCTCTCAAACACATGCCTATGAGATGTATGCCAAGAGCACGACCCTTTGGGACAGTGGCGCTGCATACCCCGGCGTCGACGCCGTGTTCCAAGACGGCGAACAATTCTGTCGAGCTCAGTACGACGAGTTCGTCGGCGGCGACTACTTCACCTCGCCCTATGACTTCTTCGTATTCGTTCCCCCCGACCAGGTGTGGGCCGACGGCGGACGAGATGTGCGGTGCTTGGTCGGCTACGCCGATGGCGTGAGTTCAGCGATTGGCACCCTCGAAGGCGCGGGATGGCAGACAGCTAGCTAGCGCCAGAAAATTTCTGTCCCCCGTTTGATACCTATACGGTACTTTTTGGGGGACAAATCTTACGTGCCGAGGAGTAGTTCGTGTGCTTCGGCCAGGCTTTGCACCGATGTTGCTCCCTCATGGGGTTCTCCGTCGGGGACGAGTGCGATCGCGTGGGCTCCCGAGGCAATCGCAGCGGCGATTCCCGGTCGACTGTCCTCGACGATCGCGCAACGCTCGATCGGCGTCTTGAGGCGTTCGGCGGCAGCGAGAAAGATCGTCGGATCGGGCTTCCACACGCCAACGTCATAGGCGCTGAACATCACGTCGCTCGAAAAGAATCGGTCGAGCCCGGTGACTCCGAGACACAGTTCCATCTTGGCCATTGGCGCGTTCGTGGCAACGGCGAAAGGCACCGAGCGATCCACCAGGGCTTCGAGAAGTTTCGACGCCCCAGCAATCTCGACAAGGCCCTTGCGGATCTCGTCGTACTGGCGCGTTCGGAACTCCGTGAAGAAGGCTTCTCGATCGACGGTCGTGCCCGACCGTTCGTCGATGACATCGATAACCACATTGATGTCGCTGCCCTTAAGTCGTTCCGCGTCGCCGGCAAAGACGTCGGCACCAGCCTCGACAGCCATGGTCGCCAACAACGAGAGCGTTGTTGTTTCGCTATCGACCAGCGTGCCGTCGTGGTCAAAGATGACCGCGTCGACGCTGTCGCCGATCCAAGGAGTCACCTGCGTTATGGGATTGGGTTACCGAGTTCAGCAAAGGCCTGCGTGAGGCGCTCGCTGAAGGACTGCTCGCCGGCACGCAACCACGATCGTGGGTCGTACTTCTTCTTGTTTGGCTGGTCTGCACCCTCGGGGTTGCCGAGCTGAGTCTGGAGGTAGTCGTGGTTGCCGGCTTCGTACTCGCGAATGCCGTCCCAGAATGCCCACTGCAGGTCGGTGTCGATGTTCATCTTCACGACGCCGTAGCTGATGGCCTCGGAAATTTCTGCTGCGGTCGAGCCCGAGCCACCGTGGAACACGAAGTTGACCGGGTTTGCCTCGGTGCTGTGCTTGTCTTGGATGAAGGCCTGTGAGTCACGCAGGATCGTCGGGGTGAGCTTGACGTTGCCTGGCTTGTACACGCCGTGAACGTTGCCGAACGATGCTGCGACGGTGAACTGGTCCGACACTGCCGAGAGCTGCTCAAACGCGTAGTCGACCTCTTCAGGCTTGGTGTAGAGGTCTTCCTCTTTCACGTCGGAGTTGTCGACGCCGTCCTCTTCGCCACCGGTAATGCCGAGTTCGATCTCGAGGGTCATGCCCATGGGTTCCATGCGCTTCAAGTACTCGACGCAGATCGCCATGTTCTCTTCGAGAGGCTCTTCGGAGAGGTCGAGCATGTGGGAGCTGAACAGCGGCTCACCGTTGGTCTTGAAGTACTCCTCGCTTGCGTCGAGCAAACCGTCGATCCAGGGCAGCAACTTCTTCGCCGCGTGGTCGGTGTGCAAGATGACGCTCGCTCCGTAGTGGGGCGCCATCGTGCGAACGTGGAGCGCTCCGGCGATGGATCCTGCGATCGAGGCTTCAAGGCCGTCGAGCTTGACGCCCTTGCCAGCGTTGAAGGCGCCGCCGCCGTTTGAGAATTGGACGATGACGGGAGCGTCGACGTTTGCCGCCGTCTCCATAACAGCATTCATGCTGTTCGTACCGACACAGTTGGCCGCGGGAAGAGCGAAGGACTCTTCCTTCGCCAGCGAGAAAGCTTGTTGAACCGCGTCTCCGGTTAGGACGCCTGTGGGAAGATCACGTGAAGTCATGAGCTACAGGGTATTGCGAAGAGGGCAGCGCGCGTGTTGTTTTTGCGATGCGGTAGTCACGATTTGGCTCACGGTGGCGAATCGGGATTGAGGGAAATCCCCTATGCCCAGACGCGTGACGCGGCATCACGCTGGATGCATGGCATCAAATTACCGGTTTCGCACATACGTTTCGGCCAATGTGATCGAGCCACTTCGGCGTCGACCCGGCATCTCGGATTGGCCGTGGCTGGCGCTGTGTTTGCCATACGGCGCTGTCGCGCTCGTGCTCGGTTTGGGAAGCGGACTGTTCACCCCGGGCGTGCCGCGTTTATGGGAGCTCCTGGTTATCCCACCGCTAGTGATTCTGTATCCGAGCCTGATCGAGGAGTCGGTGTTTCGTGGGTTGCTGTTGCCGGCGTCGCTCACGGAGAGCTCGGTGAGACGCCAGGTTGCTGCTGTCGCGCTGTCGACCGCCTTGTTTGTGGCGATGCACCCGCTGAATCACTGGTTGATCGGCCTGAGCGATACCAGTGCATTTACCGATCCCGTGTTCCTGGTGATCGTCACGCTGCTCGGACTGACGTGCGCAGTGCAACGTCTGAAGACCGGATCGTTGTGGCTGCCGATCGCCACCCACTGGGCCACCGTGGTGGTGTGGAATCTGTTTCTCGGCAGGGACTTGAGTTTCTAGGTTCGGGAAGGGATGGTGACACGTTTGGTTCGGCCGGCGAGCTTGGTGATCACGCTAAAGAAGGCGACTGGCCCGATGATCAGGACCGCGTAAACACCGGCGGTCCGCGGCATGTTGATTTGAAAATCTTCGAGCCCAAGCAACTCATCAAGAAAGTGTTCGATGCCTGTGGAAGTGCCAGCGATGGTTACTGCGACGAGTCCCACGACCAGGGTCATTGCATATGCCCGGAGGAAGCTCTGGCGGGCGAGGATGACGAAGCTCGCCACGAGAGGAAGGGTGATCGCCGAGTACCAAGCGGCAATGGCCCACTTGTTGATGCGTACATCTGCAGCGAATAGCTCGGAGAGGGTTTCTTCGGTTGGCTCGATGGCTCCGCCCTGCACCGCCCAGACACCAGCCGCGAGTCCGAGGAGTTGGGTGAGGCCGTAGGCCCGTGGAATCGTCGTTCGGGTGGCAATGACGACCATCAGGGTGAGGGCAACCGCACAGACAGCAAAGGCGAGGAGGATGGGGAATCCACCGAAACGGAACTCTTCGAGTGCGAGCAGCTCCTCCATGAAGTTCTCGGTTGCTCCAATGGTTCCGCTCCACGATGCGAGCCACCACGCTGCGATCCCGGCGAGCACCATCGCCGCGTAGGTTCGCACGAAGTGCTGCGTCGTCGTCCGGAAGGGGATCGCCCGGAGGGTGAGCAGTGCGAGGGAACCGACATCAGCGAGGGCGATCGGCTTGCCAGCGCGGTGTTGCTGGTCGAGGTGAGCTCGGAGCTCTTCGACCCGTGCGTCCGAGCCACTTCGTTCGACGAGGAAACGTGCGAGTCGGGAAAGTATCGATTGGGTGTTCAACGTGGCTCTCTTGGTTACGTCGCTGGGTTGATTTGAGTGATTCGGTCGAGCGCTGCTGCGGCAGCCTGAGAGCGGCGTTCGGCCTCAGCGGTGACGGTCGCTTGGCCCGACTCGGTCAGTCGGTAGTAGCGGCGCACTCGGCCATCGACGGTCTCTTCACGGTCGAGTTCGACGAGGTGTGCTTCGGAGAGCTTGTCGATGGCGTGATACAACGCTCCGGGTCGAGGTGTGTGATGGCCAGCCGACAACAGCTCGATCTCCTCGGCGAGGGCATAACCGTGCAGGGGCTCTCGACCGAGGGCAGCAAGGATAAGGAACCGGAGTTCGTTCAAGCGCATATCGGCAACATATGCCGAACTTCGGTATATGTCAACCGAGGCGACGTTCGTCGCCTTGTAATCGTTCAGGAATTAGAACCCTTTCTGAAACGGTGTTGGAATCGAACGTATGTTCGTTATACTGTGTTGTATGGCGATGTCGACTGCGGACAACAAACAGGGGACAGCCGGTGTGGTTGATCCTGATGTTGTTGCGCTGTCGGTGACCGATTCGATGATCAACATCCATCATCAGCTACATCATGTGCCAGCGAAGACGGCGTTGGAGTTGGTCGAGTTCTGTCGTCGCCGTTTGGATGCCGCCGAAGCCCGGATCTTGGCTGACCGTTATGAGAAAGGCGCGTCTGATCGTGATGTTGAGGACATGGCCAAAGGGTCCGACAACAAAACCTCCAAAGCCGCCGCCAAACGCAAGGCGCGTCGTGCGAAAGCCGCAAACGCCAACCCCGATCTGGCTGACCGGTTAGCCAAGGGCGACATGTCATCTGAACAAGTCGATGTGATTGCCGACGCGGCCGATGAAACCGACGGCGCCGCAGCCTGTGATGAAGAACTGATCAATTCGGTTGCCAAGACCAATCCGGAGCAGGGCAAGAAGAAAGCCCGCGACTACGTCAACAAGCGCACCGACGCTCCTGACGTGCAGAAACGTTTTGATCGGCAGAACCGTAAACGCGGTGTCTACACGCATCGGTTGGCGAACGGGAACAAAGCCATCACGCTGCACGGGCCCAACGAATACATCGATGAGATCGAACAATCCATCCACGCCGCCTCCGACACCGAATACCAAAACGACGGCGGTCGGAACATTCCGAAACACAAACACCCACGAACACACGACCAACGAAACTTCGATGCTGCCCGCAAACTTTTCACCCGAAACACCAGTGATGCTGCCTCGGGCAAGGCGAACGCTCGACCTTCCCGAACAGCTAGTCGCCGGGCAACGATCTTTGTTCGGGCCACCGTCGATCAACTCACCGGCACCGACCTGTCGCCGTTAACCACGGTTGATGGCAAACCCCTCCCGCAGTCGGTCATCGAAGAACTGATGCAAGACGCCAACTGGATCGGCCAAATCTTCTCGGCACAAGGCGAGCTCTTGTGGCAAGGCCGAAATGTTCGGCTCGCCACTCCAGCCCAGATCAACGGGCTGATTTCCCGAGACGGCGGATGTGTTGAATGCGGCGCCCACCATTCGAAATGTGTGGCCCATCATCTACTTCCCTGGGAAGCAGCCAAGAAGGGTCCGACGAACATCAACAACCTTGTGTTCGTGTGTGATGACTGCCATG
>CAYTUB010000028.1:0-32518 GCA_964441145.1 uncultured Acidimicrobiales bacterium
AGTGCTTGATCGCGTACTTCTTGCGCGGCTCGAGCGATGACTTCTCGTCCATCCATGCGATCATTGCGTCGATATCTTGGGTGACGATCGGCTGGTTGTTTGGTCGGCAGATCATGTCGCCGCGGCTGATGTCGATCTCGTCGTTCAAACGAACGGTGACCGCCATTGGCGCAAACGCTTCATCGACTTCGCCCTCGAGCGTATCGATGGCCTTGATCGTGGATTCGAATCCGCTCGGAAGCACGACAACGTCATCACCAGGCTTAAGCACGCCACCAGCAACAGTGCCGGCGTAGCCGCGGTAATCGTGGTGCTCGTCGCTCATTGGGCGAATCACGTACTGCACCGGGAACCGAACATCGACCATGTTGCGGTCAGACGCTGTGTGAACGGTCTCGAGGTGAGTGAGCAGCGTTGGCCCGTCGTACCAGTCCATGTTCTCGGATTGGTCGACGACGTTGTCGCCCATCAATGCCGAAACAGGAATGAACGAAAGGTCGGGCACGTCGAGGCGCATGGCGAACTCACGGAACTCTTCCTTTACCTTCTGGAAGGCTTCTTCCTTGTAGTCGACGAGGTCCATCTTGTTGACGCAAACAACGATGTGCGGGATGCGAAGCAACGATGCGATGAAGCTGTGACGACGGCTCTGCTCGATGACGCCGTTTCGGGCGTCGACGAGGATGAGCGCAAGGTCGGCAGTTGAAGCACCGGTAACCATGTTTCGGGTGTACTGAGTGTGACCCGGGGTATCGGCGATGATGAACTTGCGCTTCGGCGTAGCGAAGTAGCGGTAGGCAACGTCGATGGTGATGCCCTGCTCACGCTCGGCCCGAAGACCGTCGGTGACCAGTGACAGGTCCATTTCCATGCCCCGCTTCTCGGAGGCCTTTTCAACAGCCTCGATCTGATCTTGAAAGATCGACTTTGAGTCGTACAACAGACGCCCGATGAGGGTTGACTTTCCGTCGTCGACCGAACCGGCAGTTGCGAATCGGAGAATTTCTGACATTAGAAGTAGCCCTCTTTCTTACGATCTTCCATAGCCGCCTCGGAGACACGGTCGTCAGCACGGGTAGCGCCACGTTCGGTCTGACGGGTCGCTGCGACCTCGTCGATGATCTTTTCAATCGTGTCGGCATCGGACTCGACAGCACCGGTGATGGTGATGTCGCCTACGGTGCGGTAACGAACTTGCTCTTCGTAGACCTCTTCGCCTTCCATGCGCTCGACGAAGTCGTTCTCGGCGAGGAGCATGCCGTCGCGTTCAAAGACACGTCGTTGATGTGCGAAGTAGATCGCTGGGATCTCGACCTTGTCATCGGCGATGTACTGCCAGATGTCGAGCTCGGTCCAGTTCGAGATCGGGAACACACGAATGTGCTCGCCCATCTTGATGCGACCGTTGTAGAGGTTCCACAACTCTGGACGCTGACCCTTGGGGTCCCACTGTCCAAAGTCGTCACGGAAGGAGTACACACGCTCTTTGGCTCGTGACTTTTCTTCGTCACGGCGAGCGCCACCAAAGAGCGCATCGAAACGATGCTCTTCGATTGCGTCGAGCAGCGTGGTGGTTTGCAGTCGGTTACGCGATGCACGAGCACCGGTCTCCTCAGTGACTCGACCCTTGTCGATCGAGTCCTGCACCTTGGCCACGATCAACTTGCAACCGAGTTCAGCGGACCGCTTGTCGCGGAAGTCGATGACCTCTTTGAAGTTATGGCCGGTGTCGACGTGCAACATTGGATAGGGAATCTTCGCAGGTGAGAATGCTTTCTCAGCCAGGCGCAGCATGACAATTGAGTCCTTGCCACCCGAGAACATCAACGCGGGATTTTCAAACTCTGCTGCCACCTCCCGCATGATGTGTATTGATTCCGCTTCGAGTTCCCTCAAATGGGATAGCTCATAAGACATGATTACGTGCCAACTCCTTGCACTGTTCGTTCATAAGGTTCATCGGCAGACCGATGAAGAGACTGAGCAAACAAATCTGTGATTTGCATGTCCCGCTAAAAATGAATCCTAGGTTGGAAATAACCATGACTACTGTGACCCCTGACGACCATCTTGAAGCAGCACGCATCGCCACCGCGGCGGGTGAGCTTCTGCTTTCAATCCGTGACGAAATGTCGGCACGCGGCGCTGATTCCAAAGAAATGAAGGATGAGGGCGATCGCCGCTCACATGAATTCATCATGGAAGAATTGCGTCGCGTCCGTCCCAACGACGCGATCTTGAGCGAAGAAGGCAAGGACGGCAGCGCCCGTTTGAGCGCAGATCGCACCTGGATCATCGATCCGGTTGACGGCACGCGCGAGTTCTCTGAACCCCCTCGAACCGACTGGGCAGTGCACGTCGCCATGGTCGTCGACGGCAAACCAGTCGTCGGAGCCGTCGCCCTTCCCGGGCTCGGAATCACGTTGTCGACCGGTGAGAACCCGGTCCAGATGCCCGAGACTGGCCAGACTCCCCCACGCATGATCGTCAGCCGCAGCCGACCACCGGCGGCAGCGTTGGCCGTTGCCGAGGAGCTCGGCGCTGAACTTGTGGAGATGGGATCCGCTGGAGCCAAGGCCATGTCGGTCGTTCGTGGCGAGTCCGAAATGTATGCCCACTCCGGTGGTCAATACGAGTGGGATTCGTGCGCTCCGGTCGCCGTTGCCCTCGCCGCCGGCCTGCACTGCAGCCGCATCGACGGTAGCGAATTGACCTACAACCACGAAGACCCATACCTCCCGGACCTTCTCATCTGTCGTCCCGAGTACGCCGAGGCTGCCCTCGCCGCACTTGCCAACGTCGAGCACTAAGCCTCAAGAT
The DNA here is from genome assembly GCA_964441145.1 of uncultured Acidimicrobiales bacterium. Taxonomy (GTDB): domain Bacteria; phylum Actinomycetota; class Acidimicrobiia; order Acidimicrobiales; family SHLQ01; genus SHLQ01. Next base: position 2,821 of record CAYTUB010000028.1, read on the forward strand.
TTGTCCCCCGTTTGATACCTATACGGTCACAAACGGGGGACAGAAAACCGAATTCGAAACGATCAATGGCGATCGTGCAAGGTGAAGCCCAATGTCCACACGAAGGTCTACCGACTCAAATCATGGCAATCGTCTCTTTGAGACGGCAGTGGAACAATTCGACGCAGCAGCCGACCTGATCAACCTCTCCGACAAGATGCGGGTGATGCTGCGCTGCCCGAAGAACGAGATCATCGTCAGCTTCCCCGTCGAGATGGACGACGGCGAACTCCGAATGTTCCGTGGGTATCGGGTACAACACAACGACGCGCTCGGACCGTTTAAGGGAGGCCTACGCTTCGCTCCCGACGTCGACCTCGGCGAGGTCAAAGCACTTGCGATGTGGATGACCTGGAAGACCTCGCTTTCCAATGTGCCTTTTGGCGGCGCAAAGGGAGGGATCGCCTTCAACCCACGCGAACACAGCAGCAAAGAGATCGAACGCATCGTGCGTCGGTTCACCCATGCGTTGGGAACCAACATCGGACCCGAACACGACATCCCAGCACCCGACGTGGGGTCGAACTCCCAGGCCATGGTGTGGATGATGGATACCTACATCCACTCGGGGGCTGGCGGTAATGATCGGCAGAACTCGCGACGAGTCGTCACCGGCAAGACGATCGAAACCGGCGGCTCCGTCGGCCGTGACAAGGCAACCGGTCAAGGAGCGGCCTTCGTGCTTGCCCATCACTTCGAACGAACGGGAACCGATCCACGGACGACCACTGCGGGCATCCAGGGCTTTGGCAACGTTGGCGAACACAGCGCTCGAGCGCTGGGTCGTATGGGCGTCGCGATCACCCATGTCGCCGATCACACCGGTGCCATCGAGTGTGGCAGCGGAATCAGCCCCGAAGACCTTTGGTGCCACACCAACGAAGCTGGCGGCGTGGCCGGATTCAAAGACGCCGACCCGATCGACGTTGAGGACTTCTTCGCAGCCGATGTTGACGTTCTCGTACCAGCAGCGATCGAAAACCAGATCACCGAAGCCCGAGCGCCTCACATCAAAGCGCGCACCATCGTCGAGGGCGCCAACGGCCCGACCACCGTCGAGGCCGAGAAGATCCTCATCGATCAAGGCGTCGAGATCCTTCCCGACGTACTCGCCAATGCTGGCGGTGTCATCGTGTCCTACTTCGAATGGCTCCAAAACAAGATGAGCGCACGATGGCGACTCCCCCAGGTCGACGACGAACTTCGTCGCTACCTCTGGGAAGCCGCTGATCTCATCGAGGACAAGAAGGACCAGCTGGGCTGCAGCCGCCGCGAGGCGGCATACGCAGTTGCACTCACCCGCATCTGCGCCGTCACCGAGCAACGGGGTATTTGGCCCTGATTTGCCCGCTGCGATGGCGGCTCCGCCGCGATTCTCATCGCAACCCGTAAATCACTACCTTCCCTTTCAGGGAGAGCGTTCAAACGCCACGCAGGCTTCGCGCCAGAGGCGCCGGAAGTCGATGGTCTGGCCCCACGGCCAAATACATCACACGCCGCAATCTGGGAACACTGGGTATGAATTATTCACGTTCGCTGTTCCCAGATTTCCCGGGGTGGGTCAGTTCCCTTTGGTGAATAGGCGCATGAGCACTGGGCCTTCGAACCACGTTCCGCCGGGGCCCTCGACGCCGAAGTTGTTAAAGCGCCGCTCGACTTCATCGCCGGCGGATTCAAACGCTGCCTTTCGGGTCGGGTCGATATCGATCACGTTCTTCTTCAACTCGTCGAAATCGGAGAAGCAATACGCGCTTTGGTGACGCTCGGTGTGGGTCTCTGTGAGCGATGCTGGTCGATTATCCAACGCTGCTTGAGCGTGGGCGCGGACTTCGGTTTCGTCGTCGACGGGCTGGATCACCTCAAAACTCGGGCCGGCGGCAACAGGTTCGAGCACAGCCAACTGGCCACCGGGCTTCAGCACTCGTACAACTTCGTTGATCGCATTGCTCATTTCATCGACCGGCACGTGGTGCAGCGAATAGGAGAACACGACCACGTCGATCGATGCATCCTCAATGGGAAGGTCTTGGCCCACGCCGTCAAGGTACGCATCGCCATGCTCGGGGTCCGCCGCTCGGGCTTGGGAGATCATTGCCTCGCCGCACTCGACGCCGATCGGGTCAGCGCCCTTATCTCGCAGGAACCGAACCAGCCCTCCAGCCCCACAGCCAACCTCAACAACCCGCTTGCCACGAAGTTCGACAGCGTCCGCAAGCCGATCATTATTCGTCGGTAAATCCCATAGCTTCATTCCGTCCACTCGACTCCCCCGAAGATCTGTCTCCCTTTGCCTACCGTATAGGTACGAAAAGGGGACAGACCCTTGCGCTAGAGGGCGAAGCTCGGGAAAGTCAGGATCCGCAGAGCACACCGAGCGAAGCGAATGTGCGATTGCGGCGAGGAGTAGCGCTGCAATGCGTAGCGCCAGAATCGGGGCGGAGCCCCTGGCGCCTAAGCATTACAACCATGCATCGAACTCGGGTTTGCGGGCGGTCCAGTCCTCCACGGTGATGGCGTAGCGCATGTGGTCTTCCCAGACTCCGTTGATCTCGAGGTATCGCTCTGCCAGACCTTCGAGGCGGATACCAAGTTTCTCAACGACACGCCGCGAGGGCTTGTTTCGGGGAATGATCGCGATCTGCAACCGGTGAAGCCGTAGCTCATCGAAGGCGAACCGCATCGCCACGACCAACGCTTCTGGGGTGTAGTTCTGACCGGCGTGTCGTTGGTCGATCCAGTAGCCGACGTACGCGTTTTGGAATGGCCCTCGTTGAATCGACGAAACATTCATCTCGCCAATCAATGTCTCCCCCAGAAAGACACCGAAGCCATACCCGGTGCCGAGCTGACGTTCTCGCTGGCGCGCTGCGCATCGAGACGAGAAGGCTTGTCGGCTCTTCACAACATCGGGCTGACCCGGGATTCTCTGGGGTTCCCAACGCGTCAACCACTCTTCGTTGACGGTTCGCACCTCGCGCCATTGGCCATAGTCATCGACAATGAGCGGACGCAGTGAAAGTCGTCGGCCGTGCAGCGGCACCGAACCCGGGTCGCTCGATCCGCGCATCACTCGCACGTCAGGTTGCCTCAGGTAGTTGAGAGAGGATCAATCCATCCAAGATGTCCGATTCGGAGACCAAGATGTCGTCGGCGTCGAAGTAGCGAACAATTCGAGCGAGGATGCACATACCGCCCACGATGGTATCGATCCGGCCGGGATCGAGCCCGGGGTTGTGGCCGCGGTCCTCTCGTGATTCGGTAACGAGCGTTCGGTAGACGTCCTCGATGGCTTCGCGGGTAAGACGAAAGTGGTGGATCTGGCTGCGGTCGTACTCCATCAGCCCGATCTCGACTGCCGCTGCGGTCGAGACCGTGCCCGCGAGTCCGACGAGTTGGCGGGCGCCGTGAACGATGGGGATCTCGCGGGCCACATCATCGAGATGGGTTTCGGCAACCGACAGACATGCCACGAGTTCTTCGGGCAGTGGCGGATCGCTCTCGACGTACTTCTCGGTGAAGCGAACCGACCCCATGTCTGTCGAGAACCCGCCTTCCATCCGAGTCGAGCCCACGGCGAATTCAGTGGAGCCGCCACCGATGTCAAAGACAAGGAACGGGCCATCGGCGGGGTCGAGTTCGGCGGTGGCGCCAAGGAACGAGAGCTCGGCTTCCTCGTGGCCCGAAATCAGTTCCGGGCGCACTCCTACGGTCTTCTCCGAGACCTCGAAGAAGTCATCTCGATTCTCGGCGTCGCGTGCTGCTGACGTTGCGGTCATCCGCACGCCGGCGATGTCGTAGCGGTCCATAATTTCGCGATAGCTCTCAAGGGCCGCGCGGACTCGTTCGATTCCCTCGTCGGAGAGCCGGCCGGTGGCATCGACGCCGCGTCCCAGACCGGTGATCGTCATCTCGCGTTCGAAGGTTTCGGTACCGTCCCCGATGATGAGACGGGTGGAGTTCGTACCGCAGTCGATCCCTGCGTACATCGGCTTCGTCATTAGACGCACAGCATAGGTGACGTCCCCGGAGGGGGGAACCGCGCACCCGCTTGGCTATCGCAACCCGTTAGTCCGGGGCGGGCCAACTCGGAGAGTCGACTTCATGCAGATGGTCGTGCACCCACTGGCCGACAGGGTCGTCGCCTCCGGCAAGCCAGTAGCCGTAGTGGGCGTGCAAACACTTCACTCCGTTGCGTGTACCCCCCACTCCCCCGGTTGGGCGATGAGGGGGCTGCACCGATGATTGTTCGAGAATGGCGTCGCGCTCGGCCCGGTAGCGCTCGTGGGTGGCATTCACCGCGTCAAGGCCTACGGCTGCTTCGGCTCGACGGACTCCCTTGAGCGCCTCCAAGCGTCCAATCAGCATCGACTCGCGTTCGCCGCACAACCAGTACAACGTCGGCATCGGTCGACCGTCGGCAAGGACCGGGAAGTTCTTCAACACCACCGGCTGTCCATGGTCATCGCGTACGACGACGTCGAAGGAGCCCATTGGTTCACGTCCGATGAGTTCGGTTGTTCTTGCGCGGTCGGTATGGAGCTGTCGCACCTGGTCGAGGGCGTCGGCGGTGTCAACGTCGTTCGGCCAGCCTGCACTGAGGACATCGAACACATTCTCTGGCTCGTCGATAAGAAGCTGACGCGCGCCTTCGTCTCCGTCCGCTGGAAGGCGGTCCCATACCGAAGCGTCGAGGCGCACCGGCGGGCGACGTTGGCCGACATAGTTCGCCACGACGATCGGGCCGTTCGGCGCCTGCGCGAGAGCATTCCACGTCGCCTTCCCAACAAGAGGCTGATCTGCCAGACCCACAACGACCGAATCCCAACCGTTGTCTCTGGCATAAGCGACGGCAACGCCGAGCGAGTGCGCCTGACCTTTCGCCCAGTGAGGCGAATGCACAGTGATGATCTCAGTCTTGTGGCCGTTGGCGACCGATTCGACGATGTCGCGATAGTCGTCGTCTCCAACCACTAGGAGCACCTTGTCGATCACCGACGCGCAGATTGCACCGAGCGAGCGTTCGAGGACGGTCACGCCGTCAATCTGGGCGCGTAGCTTGTGGCCATCCCCGTCGAATCGGGCTCCTGCGCCGGCAGCGAGCAGAACTCCGGCCACTGTCATCGTGGGTACCTCATCGTGACGGTAGGGTCATCGCTGTGGAGCAACCCGATCTCAACTTCTCTCCTCCAGCGTTCCACGCCATCATCTTGATGTGTGATGCCGTCCAGGTTACGGAGGGCAAGCTGTTTATTCTCGGTGGGGGCCTCGGTGTTATTGGGCCACGACCACAACAGATCTCGGTGGCGGTGCGAATCGGTGTCCCGTGGGACCAGGCCAACGAGCGTCACGAGTGGCGGCTAACGCTCACAGATGAGGACGGACGCAACGTTGTTGTCCGCGACAAGCCCATCTCGCTCAACGGCCGTTTCGAAGCCGGCCGCCCGGCAGGCGTCGCCCCGGGTAGCGATCTGTGGGTTCCTCTCGGCATCAACTTCGGCGCACTCGCTCTTCCCAAAGGCAAGCGTTACACCTGGCGTCTCCACATCAACGACAAGACCTCCGAGCACTGGAACGCGTCCTTCTCGGTGCGACCGTAAATCCCATCAGAGCGGATGAACCGCAACCGATTAGTTACCCTTCAAAGCAACGATCAGTGCACCCACTTCGTTGACTAATGGATAGCTCCCTCAGCGTCGCGGAGCGCTGGGACTTCTCGGCCGGTGCGGAGTGCGATGATCTCAGCGACGATCGAGATCGCCGTCTCTTCCGGGGTACGGCCGCCAAGGTTCAGCCCGAGCGGCGAGCGGAGGCGTTGGAGTTCTTCGTCGGTCACCCCGGCTTCGACCAAGCGCTTGGTGCGGTTGTCGTGAGTCTTTCGTGAACCCATGACGCCGATGTAGCCAACGTCGGTCTTGAGCGCCGAGGTGATGGCGGGGACATCGAACTTGTTGTCGTGGGTGAGCACGGCAATGGCATCGCGCACCGCAAGGCTTGGACCGACGCGTTCGAGAAGGCGGTCGGGCCAGTCCACCACTACTTCGTCTGCGAGCGGGAAACGTTGCGTGGTCGCAAAGACCGGACGTGCGTCGCAGACCGTGACCCGATACCCAAGAAACTTCGACACTTTCACTAGGGCGGCGGTGAAGTCGACCGCGCCGAAGATCACCATCTGGGGCGGAGGTGCGAAGCTCTCGATGAAAACGGCGACGTCGTCCTCGCGGGCTTGGCCTTGTGGGCCATAGCGGCGAATCCCGTTGCGGCCAGCGGCGAGCTCTCCTACAACATCGCGGGCAACGACGCGGTCGAGGTCTTCGTCGCCGAGGCTCCCGCTGCTGTCGTCCAACGTGACGAGCAGCTTCGCTCCTACCGAAGGACCTTCCACCACCGTGGCCAGGGCAACCGGTAACTCCGCTCGGATGTGCGTTGCGAGCTCGTCGAAGATCGAATTGTCAGCCACTGCTACCAATCCAAGGGTTCGATGAAGAGGTGAATGGTTCCACCACACGTCAACCCGACAGCGAAGGCCTCATCATCGGAGTATCCAAAGCTCACCAGCTTGCGTTCGCCGGACTCGAGCACACCGAGAGCTTCGGTGACCACAGCCCCTTCAACACATCCCCCCGATACCGAACCGGCGACTTCGCCTTCCCCGCTCACCACCATTGCAGCCCCGGGTAGCCGAGGCCCTGATCCGTCGAGGTCGACGACGCGTGCGACGGCGATGTCTTTGCCTTGTTGCCTCCAACGGTCGATGTCGTTGAGTAGACCCTTCATAGGTTCATTCTCCCCTGGCTCGATGGTACCGGTATGCCTACGCGCCGATCGCCTCGGCCAACGTGGCCAAGGAGTCGAGGCAGTGGCCTTCAAGAAATGTATCGACGTGTGGCAGCGCGGCCGCCATACCGCGTGCGAGTGGCTCGTAACCGGGGCTTGCCTTTAGCGGGTTCACCCACACGACTCGATGTGCTGTGCGGCCGAGGCGCTCCATCTGCCGAGCCATCTCGTCGGGATCTCCTCGATCCCACCCGTCGGAAAGCACCACGACAATTGAGCCGCGAGACATCCCGCGCTGACCCCACTCGTCGTTATAGGACCCAATGGCCTCTCCCAGGCGGGTGCCCCCCGACCAGTCGACAACCGAAGCCGCTGCGGCTTCGACCGCCTCGTCGACATCGTGTGAACCGAGTTGACGAGTCATGCGGGTGAGGCGGGTCCCCAACGCGAACACCTCCACTCGGCCACGACCAACCACGGCGGTATGAGCGAACCGGATTAGCACTCGGGCGTAGGCCTCCATCGAACCGCTCACGTCGAGGAGCAACACCAACCGCCGGGTGCGGGTACCGGTTGCGGTTCGGGCCAACGCAATGGGTTCGCCCTCGGTCCGCATTGCGGCACGAACCGTTCGGCGGAGATCATTTCGAGAACCTCGATCATCGGCGACTCGGCGTCGAGATGCTCGCTGTGAAGGTGTCAAGCGCATGCGTGCCATCACTCGCTGGGCTTCAAGCAGCTCGGCCTTAGTGAACTCAGCAAAGTCTTTCTCGCCGAGCACTTCGGCTGCGCTGTAACGCAACGCGAGGCTTTCGTCATCACCTCCGTCGCCGTCGCCATCGCCGCCTTCGTCCACACCGATCGACATCGATTCGGGCTCATCCTCGAAGCGCACCTTGAAGCCAGTGCCGTTTTGGTGAAAGAACGCGAGGAACATGGCGTTGTACATCGCGATGTCTTCGGGGCGAACAACCAGCGTTGCACGTCCAGCCCAATACACATCATCCCCGTTGCCGAGCCCGACGGCACGCAACGCCTCGACGTAACGCAGCGAAGACGAGATAGGCACGACGATTCCGCCGCTTCGCAACGTGTGAATGAACCCCGCCGCCAGCCGTTCGGTCTCGATGTCGTCGATACCGAGCGCTTCGGGATTGGTTGTGGTGTCGCTACTCATGCACCGAGGGCGATCTCGATCACGCTCTCGATTCCTGCGCGCCTCGCCCGCTCTTGGTCTTCTCGGTATTTCAGCAAGGTTCCCAACGTCTCGTCGACAGCCGATTCGGTCAGCTCGCTCGCTGCCAACAGATGTAGGGCCTTGGCCCAATCGAGTGTCTCGGCAATCCCTGGCGGCTTGTACATTCCCATCTCGCGGAAGTGCGCCGTGGCTGCAGCTACCTGGCGTGCCAGTGCGGCCGGGACCTCTGGAGCCTTGGCTTCGATAATTGCCACTTCACGTTCGAAGTTCGGGTGCTCGACCCAGTGGTAGAGGGCTCGACGCTTGAGCGCGTCGTGAACGTCACGAGTTCGATTCGACGTGATCACAACAAAGGGTGGCGTCTCTGCCTGAAACGCTCCCAGCTCGGGGATCGTGACCGCGTACTCGCTCAACGCCTCGAGTAGGAACGCCTCGAACTCGTCATCTGCGCGATCGACCTCGTCGATGAGCAGGACCGGGGCAATAGCGGCACCGTGATCGATAGCTCGCAGCAACGGTCGCCGGATCAAGAAGCGTTCGGTGAACAGTTCGTCCTCGAGCGCATCGGCCGACGCCTGGGTTGCTTCGCCGGTTGCCTCTGCGGTTCGAAGATGCAACAGCTGGCGGGTGTAGTTCCACTCGTACAGCGCTTGGGACACATCGATGCCCTCGTAGCACTGGAGACGGATCAGCTCGGCGCCCGTTATCGCTGCGATGACCTTGGCGACCTCGGTCTTTCCGACACCTGCGTCGCCTTCGAGCAGCAAGGGTCGTTCGAGTTCTGCGGCAAGAAAGATCGAGGTGGCTAACCCTCGATCGGCCAAGTACTGATGGTCGGCGAGTTGTTCGAGAACTGCGTCGACGCTACTGAGTTCGGGACGACCCATCCGTGCACTCTACGACACTGCCTACGACTGCAACAGTTGGGACTATCCCTAACTGTTCACCTACTCGCCCGGAGGCAGGACCAGGTAGCTCTCTTCGTTCGGCAACACGAGGTTGAATTCCTCACGCGCTTCACGCTCGATCTCGGAGTCGCTTTCTAGGCGGATGATCTGTGCTTCGAGTTCTTCGTTCACGGCCTGCAGCTCGGTGAGTTCGTCTTCGGCATCGTCGAGTTGTTGGCGCTGATCGACGTAGCTTCCGGTTGGGAAAACGCCGAACACGAATACGGCCAGGATCACTAAGCCCAACATCGCCTTACCCGCAACCGATGCCAGCCACCGAAGGAACGGGCGCGGCTCGCTCTCGCGAGGTGCAGGTTTTGGTCGGGTTGCCCGCACTTTACGCACCGGGGCATCGGCTGGACGGTGGCGCGGGCCGGGACGCCCGCGTCTACGCGGGTCGCTGGCTCGCCCACCGTGGGATCGCGACGATGTTGATGACCGGGTCGCCATTAACAAGCGAGGGCGGCCCGACCAGGATATGTAGCCGCCTCGCCGAGGTCAGCCTCGATGCGCAGCAGCTGGTTGTACTTGGCCACACGATCAGAGCGTGCCGGGGCGCCGGTCTTGATCTGCCCGCTATTCACGGCCACAGCCAGATCTGCGATCGTTGCATCCTCGGTCTCGCCCGAGCGATGCGACATGACCGACGTGAAGCTGTTGGCGGTTGCGAGCCCGACAGCATCGAGGGTTTCGGTGAGCGAACCGATCTGGTTCACCTTGACCAGAATCGAGTTGGCGACCTTGGCATCGATGCCGCGCTGGAGGCGTTCAGTGTTCGTAACGAACAGATCGTCGCCAACGAGCTGAACACGGTCACCAATAGCTGCGTAGAGCGAAGCCCAACCGTCCCAGTCTTCTTCGTCCATGCCGTCTTCGATCGAAATAATTGGGTACTTGTCGGACATGTCCTTGAAGTAGCCGGCCATCTCCTCAGAGCTCAGGCTGCGACCCTCACCGGCGAGCACGTATTGGCCGTCCTTGTAGAACTCTGACGCTGCGGCGTCCATGGTGAGCGAGATGTCCTCGCCTGGGGTCAACCCGGTCTTCTCGATTGCTTCAACGAGCAGTTGCAACGCTTCTTCGTTGCTGCCGAGGTTCGGCGCAAAGCCGCCCTCGTCGCCAATTGCCGTCGAGAGGCCTCGATCGTGAAGCACAGACTTCAAGGTGTGGTAGGTCTCCACTCCCCAGCGCAATCCTTCAGAGAAGCTGGCTGCGCCGACGGGCATCAACATGAACTCTTGGATGTCGATGTTGTTGTCGGCGTGCTCGCCACCGTTGAGCACGTTCATCATGGGAACGGGAAGCACGTGAGCGTTCGGTCCGCCTACGTAGCGATAGAGCGGAATGTTCAATTCGTCAGCTGCCGCGTGTGCGGCGGCGAGCGAGATGCCAAGGATGGCGTTTGCCCCGCAGCGGCCCTTGTTTGGCGTTCCGTCGGCGGCGATCATGGCCGCGTCGATATCGCGCTGCGATGTCACGGGCAGGCCAATAACGGCCTCGGCGAGGTCGGTGTTGACAAAGCCAACGGCTGTCAACACGCCCTTGCCCTTGTAACGGTCTCCCCCGTCGCGCAGTTCGACAGCTTCGAACTGGCCGGTAGATGCACCGCTTGGCACCAAGGCCCGGCCGGTTGCTCCTGATGTTGTGGTGACGGTGACTTCCACGGTTGGATTACCGCGGGAGTCAATCACCTCCATACCTACTACTGATTCGATCGTGGTCACGTCAGCCAAAACTACACGGCGAGACCGCGTTATGTACCGATGTTGGCGTACCTGTTAGCGATGGTGGTGGTCTGGGCCATCGTCAAGACCGCGAGCTGACTCGGCCAATTTGGCCTGTTGCCAGAGTTCGCCAAGTTGTTCTTGTGACTGTTCATCCAGCGTCAAACCCGCGTCACTTGCGACCTTTTCGACGTGACGGAACCGCGATGCGAAGCGATCCGTCGCACCACGTAAGGCCTGTTCTGCGTCCACCTTGAGCATGCGGGCCACTTGCACGGCAGCAAAGATCAGGTCTCCCACTTCATGCTCTGATGGGTCGTGGCGAACCTCGGCGAGTTCTTCTTCGACGTCATCGAACGCCCAGTCGAGATCCGGGCCGCTGAAGCCGACCGATGCCGCTCGCCGCTGCGTCTTGAGCGCGTGCATGAGCGCCGGAAGCGCTGCGGGAATGCCATCGAGTGCGCTCTCACGCCCCTTCTCGTGTTGCTTTGCTCGATCCCAGTTCTCGATGGTCTCGGACGCGTCGGCGTCGCCAAAGACGTGCGGGTGACGATCGTGCAGCTTGATGCGCACCCCGGTGGCTACGTCGGCGACGGTGAACGCTCCATGCTCGGATGCCAGCTCGCTATGGATGAAGACCTGAAAGAGCAGATCGCCAAGTTCCTCTTCGAGGTCGGCATAGGCAGCGAGGATTTCGTCGTCGGATGCCGCCTCAACGGCATCGAGCGCCTCCAGCACCTCGTAGGTCTCTTCGAGCAGGTACTGACGCAGCGACCCATGGGTTTGTTCGCGATCCCACGGGCACTCTTGGCGCAGTCGATGCACCAAGGATTCAAACTGGGTGAACGCCGCTCCCAACGGCTCGTTCAGTGCCGGAACCCACAGCGTCGTGAGATGGTCGGGGTCACACACCGCACGCAGTTCTGGCCACGGCACATCTCGGACCACCGACGACGAGGTCCCGAGGCCCTGCAAGATGGTGACCGATTCCGGACCGAGATCATCGAGGGCCAGGATCAGGTCGTCGAGCACTGCGGCTGAGTGGACCTGGGTAACCAAGAGCGGACCGCGGCGTGCTGCAACGTCTTGTTCGAGTCGCAGCGCATCGACGATGGTGACCGCCTCGGCCATTGGGTCGATCCCCAATGCCGTCCAAGACAGTTCAAGGAAACTCATCGCCGGAAGCACGACGGTATCGACCCTCGCATCCGCACGAAGCAACTCGACGGTGTGTTCGGCGACCACCGGCGAGCCGGGCACTGCGTAGACGATTCGACCGTGTTCTCGTGCCTGGTCGACCAAGCGATCCACGATCGTCGTGTAGACCTCGGAGAACGTGTCGGCGTGTTCGTACAGGTCGTCAAAGGTGCCAGCGGCGTCGATGTCGTCGGCTGCTGGATGTGTTCGTGTCCGCAACCAGACCGGCGCAGGGCCGTCGAGTTCGGCACGGGTCTGAGCAGTAATGAGCTCGGGGCCCGCCGGACCCAAACCAACGCAGACGACGGTTGGCGTCACCTAGCTAACTTCGACGATGGCAAACAGCTCTGGGTCGAACTCGCCAAGGTTGCTCTTGATAGTCGCCGACGACATCAAGTCGAGGATTGGTTGAGGGTCAGCGATGTTTGCGATTACCCCTTGCAGCCAGAAGTTCCTGATGAGTGCCTCGTGGGCCTCGGTGCCGTTTATCTCGGCGAGTACGTCTGGACGGAAGAAGCCCAAGAGAGCCGCTTCGGTTTCCAGGCGTGCCTGATCTGTCAAGACGATGTCTCGGTCCGCCAAGACCCGTTGCTCAGCGACGTTCTGGAGCCAGGTGACGCCAATCGAGCGCAGAGCCTGCGCGTCGACAACCGAACTACCAATCTCGGTATCAATAGCCATCGCAGCAGCGGCTTGCTCAAGCGATAGCCCAGGGGTTGCGGCGTCGGTTGGAAGCGTCCCGATTGAGGCCACGAGCTGTACGAGCTCTTGTTCGGTGATCGATTCGTCGCCGAGGCGGATCGCTGCAGTATCTGTGGCACCGCAGGCACTCAGGAACAACAAGCCGACAAGAAGAAGAAGGAAGCGTCGCATCACGTCTTTAGCGTACGGCACTGGCTTGAACAACCGGCATACTTACGGCCAATACCGATGTGGCGCCACATCGCTATGTGTTGTCGGTGTCTTCGTCCGCCGGCAATAGGTCATCGAGGGCTCGCACGATGTTTTCGGCGATGTTGCCCTTCTTCATACCCAGCTGCAAGAAACCACCATCGGCGGCCTTGTAGATCGAATGCTTGTAGATCCGGTCGAGACGAATTTGCTTTGAGGTCGGCAATTCGATCGGCGACATGCGGACGTTGAAGTCGGGGCCACCAAAACCTGGTCCTTTGCCAACGGTGAGTTCGGTGATCCCCACTCGTTTGCAGGTTGCCCGGACCGTCGCGACGTCGAGCAGATTGGCGACCGGGTCGGGAATCGGTCCGTATCGATCCAGCCACTCGCCCCGCACATTTTCGACTTCGTCCAACGTCGAGACGGCGGCCAAGCGACGGTATGCCTCAAGCCGCGCCTCCTCGGTTGGCATGTAGTCCTCTGGGATGAAGGCCTTGACCGGCAACTCGATCGTGATCTCGTCGGCTTCCTCGGCCGTTTCGCCTTTGAGCTCGCTGACCGCCTCGGTAACCATCTGGCAGTAGAGGTCGTACCCCACCGCAGCGATGTGGCCGGACTGACCGGTCCCGAGCAAGTTTCCCGCGCCTCGGATCTCGAGGTCTCGCATGGCGATCTTGAAGCCGGAACCGAGGTCGGTGGCCTCGCCAATGGTCTTGAGGCGTTCGTATGCCTGTTCGGTAAGCGACTTGTCGGGCGGAACCATCAGGTACGCGTACGCCCGCTGGCCCGAACGTCCAACACGGCCGCGGAGCTGGTGCATCTGCCCGAGCCCGAGAAGATCAGCTCGGTCGACGACAAGGGTGTTCACCGAGGGCATATCGATGCCGGACTCGATGATCGTGGTGCATACGAGTACGTCGTATTCGCCGTCCCAGAAATCGAACACGACTTGTTCGAGCAAGGCTTCGTCCATCTGACCGTGCGCGATAGCTACACGGGCTTCGGGCACCATCTCGCGAACCTTCGCGGCGGTGTGCTCGATGCTTTGGACACGGTTGTGCACGAAGAACACCTGCCCCTCACGCAAGAGCTCACGTCGGATGGCCTCGGTGATAGCCCGGTCGCTTTGCTCCCCGACATAGGTGAGGATCGGCTGTCGCTCAGATGGCGCCGTTTGCAGCAATGTCATGTCACGAATGCCAGTCAGGCTCATTTCGAGCGTTCGGGGAACCGGTGTTGCAGTGAGGGTCAAAACGTCGACGTTGGTCTTCAGCGTTTTGATGGTCTCCTTGTGTTTCACGCCAAAGCGCTGCTCTTCGTCGACGATCAGCAGGCCCAAGTCCTTGAATTCGAGCTCGGTGTTGAGCATCCGGTGGGTACCGATCAGCACATCGACTTTGCCGGTGTTCGCGTCCTTGATGACGGCCTTTGCCTGCGCGTTCGTCAGGAAGCGGCTGAGGACCTCGACGCGTACGGGAAAACTGGCAAAGCGTTCGGAGAATGTCTGATGGTGTTGTTGTGCGAGCAAGGTCGTGGGCACAAGCACGGCGACCTGCTTGTTGTCTTGCACCGCTTTGAACGCGGCGCGCACAGCAATTTCGGTCTTGCCGAATCCAACATCGCCAACGACGAGTCGGTCCATTGGGTAGGGCCGTTCCATGTCTGCTTTGACGTCGGCGACCGCGGTGAGCTGGTCGGGTGTTTCCTCATAGGGAAACGAGTCCTCGAGTTCTCGCTGGAACGGTGTGTCCTGGGGAAATCCATGCCCGGGCGAGGTCACTCGACGCTGATACAGAACTACGAGTTCCTGGGCGATCTCGGCGACCTCGGACTGCACCTTGGCCTTGGTCTTGGCCCAATCCGAACCACCCATCTTCGAAAGCGTTGGGCTGTCTCCGCCCGTGTAATGACGAACGACGCCAATCTGATCGGTTGGAACATACAACTTGTCGGCGCCCCGGTATTCGAGGAGCAGGTAGTCACGTTCCACGCCTCCCAGGGCGCGGGTGACCATGCCTCCAAAGCGGGCCACGCCGTGCTGGTGATGCACCACGTAGTCGCCTGGCGCCAGGTCATCAAAGGTGTCCTGAGCGGTGTTAGCTCGAGCTCGTGCCCGCCGATGTGTGCGGCGGCGACCGGTGATGTCGGACTCGGAAAGAACCGCCACCTTCGAATTGGTAAAGACCGCGCCGCGTTCCAGCGGTGCGACCACGATCCCGGACTTCTCGCCCAGCGAGTCGAGCACCGGCAAGTCGACGCCGTGTTCGGATAGCAGCACGGCGAGACGAGGCCCCGTGCCTGAACCGTCTGCACCCACAACAATGCGATAGCCATCGGCCATCAAGCGCTGGAGCTGGGTCACCAGCGGTGGTGGATCACCAAGGGGCGATTCCCATCCCGTCGCGGCCATCACCGACACGTCGGGCCCGTCGGGAACGACCGTCATCGTCCAAATGGGAGCACGGGTATTGGCGAGCATTCGTTCGAAGGGCAGGTGCAGGCGAGGGAAGCCGTCTTCGTCTTCACCTGATGCGACCGCTCCCCAGGTCTTCGCCAACGTCTTTGCCAGATCGGCTTCTTCGTCGAGAATGTCCGTCGCGCGGTCTCGTAGGCGGCGCGGTTCGAGCAGCACGACGAGCGCGTCATCGTCGAGGTGATCGCCAAGAACGGCTTCGGAATCGGTGAGCCAGGGAAGCCACGACTCCATCCCGTCAAAGAACTCTCCGTCGGCGAGACGTTCCCACTGTTCGCGGCCCCACGGTTGAGACCCGACGAGCGTCGCGGCGCGTTCTTGGATCGCCTCGGAGGCGACCACTTCTCGTGCCGGGTGGATCGTGACCTCGGAGCGAGCAACCGTCGACCGTTGGTCGTTGACTCCAAACTCACTGAGGCGGTCGACCTCATCTCCCCAGAGGTCGATGCGGATGGGTGCATTCGAGGTGCTCGGGTAGACGTCGACGATCGATCCACGCACAGCGAACTGGCCGCGGGCTTCGACTTGGGGTTCTCTGCGGTAACCGAACCCAACGAGTTCTTGGGCGAGCTCGCCAATGTCGAACTGGTCCCCTACCCCGACGATGATCGGGTCGATGGCTTCGATCTCCGGGCCGAGTCGCTGCACCAACGCACGGGCAGAGGCGACCACGACACGCGGACGCTGCGCTGGGTCGCGTAGTCGCCACAGCACTTCGAGCCTGCGTCCCATGGTCTCGACGTTTGGACTGATGCGTTCGAATGGCAGCGTTTCCCATGCGGGGAAAAGCGCAACCTCATCCTCGCCGAGATAGCGGCCGAGGTCGGAGCGAAGACGTTCGGCTTCGGTAGAGGTCGGTACGGCGATTACGACCGGGGACCGATCGGTCTCTGCGGCGATCGAGGCGATGGTGAGCGGCCGTGCGGCTTCGGGAACCGCAAGTACAGCGTCGCGTTTACCCATGACCGAGACCAGAGCAGGGTCATCGACCAGGGCGCGCGTGAGCGAGCGCAAAGGCCCGGTTTGGTTGCTCACGAGCGGTTCACGTTGTTCATCAAGTCATCGAAGTCGTCGGTTGCCACGAGTGCAGCGATGTCGGCAGCCTTCTCGATTTCGATATCGAGAAGTTCGCGATCAGCCTTGCCTGGGCGACGCAGCACATGATCGGAGACGGACTGACGTCCCGGGGGACGTCCGATGCCAATACGAAGCCGCAGGAAGTCTTGGGTGTGGATGTGTCGGGTGATCGATTTCAGGCCGTTGTGGCCAGCGAGCCCGCCGCCGCGCTTGAGCTTGGAACGTCCCGCTTCGATGTCGAGTTCGTCGTGGATCACCAAGACCGCTTCGGGGTCTTCGATGCCATGACGTCGCATGAGGTCGCGGACACTTCGCCCGGAATGATTCATAAATGTCTGCGGGAACGCCGCGACGACGCGCAACTCACCTATCCGCAGTTCGGCGACGAGAGCGGCTTGTTTGGTTGGTGAGAGTGATCCGCGATGGTTTGCGACGAGCACTTCGACCGCTTCAGCACCCACGTTGTGGCGCGTGCCTTCGTATTTGTCGCCCGGGTTCCCCAAGCCGACCACCAATAGGTCGGCTGGGGTACCCGTGCGCTCAGTTTGTTTTGGCTTTCGGCCGAACACGGACAGTCAGGTCGGCGGGGACGCTTAGCCCTCGCCGTCCCCTTCGCCCTCGGCTGCTTCGCCATCGGCAGCTTCGCCGTCGGCAGCTTCGCCCTCTTCGCCCTCGGCGGCTTCCTCTTCACGCATGGCTTCGATGGTCGAACGGGTAACAACGGCTGATGCCAGTGTCTCTTCGGGGTCCATTGCAGTGCGGACACCCTCGGGCAAGATGACATCGGAGACGGTGATGGTTTCGCCAACTTCGAGCTCGCTGATGTCGGCGGTGACCTCGGTTGGGATCGCGTCTGGCTTCGAAAGCACGGCGACCACGAATGCCGTTTGGTCGACCATGCCCGAGACCTGGGTGACGTTGCGAGCTTCGCCGATGAGGATCAATGGAACCTCAACCTCAACCTCAGCATTTGGATCGAGACGAATGAAGTCGACGTGCAGGACGTCACGACGGGTGGGGTGACGCTGGATGTCCTTGATGATCGAGAGCTGTTGGTCGCCTCCGATATCGAGGGTCATCAGTGCGTTGACGCCAGCCTCGGTGTTGAGGGCACGACGAAGCGAAGGCCAATCAACAGAGATAGAAACCGGATCTTGGCCCAGGCCGTACACAACGGCTGGGACTTGGCCTTCGCGACGCAGGCGTCGGCTCGATCGGGTTCCGGTCATACGACCGGTTTGTGCAGTGAGAAGTAGCTCGCTCATGGCGCCATCCTTCGTCTAGTGAATTGTCAGCTGTGCAGTGTAGCCAGCTAGCCCAAACGTTTGCGCTTCATTCCAGGAGCGAGGGACGAGCAACGTAACAGCGCCTCTGGCGCAGCAGCCGAGCATCGAGGGCCGCCAGGCCCGGATTGCGACCGCTGCGAAAGTACAGCTACGCGAGGTTCTTTCCGTCAAAGATCTCCGAGACGGTGGTGTCCTTGAATACCGCTTCGATCGCCTTGGCAATGATTTCGGCAACCGACAACACGACGAGCTTGTCGAATTGCTTGTCGGGTCCGATCGGAAGCGTGTCGGTGACGACGACCTTTTCGATGACGGAGTCCTTGAGACGCTGCACGGCGGGACCGGACAGCACCGGATGGGTCGTCGCGGCGATTACTGAACGAGCGCCGCGTTCGGCGAGTTGCTCAGCTGCCGCGACGATGGTGCCGCCAGTGTCGATCATGTCGTCGATTAGGACGCAGACCTTGTCTTCGACCTCGCCGACTACGTCCTTGGCCACAACGCTGTTCTTCTGCCCGGCGACGCGCCGCTTGTGCACGATGGCAAGCGACGCCCCGAGCTGGTTGGCATAGCGCTCGGCTACTTTTACTCGGCCGGCGTCGGGCGATACGACCACGAGATCGTCGCTGTGAAGCATTTTCAGATAGTCAACGAGGACTGGCATGGCCGTGAGGTGGTCGACGGGGCCATCGAAGAAGCCCTGGATCTGACCCGAATGCAGGTCGACGCTGACAAGGCGGTCGGCACCGGCCGCAGCGAACATGTTGGCCACAAGCTTTGCGGTGATTGGTTCGCGTCCGGCAGATTTACGATCTTGGCGCCCATATCCGTAGAAGGGGGCCACCACCGTGATTCGCTTGGCCGACGCGCGGTTCGCAGCATCGACCATGACGAGATGTTCGATGAGCGAGTCGTTGATCGAGCCTTCGTCCCACGAGGAGTGGGTGTTGATGATGAAGACGTCGGACCCGCGAATCGACTTTGAGAATCGACAGTGAATCTCGCCATTGGAGAACTCGGCGATGTTCGCCTCGCCGACGTCGGTGTCCAACGTCGTTGCCACAGCTTGAGCAAGTGCACTGCTGTTCCGGCCGGCAAATAGCGCCAGCTTCTTTTCGGTGACCTGCTCCATGTACTTCTCTCCGGGGGGATTCTGCTGGTGGGTCCAGCCGCGCTAGTCGGTCGCTCGTTCTCAGTCGTCCGCTGGTTCGAGCACGCTAAAGGGCTTCAATGCAGCTCTCGGTGGCACTTCCACACTGCGCACCACGCAGTGAGGCACGTCTGCCGAACTGCCAATAACGGCGTCGATGAGATGACTGTTAGGCCCAATTCGCGCACCGTCGGCAATGACTGTGCGTCCCTCGATCACCGTGCCCGGTAGGACCTCGACGCCTTTACCGAGGTGCACCGTGGCATCGATGGCCACTTGACCTGGGTCAGCCATGACGACCCCCCGCTCGATCCAATTCATCAGCACGCGCTGGCGAAGCGTTGCTTCAACCGCCGTGCGAGATGCCCCCGATTGCACGATCTCGAGCCGACCTGGATAGTCGAGAGTCTCGACCCGGTGACCGGCGTTGCTGAGTGCGGCTGCGGCATCGGCAGCGATGGCTTGGTATCCGCTACCCCTGCTGCTGCGCCGTAAGGCGGCTAAGAGCACGTCGGCGCGAAAGCATGCAATCGACCCGCCACCGATGGGAACGTCGGTAATCGACGCCACGCGACCGTGCTCATCTCGGGTGATCACCGGTTCGGTGTTGTCGTGTTCGACCTCACCCACACACGTCGTCGCCGATGCCCCAGACGTCACATGATGGTCGATAATTCGGCGGAGATCGGTGCTCGTTATCTGGGGGCAGGATTCCGACAGAAGCAGCACGTGCGATGTGTCGCGAAAGATGAAGTCGGCTCCGAGGCCCTCGATTGCTGACTCGATCGTTGCGACGGCGGTCGCAGCGGGCATGACGATGCTGATCGCCATGTCGTCTGGGCGACCACCCAAAGCATCGCTAATGGCGTTGCTTGGGGTCGATGACACGACGGCCACACGCCGTATCGAGGCCCCGAGCGCTGCATCGATGACCCATTCGTGGAGCGACTTTCCGGCGATGGGGGAAAGATGCGATGTCCCTTCGGGACGCTTTGCTTCAAGCGTGAACTCCGAGGGAAGAATCAGTGCAGCGAACTGCAGGCGCTCCATACCGTCCATTGTTACCGCATCGCGGCCCGCGATGGCGACAACAGCATTCAATTCACCAATCGATAACCCATCGAGCTTTTGCCCGTGGTCTGGAAGGTTGACGAATTAGCTGGCCGAGCAGGGATCGAACCTGCGACCTCCTGAATCAAAATCAGGCGTTCTACCAACTGAACTATCGGCCACCGAGCCACTGGCAAACCAGCGGCGCGAAGTGGTGTTCTAGCGACCGCGTTGACGTTGCGCGCGGGTGCGCTTCAGCATCTTGCGGTGTTTCTTCTTACGCATGCGCTTACGGCGCTTCTTTACAAGGGATCCCATAACGCTGCTACGTTAGCGGACTGATCCAACGGTCCCGCCCCCAGAGGACCCAGATTCTTTTTGAATCGGGTCTGCGTTTCGCTCAGTCGTGACGTGCGTTTCACCGTCTCAGGCGGTGATTGGCGGTGTTGGACCGCCTCTAGTGGGCGCGGATTGTGCGGTAGACGCTGCCCGCTTGGGGAAAGTCGCCCTCGACGAACCATGAGCTGCCGCTTCCTGCGAGTCGAGGGGTTTGTCCGGTCGCGTTCCCGAGAGCGTCGCGGGTCTCGGCTAACTCGGGGGCAACGGCGAGCGCTGCCGGTTCGAGGTCGTTGCCGTTGTCCCCTTCGGGAAATCCCATCGCATCCCATTGCGCATACACCGCAGGAGTAGAGCAATGGACCTGAGGCGTGACGATCGTGAAGGTTTGGTCTCGGAATGGGAGCGGTTCGACAATCTCACCAATGCCACGTACTCGAGCACGCCCTCCCATCACACAAAAGGCGACGTCGGCTCCAATCGTTGCTGCACGTTCGACGTCGGTGAAACCTGCCCAGCGAAGAACAGCGGCTGCATCTGCGCTGCCACCACCGAGGCCAGCTCCAGCGGGAATGTGCTTGTCGAGGTGCACGCCGACCTGCATACCGGCGAGCTGTGCGGCTTTCGTAATGAGGTTGTTCTCCGGGTCGATGTCCGCGACGGATTCACCAACGATGGTGACCCCGGATCCGCCGGGAGTAATGGTCAGTTCGTCGTAGAAATCGAGAGCGACCATTTCAGCATCGATCTCGTGCATGCCGTCTTCGCGTACCCCGATGACCCGCAGACTTGTCGTGAGCTTCGCCGGAGCAAGGATCACCTGCTGGTTACGTTGGGTGTCCTCGGTATTCATGTCTCCTCGTCAACGCTTGGTTCGGGGCTGTCGGCACTTTGCGCGGCGAGCCGGATCCACGCATCCAGATCGAGTTCCTCGGCACGAGCCGTGGGCGATACGTCCGCGGCGATCAGCTGCGACTCGTCGACCAAGCCATTGAGCGAGCGCCGGAGCATCTTTCTGCGTTGACCAAAGCCCGCTCGAACCAGAGAGGTGAGCCGTTTGGTATCGACGTCTGGAGCTTCGCCTCGACGAACGAGGCGCACCACAGCAGACATCACCTTTGGTCGGGGCACAAACACGGTTGGAGGCACTCGGGCGACGACGTCAACATCGGCATAGAGCGAGGCGATCACCGATGGGATCCCATAGATCTTGCTGCCCGAACCAGCTGCGAGCCGGTCGGCGACCTCAGCCTGCACGAGCACGGTGAGCGTCTGTACCTGTTCGACACGCTCGAGAATGTCGAGGATCAGAGTGGTCCCGACGTTGTAGGGCAAGTTGGCTACGACATGAACGTTGTCGGCCTCGCTTCCGACGAGCTCGGACCAGTCGACGGTCAACGCGTCGGCCTCGACGATTCGGGCACCATCGCCAACGACCTCTCTCGCGGCGGCGACCATCCCCGAATCGACTTCGACGGCCACTACTTCTGCGCCCGTCTCGATCAGGGCCAACGTTAAGGACCCCAGGCCCGGGCCGATCTCGACGACCAGGTCGCCATCGCCGACTCCGGCGAGTGCAGCGATCCGTCGAACGGTATTGGGATCGGCCACAAAGTTCTGCCCGAACTCGCGCCGCGCCGAAAGGCCGTAGCGGTCGAGAAGTTCATGGATCTGGGGCCTGCTGTGGGTCACAGAGCTACCAGTGTTGGCTCAGTTACAGAAGGTTGGTGCCGCAAATCGGCCACTGGTCCCACCCACGCATTGCGAACAGTGTGTAGGCCATGACGTCTTGCCAGCCCGGTGGGGCATCGATGGGATCGAGTCCGACCAAGTACGGGTAATGGAGGCCTGCAACCCAGTCCCAGGTTTGCTGAGAGAACTGATAGGCACCTCGGTAGAGACCCGATGGGCTTATTGCTTCGTAGTTGTGGGTCGACTCGCAGAAACGCAGCGCATCCCATTGCTCAGCTGTAGGCCCGCCGTCTGGAGGTGGAACACGACCCCCGACTTGTGCTGGTGGTGGTGGAATTTCCGTAGCGATCGTCGACGCGTCGCCTAGCTCTTCCTCGACCTCTGGTTCTTCGGCTTCATCAGCTTCATCAGCTTCATCGACGGGCTCAGACTCTTGCTCATCAGCGTCAGGGGTTTCGGCAACGTCGCCCTCATCTTCTTGGGTGTCCGCGGGTGCCTCGGTTGGTGCCTGCTCGTCATCACCATCATCGATCGGCGCGCTCTCTTCGCCTGTTTCGGCCTCGTTCTCGGGTGCTTCGGGTTGCGTTGTTGGCACCGGAACGTTGGGTAGCAACGAGAGGTTCGTATCCGAAGGAGCGGGTGCGGAACCAACCGCTACGAGCCCATCGGCAACAGCCTCGGATCGTGCGACCGCCCAAGTAGAGGCTTGCGCAGCGAGACGAGGAATGTCTGGCGCGACTTCTTCTTGAGTTACGACGAACTCGACCGCAGCTACTTCATTAACGGCCGGATCGGCCGCTTCTTCGAGGGGCGCGTCTTCAACGGATTCAATTTCACCAGCGCTGGTTTCAACGCCTTCGGCCGAATCGGGCGAATTAAAGACGAGAAAAGGCACAGCAAGAGCGGCTACAAGAACCGCAAGTGCGGCCCTCCAGCGCTCTTTCACCTTCGGTGTATCCAGGACTTTGGTCCCCTTACTAGCCAGCATGTGCACGCGCGAGAAAGGGTCGACCCCTCCGCGCGACTGCACACGCTAGGAAATTGGGCGACACCTTGCAACCCACCCCGTGGTTATCGGTCACGCGGCGCGCGAATGCCATTTTGGGTTCTAGGAGGACGGAGCGGCTAACCCGTAGAAGTCTCGGGCCCGCTGAGCCGTGGCTGTGGCGACTTCGTCTGCGGTGACGTTGAGTAGTTCGGCGACCGCTTCACCAACGAAGACCACGTTTGCGGGTTGGTTCTTCTTTCCGCGATGTGGAACGGGTGCCAGGTAGGGCGAGTCGGTCTCGATCATGAGCTGATCGAGCGGACACCGTTGCACGGCGTCCTGGAGGTCCTTGGCATTCTTGAAGGTAACGATGCCGCTGACCGAAATCACGATGTTGCGCTCCAGTCCCCGCTCGGCCTCTGCCACTCCCCCGGTAAAGCAATGAAAGACTGTGCGGCGTGGAACGCCCTCGGCGTCGAGGATCTCAAAGGTGTCCTCCCACGCGTCTCGGGTATGAATCACCAAAGGAAGGTCTCGCTCGTGGGCGAGCGCTATGTGGGCGGCGAAGACTTCTTTTTGGATGTCGCGGGGTGAGTGGTCGTAGTGATAGTCGAGACCGGCCTCGCCAATCGCGACGACCTTTGGTTCGTCGAGCAGGTCGGCAATGCCGTCCATCCCATCTTTGGCATCGTGGGGATGCACGCCCACGGTTGCGTACACCTGGTCGTGTCGGGCCGCGACCGCGATTGCTTCAGCGGAGCGCTCGAGGGTGACGCCCACGGTGACCATCTGTTCGACACCAACAGCGTGCGCCGCCTCGACCCAGACGTCTCCGTCTTCGCCGGGAGGAATGTGACAATGATTGTCGATCCAGCGGTTCTGCATTCCCATAGTCGAAACCGCTCAGCCCTTCAGCCGTGGGAACAGCGGCTCGCCAGGTGCGAGCGTGAGCCCACCTGGGTATTGCCCCCATGATGCTGCGTCAGGCAGGCGTTGATCGGTGATTTGGCCGTCGAGGCCAATGCGTTCCCACGCAGCTTGTGCGGCGTTGGGAATCGCCGGCGAAGCAAGAATGGAGACGATGCGGATCGCTTCGAGCGCGTCACCCATCACGGTGTCGACCTCGGGGCCCGGATCCATTTTCCATGGCTCGTTCGCCGCGAGGTATTCGTTGGTTTCGCGGATCAGTCGCCAGGTGGCATCGAGCGCGATTGGTGGTTGACCCCGATCCCACGCTGCTGAGGTATCGGCGAGGGCTGTTGCCGCCTCGGCTGCGAGGCTCGACTCCGCGGATGGCGCAGGTGAGGTGTCCCCACACTTCTTACCCGTCACGGTGATGACACGTTGCACGAGATTGCCGAACTGATTGGCCAAGTCGTTGTTGTAGCGACTGATCATCTGCTCGTAGCTGAAATCTCCGTCGGGGCCGAACGCCGGGTCCCGCAAGAAGTGATAGCGGAAGCCATCGACCCCAAAGGCGCTGTATCCCGCCTCTTCGTCGCCTTCGACGAGTTGTTTGGGTGAGACCGAGTTGAGCTTTGACTTGCTCATCTTCTCGCCGCCGATGAGCAGCCACCCATGGACGAGATACTTCGGCAGGTCGGTGATGCCCGCAGCGAGCAACATGGCGGGCCAGAACACGCAGTGGAACCGGATGATGTCCTTGCCGATCATGTGCGTGACGTTGGGCCAGTACTTGGCGAACTTTTCGTCGTCTGAACCGAAACCGGCCGCGGTTGCGTAGTTGATAAGCGCGTCGTACCAGACGTAGAAGACGTGCTTGTCGTCCCATGGGACGGGGATACCCCAGTCGATTGATGAGCGCGAGATGCTTACGTCTCGAAGTTCTTGCCGTAGCAGGCCGAGGACCTCGTTGCGATAGCCGTCGGGTTGCACCACAGCTGGTGTGTTCTCGAAGTAGTCGAGGAGTCGATCGGCAAAGGCGCTCAACTTGAAGAAGTAGTTCTCCTCCACCATGTGTTCGGCGGGCCGGCCGTGGGTTGTGCAATTGCCGTCGTCGAGTTCGTCCTCGGCGTAGTAGGCCTCGCATCCAACGCAGTAGAGACCTTCGTAGGTGTCGGTGTAGATGTAGCCGTTGTCGTAGACCTTTTGCATGAGCGCCTGCACGGCGGCGTGATGGCGAGGCTCGGTGGTGCGGATGAAGTCGTCGTTGGCGATCTGCAGCAATTCGGCGGCGTCCCGGAACAACACGCTGGTGGCGTCGACCTGTTCTTGTGGTGTGACTCCGTTGGCTTCTGCCGAGCGCTGGATCTTCAGACCGTGCTCGTCGGTTCCCGTCAGCATCATCGTGTCGTCGCCGAGCAGGCGATGCCACCGCGCCATGGCATCGGTGTTGACGGTTGTATAGGCGTGGCCGATGTGGGGTGCGTCGTTGACGTAGTAGATCGGCGTGGTGATGTAGTACGAGCTCACTTCGCCAAGCTTACGGCGGCGGTACATGTGCAGGACATATACAGAACTTGTACAGCACGATCTACAGCACGATCTACAGCACCGAGGGAAGCCGAGGCCTAGGCGTTTGATACTTCGCGCAGGGGCGGCCACAGTTCGCCAGAACCACTCGCATCAGCGTCACGTGCATCGTCGGCGTCGTCGAGTGCATCACTAGAATCGCCCGCGACCTCGTCATGGTCCACGGGCTCAGCCACTTCAAGCTCCGCTGCCTCAACGACAGCTCCTGTTTCGACTAGCTCAACGGCCCCGAGTGTTTCGACCGCTTCGCTTGTCTCCACGGCGGCGCCTGCCTTTGCTGGCGCAGTTGCAGAGATGGGCGTGGCCTGGATGGCGTCGATCTTGCGGACATGTCGACCGAGCTGGTTGGTGCGGGCACCGGCGAGTTCGTTGAACGAGTTCATGGCCGTGTTGAGCTGCTTGCCGTGCTTGTCGATCTGGTCGGAGAACTTGTCCCACTCCTTCTTGAAGTCGGCCAGGCACGCCATGATGTCGTTGCTTCGCTGTTCGAGCATGAAGCTGTCGATCGCTTGACGGACGACCTGAAGCACCGCGATGAGCGTGCTCGGCCCACACAACACGATCTTGCTCGCCATTGCTTCGTCCATGAGTTCGGGAGCGTTCTCTTGGATGAACGTGAAGATGTTCTCGTTGGGGATGAACAGCACCACGGTGTCGACCGAATCGTTTTCCTCGTGATACCGGCGAGCAGCCAGCTCCTTCACCCGGTTGCGAGCGTCTTTGAGGAACTGCTTGCGATGCTGCTCCTGTTCTGACTGGGAATCGGCTTCGAGGTAGAGGAGAAAGTTGTCGGCAGGAAACTTCACGTCCATGTGGAGAAACATGTCCTGGGGCATGACGATCGTGAAGTCGGGGCGGCCGCCAGACTCGATGCCGCTTTGGACTCGGTAGTTGATGCCCTTCTTGAAGCCCGCGTAGTTCAGGACGTCTTGGGCCATCCGCTCGCCCCAATGACCGCGCTTTTGTGATGAGCCGAGTGCGTCACGGAGGCTGCCGGTGGTCTGTTGCAGCTGCAAGGTTGCCTTAGCGGCATCGGTCAGCTGTTGTTCGAGCGCGCCGTGCTGGCCGGCCGTCTTTTCTTGAAGGTCGGTGACCATCTTTTCCATGCGCTTGAGCTCGCGACGAACTTCGAGATTCTGCTTCTCGATGAGCGAGGTGCTGGAGTCGTACTTTTGGTGGCCGAGTTTCATGTTGGCTTCGAGCTTCTCGCTGCCCTGCTTGAACCGGGCATCGAGTTGCTCGCTGCCGGCCCTCATGCGTGCGTCGAGTTGCTCGGTGCCTTCGCGCATGCGTGCGTCGAGCTTTTGATCGGCGAGTGCGACTGCCCGGGAAACCGCAGTTTCGACCGTGGCCGCCCGCTCGTGACTAAGGGAATCTGCGGTGGCGCGACGTTCGCTGAGCGCAGCGCTGACGGCTGCGGCAATGGCTTGCTCGCTGCTGCGGGCGGCGTGTTCGGCCGATGCCCGACGCAGGAGCATGTAGAGCGCCCAGAACCCGAGGGCGATAGCGACGATGAGGACGAGGGAAAGCAGAAGTTGATCCATGTAGGAAACAGTAGAGATGCCCTGTGACAGTGAACCCGAAACCCCGTAGCCGTGCGGTTCTTTAGGGGGTGATCACTAAGTCGAAGTGACCTGGAGTCATGATGTTGTCGAAGTAGATGTCTTCGGCTTCGGACCATCGACCCTCCCACTCGACTCGATAGAGATCGCCTTCTCGAGCGAGAAGCTGTTGACGTCGCACATGCGCCGGAGGATCCAACAAAACACGAAGATCGAGTGTTTGGTGAAGTTCGGGTCGGGCCGAGTACGCGCCCTCAAGAAGCAGCACATCGACGTTCTCGATGTTCAGGTGCTGGGCGGCCGCTTCCAATGGGGCAGGCTCGACATCCCAATCAGGTGCTTCCCAATCGAAGGACCGCCACGTCCCATGAGCGTCCGAGCGCAGATCCGTGAGCAATAGTCGTTGCCGGCGCCAATCCATCGCGTTGGCAACCTTCTCTTCAGCGCTGCGAGTATCCCAGGTCTCTGCGGATCCGCCGGCATAGAACTGGTCACCCTCGATCACGGCCACTCGGACATCTCGTTCTGCCAGGATCGTTGCAGCGATCGAGGCGAGCGTGCTCTTGCCCGCTCCACTGCGCCCATCCAGCGCGACGAAGATCACCTGTTCGGCGGTTCGAACCGCCGATTGCACCAATTCGACGAAAGGCGCTGCGACTTCTTCGGGCGACGGCATGGCTGAGGACAATACTGGTGAGGGAACGACTATTCGGGCCGGCTAGAAAAGGCTGGGGCGGATTCCGGGTTGGGGCGGGCGTTCGTGGACGAACGGCTTGGTGCGTGGCTTGGTACCGGATTCTGGTTTTCGCTTCGACGGTTTCTTGGCCTGGTATTTTCCCGGCGTTTTGTTCGGCGCCGGTCCACCATCTGGCGCAATCTCGTCGGCTGTTGCTCGCCGCGTCCGCCAGGTTTGGGTATCGAAATCGAAGAACATGGTGCGCTTTTTGCGGTGCAACCGCACGTGGCAGTCGGTGCAGAGCAGCACCAGGTTGTTGATGTTGGTCGGGCCTTTCCGTGGCGCTTCCCACGGAAGCAGATGATGAGCCACGCATTTCGAATGATGTGCCCCACATTCGACACAACCACCATCACGAGAGATGAGGCCGCGGATTTGGGCTGGGGTGGCGAGCCGAGTCTTGCGGCCCTGCCACAACAGCTCACCCTGAGTCGAGAACACCTGACCGACCCACGATGCGTGCTGCATCAACTCTTCGACGAGGCTTTGCGGCAACGGTTTGCCATCCACTGTCGTAAACGGCGACGGATCGTCACCGTTGAGTTGGTCGACGGTGACGCGAACAAAGATCGTCGCCCGACGATCCGAAGATGACGTGCTGGGCGTGCCCGAACCGTCACTGCCGTTTTGGGTGAAGATTTTCCGTGCAGCATCGAAATTGCGTTGATCACGAGTCCGAGGATGCTTGTGCTTGGCAATGTCACGACCACCGTCGTTGCGATACTCGATCTCGGAGGCGGCATGAATCGACCGCTCAATTTCGTCGATATGTTCGGTCGGTCCGTGGATGGTGATGGCTTCGTTGCCGTTGGAGAGACGGTGTCGGTAGACGCCGCGCTTGCGGTTCTGCCTGTCGAACCGCTTCTGGACGTCATGTGCGTCCCGACGTGTATTGACGTACTCCCGGGCCTTCTTCTTGCCTTGCTCCGGGTTCGTCGATGCGACCGTGTCGATGAGCTCTTCATCACATGCTGCGGCGCCATCGGTCTCATCTGCGGCGTCGGCTATCACGTCGACCTGTTCAGAGGACATGTCGCCCTCGGCTAGCCGATCGGCCAGATCAGGGTTCGCGTTCGTGGCTTTCGCACGGCGGGCCCGCTTCTTCGCAGCGGCTTTCGACGTTTTGCCATCAGACCCTGCGGCCATGTCCTCAACATCGCGATCGGACGCGCCCTTTTCGTAGCGGTCAGCCAAGATGCGAGCTTCGGAAGCATCGAGTCGACGGCGGCAGAACTCAACCAACTCCAACGCGGTCTTTGCCGGCAGATGAGAGAGGGAGTGATCGACCGAGATCATCGAATCCGTGATGGCCAGGGCAGCGACATCGGGATCAACATTGGTGTTGGTGGATGTGGTCGCCGATCTCATACACACAACCATACTCGAACATACGTTCGAGTGCAACACGGAATCGAAAGTTTCTAATCGAGACCGTATCGGACCGGCGTGACATGAATGAGTGAACGTTTTGACAGCAAAGCGAATGGCAAACGAGGTCGCGCCCCCATGCAATGCCTGGCACAATCGAGACCCACTCCCCCGGCCGTGCCCGCCCACTAAATCTCACGTCGCCAAGTGTGCGCTCAGGGCATATAGTGGGGAGCCGTCATGGTGGCTGTAGCTCAGTTAGGTAGAGCTCCGCGTTGTGGTCGCGGCGGTCGCGGGTTCAAATCCCGTCAGCCACCCCAAGTCACCTGTGTTTATCGGCAGCCGCCGATACCCTCAGATGACACAACAAGCGCCTCTAGCTCAATTGGCAGAGCATCGGACTCTTAATCCGCAGGTTCCGGGTTCAAGTCCCGGGGGGCGTACAACGAAAAATCCCTGATCTCTCAACGAACTTGAGGGGTCAGGGATTTCTTTCGTTTTCCGGCCGAATCCGACTGATCTCCAGCGACATCACCGTGAGCTTGAGACTCGGGGTTGGCGTGGCGCCAAAGATCGTTCTCGACAACAGTCCACACGCAGCACGAGTGCGCGTACTCGACATCGAACCTGCACTCGCCCCCTACGACCTCGGCCCCTTCACCCTGCAGCGCCACTTGAAGAACCCACTCGTCAACGCCTTCTGGTCACTACTCG
>CAYTUB010000029.1:0-32505 GCA_964441145.1 uncultured Acidimicrobiales bacterium
TGGGAGCGAGACGCTGAACCCTTGGATTCCGAGGGCTCTGCGCAGCGACTTTGCATAGGGTCCAGACAGCGGTGCAACTGTCCGGCACCAACTGAGTAGAATTGGCCAATGTTCAACATTGGAGGCGGTGAACTCCTCATCATCCTACTGGTAGCCCTTGTCGTGCTTGGGCCTACGAAGCTGCCTGAGGCTGCACGCCAGGTGGGGAAAGTGATGGGCGAGTTCAAGAAGATCTCGAGCAGCTTTCAGACCGAGGTCCGCGAAGCAATGAAGGATCCGGTCGGCCAAGCGGTCAAGAAGGCCGATATCGCCGATCCACTTGCGCCCTTTCAAGCAATGTCGGCGCCCGATGCAACTACTCCCGATGCAACTACTCCTGATGTAACTGCGGTGGCCGAGCCTCCAGCGCTTGAGACGAACAATACGGGACAGGCCAAGACCGAACCGGTCGAAACGGCCGACAGCTCGCCAACCAACGAACCCCCAAGCAACAGCTCGTCAGAAACAGACGAGCCCCCACGCTGGGTCGCTGAAACACCGGCGGACACCGATGCCGATGCCGAAGTGAAGAAAGAGCCGACCGTCGAGCCTCCGATGTTCGGAGACCGCTAGTGACGACCGAGGAAGTAGCCAACGAGCGCGAAGCGGGAGAGATGACGCTCTTTGAGCACCTCGCTGAACTGCGAACACGCATCATCAAGAGTGTGGTTGCCGTGGGCGCCGGTGCGATTGTCTGCCTGATCTTTAGTCGGCGCATCATCGACGCGTTTATCGAGCCGTACTGCAACGCTTTGGGCCAGCTCCCCGAGGGCAGCGAGAACCGTCTCATCACCGAAGAGAACTGCACCTTGGTGCAAACCCAGCCGCTCGAAGGCTTCTCGCTCTTGCTCACCGTCGCCGTCTACGGCGGCATCGTCATAGCAATACCGGTCATCTTGTGGCAGGTATGGCAATTCATTGTGCCCGGCTTGTACCCACACGAGAAGCGCTTTGCTGTTCCTTTCGTCGTGTTTGGCGTGATCCTCTTCTTCTTTGGATCAGGACTCGCCTACTGGTCGATTCCTCGGGCGCTTGTCTTCTTGCTCGATATCGGTGGATTTGAACCGCTGCTCAGCCCCGGCCCATACATCTCCTTTGTCGTGCGAATGCTCGTGGCCTTTGGCGTGGGTTTTCAGTTCCCGCTGGTGTTGATCTTGATGCAGATGATTGGCGTGGTGAATCAAAAGCAACTTCGAGCCGGGCGTCGATACGCGATCGTCGGAATCGTGGTGCTCGTCGCCGTACTGACCCCATCTGGCGATCCGATCACCCTCGGCGTGCTGTCGGTGCCGATGTACATCTTCTACGAAATAGCCATCGTGTTTGGATGGCTCCGTAGCCGCAAGGAACGCAAAGAGGTTGCAGCGGCCCCATGACCGGCCACGACATTGGCCCACCTCGCTCATTTGACCTTGACGAGTTTCAAGTTGATGCCCTCAACCTCCTGGGTGACCACCGTTCGGTCGTGGTGTCTGCGCCGACGGGTTCAGGCAAGACCTACGTCGCTGAATATGCCATCGACGTGGCCCGCCGGAGATCCAAGAAGAGTATCTACACCACGCCGATCAAGGCTCTCTCCAATCAGAAGTTTCGCGATCTCCGAGGCTGGTTGGGCGTTGATCAGGTAGGTCTCCTAACCGGAGACAACTCGATTAACGGCGACGCACCCGTTGTGGTGATGACGACCGAAGTGCTGCGCAACATGCTCTACGCTGAGCCAGAGCGGCTCGCCGACACCGAAGTCGTGGTGATGGATGAGGTCCACTACCTGCAGAACACCTTTCGCGGCCCGGTATGGGAAGAGGTCATCATCCATCTTCCCTCACATGTGCAGATCGTGGCGCTGTCGGCCACGGTGTCCAATGCAGACGAACTCGCCGCGTGGATAACAGAGGTTCACGCTCCCTGCGAAGCCGTAACCGAAACGACTCGACCGGTCCGACTGAAGAACTCCTTTGTTGTCGCCGAAAAGGGGTCGAGTCGCCGTCACATCGTGCCCACGTTGAAGAAGGGGCGCCCGAATCCCGACGGTCGTCGTTTCGACAACCAGTCACGCGACCGGGGACGACGTGATCGGGGCGGGGGAGGACCAAGGCGCCAGCCGTACCGCACGCCGAGACGTGTGGAGATGATCGAAGAGCTGGACCGGCGCGGATTACTTCCAGCGATCACTTTCATCTTTAGCCGCGCTGGCTGTGAAGACGCGGTGAGTCAGCTTCGCCATAGCGGCGTGCACCTCACAGATGCCGACACCGAAGCAGAGATCGTGGCCTTCGTCGAGGGGCGGACCGCTCACCTGTCCGTCGAGGACAAGCAAGCCCTCGGCTACTCGGCGTGGCTGCGAGGCTTGCAAAGCGGCTTGGCTGCTCACCACGCCGGAATTGTGCCGTTGTTCAAGGAAACCGTAGAAGAGCTGTTCTCCAAGGGGCATCTGCGAGCGATCTTTGCCACCGAAACACTCGCACTCGGGATCAACATGCCGGCGAGGACCGTCGTCATCGAGAAGCTTACGAAATTCACCGGCGAGCAACACGAGCTTTTGACTCCGGCCGATTACACCCAGTTGACGGGCCGTGCTGGCCGCCGAGGCATCGATGACGAAGGCCATGCATTTGTCCTTTGGACACCCTTTACCAACTTCGACGAGGTCGTCTCGCTAGCACGATCGAAGTCCTTTGAGCTGCGCTCCGCGTTTCGCCCCACGTACAACATGGCCTGCCATCTCGTCGGGCGTTACACCAGAGCCGAAGCCGAGATCCTTATCGAGAAGTCCTTCGGGCAGTACCAGACCCATGCGGCGATCGCCGATCTCGAACGTCGACGAGATCGGGTTGCCCGAGATCTCCACAGAGCAGGTGGCGGAGACCAAAGCGCGGGTGTGCACTCAGATTCGGGGGTCGAACAGTCGAGCATCGATACCGAGATCAACCGGCTAAAGCCGGGCGATGTTGTGGACCTCGGGCCCGAAATCGTGGGTGTGTTGTCGAGCACGTGGAGACGTAAGGAAGTGCAGGTGCGGGTAATCGACCACCAGGGAGAGGTGCACACCATCGACCCCGAGGTGCTGACGTCAATCCCGGTCACCGTCGGCCAGGTTCGACTACCCGAACCGTTCAACCCGAACTCGCGTTCACATCAGCACGACATCGCTGGCCAGCTCGCAGGCGTGCGACGCTCCGGCAAGTCCAAGCGAGCAAAACAGCGATCCCAACAACGCAAAGGCGCGTCGAGCAAACAAGACTCCGCAGCGAAATGGAAAGGGTCCTCGGACAACCAGCTCACCCGCGAACTGCGACGACTCGATGCTCGCATATCGGAGCGACGAAGCCGGCTGGCGGAGCGGTTCGGATCGGTGGTGGCCCTCCTGGGTGAACTTGGCTACATCGATAATTGGAACCTGACCGATGCCGGAGAGCTTCTTCTTGGCACCTTTCACGAGCTCGACTTGGTCCTCGCAGAGTCGTTGAGACGAGGACACCTCGATGGCCACGAACCGGCCGCGCTCGCTGCGCTGGTTTCGGTCTTTGTCTACGAGTCGCGAAATGATGAGGCGCCTCCGCCGTGGTTCCCAAATACGGCAACCAAGGACGCTGTTGAGGGCATCCTCGCTGCGCTCGTTCAGGTCCAGCGCGTGGAGTCTGCCTATGGGTTGCCCGAATCACGAAACGTCGACCCCGGTCTTATCGCCGCAACATATGGTTGGGCATCGGGGGGCGGCTTGGTGGACGTTCTGGGCGTAGAGGTCTTGACGCCGGGCGACTTCGTGCGTTCCATGCGTCAGGTGATCGATATCTTGTCTCAGCTCGCCAATGTCGCGCCCGATGACCAGACGCGGCGGTCGGCGCGCCAAGCTCGCGGATTGGTTCAGCGGGGGATTGTTGACGCCACCGTGGAAGATGTTTCGGAGGCCACGTGACGATCAAGAAGGGGCAAGACTGGGGGAGCACGGGGCGTTTGGACCCGTCTGCGCCTAGCGCCGACTGCGACGCTGCGTTGGCCGCACTGTTTTCCGTGGATGACTCCGGAACTCTTCGTGGGCCCGCCCAAGTCGGACTCTTGGGTGGAGATCTGGCGACGACCCTCGGCGCACGAGCTAGCGAGAGCGAGCTTCGCGAATCCACGAGAACACTGCTGCCGCTCGACCTCGCCGTCGTCGAGTGGGGCGCGGGCGCCAAGGTAATGTCAGCCAGCCTCGTCATTCGTTCCACGACGTGGACCGGTCCGATTCGTGCGGTCATGAACGCTGCGTATTTTGGTGAGTGGAACGTCGCCCCGAGCGGCCACCCAAACGATGGCCGCCTGGACGTGATCGAAGCAACCCTCGGGCTTGGCGACCGATTTAAGGCCCGCAAACGCTTGCCTGCGGGCCTACATGTGCCACACCCCGACATCTCGATTCGACGTCTGAAGACCGTCGATTGGCAGGTCAAAGCTCGTGAACGCGTCTGGATAGATCACGTCGAGATCAGCGGTGTTGAAACACTGACGGTGCAGGTTCACCCGGACGCGACGGTCGTCGCTATCTGAAATCTGGCCCCGATCCGTATAGATGGTCCAATTCGAACGTAACATCAGGCGTCGTGACACCTTATGACGCCGAAGAATTCACGTCGGGAGAGGCCGACATCCTCCGGCGCTATTTCACGAACCTCGATCTTCCAGTCTTTGCGCTGGTAAACCTGCCCGAGGTCGTCAAGGGCGCGCTCTTTGCTCGCTACTCGCGATCGGCAAAGAGCCTCCGTCGACTATTCCTCGATGAGTTCGTCGACGACCTCGACATTGCCGGAGATGAGACCGTCGATGCAACGGTCGGTATGCGCAGGGCCGAGGAACTCTATGACCGGGTCTTCTTCCAATACGGCGACGACAGCGTTGCACAGTTGGGTGGCGTGCACCTGGCATGCGAACAAGCCTCCAACATTCTGACCAAGATCCTCGAATGGGGACGGCTCATGTCCTACCTCGAGCAGTCGACCCGATACATCCGCTACGACGAACGCCTCGGCGGCCGGTACCGCTACCACCGCGACCCCGATGTCTTGAACTCGGTACATGGCACCCGCTATGTCGGCGACCTCGACCGAATGTTCGATAGCTACAGCGCCTTAATTCCGGTGATGGAGCAGTTCTACCGAAACGCAGTGCCAAAGAAGACCACCGATGCCGATATCGCCTACCGCATGGCGATTCGCGCGAAGGCCCTCGACTCGATTCGTGGGCTACTGCCGGCCGCGTCGCTGTCTAACGTTGGCATCTACGGCACCGGTCAGGCCTACGAAGCGCTCCTGTTGCGTATGCGGGCCAGCAACCTTCCCGAAGCCCGCTCCTACTCCGATCTCATGTTGCGCGAGCTGCGCAAGGTGATACCGAGCTTCCTCAAGCGCGTCGATCTACCCGACCGTGGTGAAGTGACGTCGAGCTACATATCCGACAACGCCGCGGCAGTACAAGAGATCAGCGATCGCTTGCTCACGCCGAGCAGCTATGCACAGGAGTCCGAGGTCGACCTCGTGGACTTTGACCCAGACGCCGAGGTCAAACTCGTTACCGCAATGCTGTACCCGACGACGTCGCTCAGCGAACGTGAGATCGTGGACCAAGTTCGCGACATGACCGTCGATGAGCGCCTTGCTGTGATGAAGGCATACGTCGGCGATCGGTCGAACCGACGTCATCGTCCGGGTCGTGCTCTCGAGCGCATCGACTACCGCTTTGACATCTTGGGCGATTACGGCGCATTCCGTGACCTCCAACGACACCGCATGCTCACCATCGAGTGGCAGGCACTCTCGACCCGCCACGGCTACGTGCTTCCAGAGGCGATCCAGATGGTACGCAAGCAGCACGCTTTCGAAGACGTCATGGAACGCTCGGCATCGCTGTACGAGGCGATGGTTGGCGACTTCCCTTCGCAGGCTCCCTACGCGGTCACGTTGGGATACCGAATGCGCTACTCGATGCAGATGAATGCGCGGTCAGCAATGCACGTCCTCGAACTTCGCTCCGCTCCCCAAGGCCATCCGACATATCGCAGCGTTGCTCAACAGATGCACACCCTGATCGCAGATCGGGCAGGACATCATGCCGTTGCCGAGATGATGACCTTCATGGACCATTCGGCAGAGGAAGACCTAGAGCGGCTGAATTCCGAGAACAAGGCCGCATCTCGGGTACAACCAACAAACACCTAAAGAAAAATTTCGGCGCGATGGTCGACGTTGGCCAGTTCGGTGCCTATATTCCATTCCTGTCCGATTGAACCTGAGGAATTATGGCTGACGCCGAGCCAGACGAAGAACTACCCGAAGATGAAGAAGAGTCCGTCGAGGACCTCGATCTCGATGAAGACGAGCTCGACGATGACGACGACCTCGACCTCGGCGACGACGACGACCTCGACGACGCCGGCGATGATGATGACGACGACGAAGACGGCCCTGCCCCAGCGCCCAAAGCATCCGATGATGACGACGACGAAGACGACGAGGTCGAAGCCGATCTCGATGCGATCCTAAAAGACCGTCTCGTCTCCGGCGACGATGAAGAGGACGAAGAGGACGACGACGATACGCCTGCGGCGAAGAAACCAGCCCCAAAGGGTGCCGAGGATATCCAGGCCAAGACCGAGGACGAACAGACTTGCGAGTCGTGTTGGCTGATTAAGCCACTGCTGCAATTTCCTGCTGGCGAACCAATTTGCGTCGATTGCGCCTGACCTAACGCGTAGGTTGTCGCTACCATCTGGGGTATGGCAGAAAAAAGCACGTCATCGAGTGATCAGCTAGTCGACCTTTTGGTGTACGCGCCGGTGGGCCTTGCTCTGGAAGCACTCGACAAGCTTCCGAGCTACGTCGAGCGTGGAAAGTCACAGGTGACTCTCGGACGTTTCGTTGCCAAGTCCATGTCCCAGCGGGGTTCGACCATGGCCGAGACCATCGGCGAGCGGATCTTCAATGAAGCCGGCCAGATCATCGTCGACATCTTTGGAATCGATCTCACGCCTGATCAACCGCCAGCACCCACCACCGACTCGGCACCACTAGCCGACGAAGCGGGCGACGCGGCCCTGCCTATTGCCGAGTACGACAGCCAGGCGGCAGCCCAGATCGTCAAGATGCTCGCGCAGCTCACCGCCGACGAGCGCGAGCAGATCGCCGCGTATGAGACGGCTGGGCGAGGGCGAGTCACCATTTTGCGCAAGATCGAACAGCTTCGCAGCTCCTCGTGAGCGCCGCGCTCGAGGTTTCGGTTCGCTCAGCTACCGAGGATGACCTCGCATTTGTCGCGAGTTCCCACCGTTTGGCCCATGTTGCGATTCAAGACGCTCGTGGGGGAGAGCTTGAAACACTGCTCAACGGCCGTCAGGAGCCAATTGAGGACTCGTGGAGCCTCTATTTGAGCGCGGGAGAGCACGCGCTGCTTATCGGGGAACTCGATGGCGTCTCGGTTGGTTACTGCGCGCTGGAGCATCTACAGCTCGTCGATCAGACGTCTATTGCCATGATTTCGGAACTTTGGGTGCACCCCGATGCCCGTGGCGTCGGAGTCGGAGCAGCGCTCATGCACCACATCGAGGCCACCGCTCATGAGTGGGGGGCTCGCGGTTTAGATTCGCGTGCTCTGCCCGGTGATCGCACCACAAAGAACTTCTTCGAGAGCTTTGGGCTGGTGGCGCGCTCGATCCACGTGCACCGCACGCTGTAACTGGCCTTGGGCCGTGCTCTTGCGAGCGCCGAATTACTCGGCTGCTGGCGGAGGCGGAATTGGTGCTGGTGCAGCCGGCGGAGCAGGTGCTTCAAAGAGGGCCGCAATATGAGGAACTCGTTTCGACAGCTTCTTCACGGTTGCGCGAAGTTCGTCGCTTTCCTTCGAGGGAACTCCCTGAGGCTTTACCTGCTGTCGGACCGGAGAGTACGCGACGGCGTCGAGCACGGTGGCCCAACGATCCGGTGCCGTATCGGGGGTCATCGATGCCGATGCGGCATCGGCGAGGCGGCTGGAGATCTCCGAAGGCATCGGAGCACCCGCCTTTGGCGGACGCGACGACTGGCGAAGCGCTCGCACGGTTCGCCCTTCTTTGACAAGCGATGCGAGTTCAGAGAGCCACTTGCTGTGTTCGGCCTCGACGCGAGCGGTCACGCCTTCTTTCAGTTGCTCCGCGAGAGCCCTGGTCTCGTCATCGCGAGCGCCGTTCTCGGCGGCCACAACGACCTTACGTAGGTCTCGGAGATCGATTTCGCCAATACCGGCAAGGGCGGCTTCAGCGTTGTCTCGCCATTCAGCGGTCCGCAGCTTGGGGAGGAGGTTCTCGCCGACGGCCTCGAGCACCTTGGGCGGGATTTCCAGCTGTTCAGCAGCCTTCGCCTCGGTGTTCTGCTCCTGAATTTCCGACCGCAGTCCAGCGATTCCGTCACGAAGGACGATACGGGCAAGCGGTTGCTGAATCTCGGGGAGTTCGCGAAGCGCTGCGTCTCGGTGTACGCGCTTTGCACGCAGTCGCTGCGCCTTGGGGCGTGCTGGAGCCTTCGAACGCTCACGGCGTGGACGGTCGCTACGAGAACGATCTGCTCCACGACTACGCTCGTTTCGATTGCGGTCGCCACGATTTCCGCCTCGACCGCGGCTGTCACCGCCGCGACCCTCGCCGCGCCCTCGGTTGTCACCATCTCGACCGCCGCGTCCACGACCGCCTCCTCGGCCATCGCGATCGCCGCGTCCACGACCGCCTCCTCGGCCGTCACGGTCGCCGCGTCCACGACCGCCTCCTCGGCCGTCACGGTCGCCGCGCCCACGCTTTCCGACGAGTTGGGTGGTGACGCCGCCCTCGTCCTTAGCGGGACCTACAAGGCTGAGCGTCTCGCTGCGTTCACGCTTTTGCTTTGGTGGGAGTACTCCAGTGATGAACACACCGTCGACTGCGAACTCCGCATCGACACGGACCACGTCACCGACGCTGGCGCCCTCATAGAGGAGCTTGCCATCAAG
Organism: uncultured Acidimicrobiales bacterium; assembly: GCA_964441145.1. Lineage (GTDB taxonomy): Bacteria > Actinomycetota > Acidimicrobiia > Acidimicrobiales > SHLQ01 > SHLQ01. Next base: position 9,025 of record CAYTUB010000029.1, read on the forward strand.
GTCTCCCTTTGGCTGCTTGGCACCGGCGGCGCGCCAGGTGTAGCTGCCGTCATCACGTTTGCTGGTTAGTTCGACTTCGAGACGTCTCGACATAGGTGATTAAGGTAGCCGGTACGGTGCACAAGTACCGCATCTGGCGCAACTCTGCTGCCACGTAGTGGATAAGGCTGTGACTAACTTCACATCTCTTGGGGATATGTGGGGAATCCTGTCGAAAAGCCTGGGGATTTCGCATTTTGCATTGACGTGGTCCTCCCGTCGGGACCAGAGTGCTCTCAGCAACGAGGAAGCGCCCTCCAGAATCGGAGAGCGGCTGGTACGGAGACGACGTGGCTTGCCACCGAGAATCCCGCCGGTCACTCACTGCCAAAGGGGAAAACGGTCTCGCTGTTAGGTACACGGTTCGCCGTCGGTGTCGCTACTACGCCCTCGGGCGAGGTGGAGGGGCCGGCAGCCATCTCACTGGCTTCGGTTGGTGAGGGAAGCCCAACGCGAACTGCCCCGCCGGACCTAGTCCGACGGGGCAGTGATGTAATCGATTGAGACGGTAATACCGTCGAGGCCGATACGGGTGGACCCTGAACCGAACTCGAAGCCCCCGTGGGTTAGGCTCAGGCCCGATCCCGGGGGCTTCATCTATTTTTCCGGCCATCCATTTTCGAGCCGTCGGTGTGTGATGTGTCCGTACCAGCGAGCGAATGGAGCAACGGTGACGAATCCAGCAAGTTCTGATTCCGCAGCTTCTGTACGCGCCGACGTGTGGTTGTGGGCGGTGCGGGTCTTTCGTACCCGCTCCAAGGCCGCAGCCGCGTGCAGCTCCGGGAAGGTCTCGGTCAACGGAGCCACTGCCAAGCCTGCGAAATTGCTCCGGGTCGGGGATCACGTGCATGTTCGTAACCGCGGCCATGAGCGCAAGCTCGAAGTGGTAGAGCTGCCTACGAAGCGCCTTGGAGCACCATTGGCCCGCGAGGCAATGGTCGACCACTCGCTGCCACCAGAACCACGGCCTCGTGCGTCCCGACCGGCAGCATCGCCAGCCCAACGCGAACCCGGTTCAGGTCGTCCCACAAAGCGCGATCGCCGTGACATTGATCGGTTTCGTGGGCGCTAGGTAATACTGCTGTATGGCGACCTTTGATCCACACGACCCGGGGCCGGACGTTTTGGCCTTTTCCCAGGAGTATCACCTCTCGACCTTGACGGTCGTACGAGCTGACGCGACACCCCATGTGACCGCGGTCGGCTTCACCTACGACCCCGAAAGCGCTCTCGTGCGGGTGATTACGTGGAAAGACAGCTGGAAGGCCAAGCACGTCGCTTCCCTGGGTACCGCTCAGGCCGCAGTGTGTAGCGTCGACGGGGGCCGGTGGCTTACGTTCAGCGGAACTGCCACCGTGACCGACGAAGCCGACGCTATTGCCGAGGGCGTCAGGCGATACGCAGAGCGCTACCGCCAGCCCAAAGAGCGTGACGACCGAGTGGTGATCGAGTTGGCCGTCGACAAGATTGTCGGGCGGGCTTAGGCGCTGGCCGGTACCTCGACAGCTTTGGCGATCTGCACGCCGACCAAGTCATAGGCGCCACCGTTGATGCTGTTCTTGTCGCTCTCTGCAAGAACAGCGATGTCACCGCTGGGCAGTTCCTGGGTGTCTTTGACCAGGAACCATCCGCGAACGTCATCGCCGTTCTTGTTGATCACATCGCCTGGGTGGACGTCGCGCATTCGCACTTGAATGACCTGGACAATTGTTCGCACCATAGGTGCCTATCGGTGCAAACCTTGCTCGGCTCAAGCGAGTTTCTGCTTATCCGACATTCGGTGGGGTGTTGCGACCGAGCCAGTTAGCAAAGTCACCAACCGATTGTGCGGGGGCGTTGCCGGGCAAGGTGACCCACAATCCGGGCTGCCATTGCTCAGTGGCGAACTGATACTTGGCAATCCCTGGACCTGGAACCCTGGTGCCTTGTCCACCTGTGGTGTTGTAGTAGTCGATACCGCATTGGAAGAGAACCGAGACGCTGGAGAGGTCGACGGTTTGGCCATCGGGTTGTTGCAGTCGTAGTTCACTGGTCAAGAACTCAGCGGTCTGCCCAGGGGCTGGAGTCTGACGTTGCCCGGCCCAGAAATGCATCATCAGGGCGTTTGCGTTCCAGGGTGCGGAGAAGCTGCCATCAGCTTCGCGACGCCATTCGATCTGGCCGTGGCCACCGGATTCGAACGGATTCTGGTTCTCACGCCCAGCCTGTCCGAGATATCCACCGTGGTTTCCACCGGTGAGATCGACATCGAAGGCCTTGTTCCATTCGCCATTGGCGAACTGGTAGTAGGCGCCGTTGCGCACGTTGACCCGGAAGGGAACATCGGGGGTATGGCCTTGCTCAGGGATCACGGCGCAACGCCATTCAACGAAGCGAGATCCGCCCGTTCCAAGCTCGCCCCAGACGCCATTTCGGGTAGGGCCTTGTGTCCAGTTCCACCCTTGGGGAAGGGCCAACGCTGCATCGTGACGCCCCATGGGCGCTTCTTCGTTTGGATTCGACCCGTCGCCAGCTCCAATCGTTCCATCGATGACCTGAGCAATGCTGTATCGACCATTCACCGAAGCGCTCACTGGTTGGGTGGTCGTTGGCGGAGCGGTCGTTGGCGGAGCGGTCGTTGGCGGAGCGGTGGTTGGCGGTGGGGTAGTTGGAGCTTGAGTGCTCGGCGGTGCGGGGCGCTCGAGAGGGGTGGGTACCTCGATGCCATCGGCCGACGTCGTATAGGAATCCTCGAGCGTGCGCAGCTCACGTTTTCCCCCAATGGCTTCTGACAGCACGGATTGGGGAGCGGCACCTGGGCCAGGTGTTCTCGCTACACCAGCAGGGGTGCCGATCGGGTAGCGGAACCAGCCGTTGCAACGCAACCACTCGCTACTCGAGTCGACATTGACCTCGCACAGGTCTGCCCAGGTTCCTGTGGCCTTCGTGGTCGAGTCTTCGGATTGGTATCGAAGTCCGTCATGCTCCAACCAATCGACTTGCAGGTCACGGCCGGGGATGTCATTCACAAAGGCGACCTCGGCGGTCACAACAACGGTTCCGGCAGGCACCTCATGGCTGAGCTTTTGCCACTTCGTAGAAGCCACGAAAGACTCGACGACCTGACCATTGATCCGCAGATGGAACTCTTCTTCTCCCGAACCGCCACGAACTCGAATCGTTACTACTTCGCCCGGCGAGCTGGCATTTTCAGTATTTGCGACGGCCTCGCTTGGGCCGAAGCTCACGATGGCCCCCGTGATCACAAGGGCGATAGCAGCGAGGAACGCGAAGAGGCGTAGCCGTCGACGAGTTGGCTGCTCGAGTTCGATGTCCATCAGAAATGCCCCTGTTCCACATCACAGTTTGTGACGCTTGCATTACGTACGTAACGGTAACATTACGTTTCGTCACATATGGGGCATTTCTTTAGGCTCTAAGAGTTCAACCTGTCCAAAATATCTTTCGCCTCAAGGGGTTGCTTCGGCTTTTTGACCTTTGGCGGCGGTGGCCCAAAGGCCAAGACATGGGCGTGAGCCTTGTGGATGTTGTGGCTAAAGATGACCAGTGTCATCAACACCAGGGCGAGGCCAGCGAGCCAGAACTGAAGCGCCAACATGATGACGGCAATATCGCCGACGGTAAGAACGTGGATGCGGTGGCGGTTGGTTCCTCCAAAGAAGGCCTTGGCAACGCGCCGATACTCCAGGTTGAGCCCAACGATCAGAACCATGCCGACGACGAAGGTTCCAATGGTGATGCTGGTGAACAACGATGGGTCATCGACCCGTTCACGTTGCACCGCGGCGAGAGCGCTCAGAACGCTCAATACTCCTGAGAGTCGCCATAGCTGATGCATGCAAGGACAACCCGCCATTGCGTTCGGTTTGTTCCGTAAGGAATTTCTAGGGACTCTGCTCCGGGCGAAGGGCTGCTGCGATGTATGGCACGATCGGCGCACCGAGTGCATCCTGTGTGATTGCTGTGGGCGCCCAGTACGAATCGAACACGGGCTAATCTTCCCACGCGAGCGGCACGCCACGCGCCCGCGACGGGGAGAGTTCACAGACGGTTTACCGCAGCCCGACGATGGCGTTGTGTGTGACTGATAACCGTTAACGATCTAGGTTGGCGGTGGACGCGTTGCCGAGGGGAGACAACACGAATGGAACGGATCCACGCCGCAGGTCTACAGGTTGGGCCGGAACTCTACGAGACCTTGGTCGACGAGGTACTGCCGGGAACGGGGATAGGGGCGGAGGAGTTCTTCGAAGGTCTGGCATCGTTGCTCGACGAATTCGGGCCACGCAATGCTGAACTCCTCGAGGTTCGCGAGACCATGCAAGCAGCGATCGACGCATGGCACCGCGAACGAGCGGGCCAGCCACACGATGCAGCGGCGTACCGCAGCTTCCTCGAAGAAATCGGCTACCTGGTTCCCGATGGAGAAGCATTCACCATCGATACCGCTGACGTCGATCCCGAAATTCGTGCCATCCCTGCCCCTCAGCTCGTCGTGCCGGTGACCAATGCGCGCTACGCCCTCAACGCCGCCAATGCGCGATGGGGGAGCCTGTACGACGCCCTCTACGGCACCGACGCCCTCGGGGACCTCCCCGAACCCGGCCCCTACAAAGGCGACCGGGGTGCTCGAGTCATTGCGTGGGCTCGAAATTTCCTCGATGACACCGCGCCACTCGCCTCGGGATCCCATGCCGACGTCACCGCGTACACCGTTACAGATGGTGCCCTATCGGTAGCGATGGGCGAGGCCACAACGGGGCTTGCCGACCCGACACTGTTTGCTGGCTATGGCGGCGAGCCGTCGGCGCCCACGAATATTTTGCTGGAGCACAACGGCTTGGGAATTGACATCGTCATCGACCCCACCCACAACGTGGGCGCCGAGGATGCTGCGGGAGTCGCCGATGTCATCTTGGAGTCCGCAATGACGGCGATCGTCGACTGCGAGGATTCCGTCGCCGCGGTCGACAGCGAAGAGAAGGCGCTCGCGTACCGCAACTGGCTCGGACTCATGAAGGGGGACCTCGCCGAAAGCGTCACCAAGGGCGACACGACCTTCACTCGCACACTGAACCCCGATCGCACCTACATGGCCCCCGACGGCAGTGAATTTCGAAAACCGGGCCGCTCGTTGCTGCTGAACCGCAACGTCGGTCATCTGATGACCACCCCGGCCATCCTCGACGCGAATGGCAACGAGATCCCCGAAGGTCTACTCGACGCGATGGTCACCGTTGCGTGCGCGAAGCACGACCTCGACAAGACCGACGGAGACCGCAACTCTCGCGACGGCTCGGTGTACATCGTGAAGCCAAAGATGCACGGCCCCGACGAGATCGCCTTCACAAACGATGTATTCGCCCGGGTCGAGGAACTCCTTGATCTTGCGCCGAACACCGTCAAGATCGGCATCATGGACGAGGAACGGCGCACGACCGTCAACCTGGCCGAGTGCATCCGGGCGGCGAAATCTCGGGTCGCGTTCATCAACACCGGATTCTTGGATCGCACGGGCGACGAGATCCACACGTCGATGCAGGCAGGCGCCATGGTCCGCAAGGGCGACATGAGGGGCCAGAGCTGGATTGGTGCATACGAAGACTGGAACGTCGACACCGGTTTGGCGTGCGGGTTCATCGGGAGGGCACAAATCGGGAAGGGCATGTGGGCCGCCCCGGACCTGATGGGCGACATGCTCGAACAGAAGATCGGTCACCCAAAGACCGGCGCGAACTGTGCGTGGGTTCCATCGCCCACGGCCGCGACGTTGCACGCCACCCACTACCACCAGGTCGACGTGCTGGCTCGCCAACAAGAACTCGTCGATCAGCTCGCAGCAAACGGAAGCCGTGCGTCGCTCGACGACATCCTCACAATTCCGGTCGCAGCATCGACCGATTGGTCCGCCGAGGATGTGCAGGCCGAGCTCGACAACAACGCCCAGGGCATCCTCGGGTATGTGGTTCGTTGGGTCGACCAAGGCGTCGGCTGCTCGAAGGTTCCCGACATCCACGACGTTGGGTTGATGGAAGACCGAGCGACGTGTCGTATCTCGTCACAACACATGGCGAACTGGCTGCATCACGGTGTCGTCGATGAGGTGCAGATTCGAGAAACAATGGAGCGGATGGCTGCGGTGGTCGACGAGCAGAATGCCGGCGACCCGGGCTATGTCCCGATGGCCCCGAGCTATGACGGACCCGCCTACCTCGCCGCCTTGGACCTCGTGCTGTCTGGCGTCGAACAGCCCTCGGGCTACACCGAGCCAATCCTGCACGCTCGCCGTCTCGAACTGAAATCCAGCTAGCCCACTCAAAAGGAGATCACGATGAACATCAATCTTGAACAAGCCCGCACGATCATCCAAGCAGCGCTGGAACATGGGAACACAGCAGGCATGAAGCCGTTGTGTGTGGCCGTGCTCGATGCGGGCGGTTACCTCGTTGCCTTTGAACGCGAAGACGGTGTTCCCAATCGACGATTCGACGTCGCACACGGCAAGGCCTACGGAGCGATCTCAATCGGTGTAAGTAGCCGCAAGCTGGGCGAGGCGGCTGTCGACCGCCCTCATTTCGTGAACGGCCTCATCGGTGCCATGGATGGCAACCTTGTGCCGGTTCCCGGCGGAGTTCTCGTGACCGACGAAGCCGGATTGGTCATCGGCGCGGTTGGCTGCTCGGGTGACACCTCCGACAACGACGAGGACGCGGTGGTCGCCGGTATCGAAGCAGCAGGCCTCACGGCGAAGATCTAGGGCGGATCATGGTGCTATCGAGGCTGAAAGAGTTTGCGGAGGGACGCAAACAAGCCGCGGGCTCGGGCGACGCCTTCGTCGATGCGCTACGAGAGGCGTTAAGCCCTGAGCGCGTGAAAGTCGACGGGGCCAGCCGGTCGCTTCACAGCCACGACGCTTCGGTCTTCGATGGCGGCAATTCGGGTCCCGTCGTCTATCCCGAAACCACCGCCGAGGTGCAGGCCGTCATTCGCCTTGCGAACAAGTACCAACGCAACGTTGTGCCTCGCGGCGCGGGCACCGGTCTAGCTGGTGGTGCAATACCGCTCGGCGTACCGGTTGTTGTGGCCGTCACCCGAATGAACGCCATCCTCGAAATCGACGAGGCGAACCGTGTTGCTTGGGTTGAACCGGGCGTCGTCAATCTCGACCTCACGAAGCACTTGCTGGCGCTGGGCTACCACTTTGCCCCCGACCCATCGAGCCAGCAGGTGTGCACCATCGGCGGCAACGTCGCGAACAATTCCGGTGGCCCACATTGCCTCGCCTACGGAGTGACCAACGCACACGTCGTGGCGATGGAGGTGGTGCTGCCCTCCGGTGATGCCGCGATGCTCGGCGGGCTTGACGCTGAACCACAGGGTCTCGACCTGCGAGGCGCGTTCGTCGGTAGCGAAGGAACGCTCGGTATCGTCACCAAAGTCGCCGTACGACTCACCAAGAACCGGCCGGCCGTTCGCACATTGCTGATGGCGTTCGATGATGTACGCGACGCGGCGAACACCGTCAGCGATGTCATTGCGGACGGGATTGTCCCGGCGGCGATGGAAGTCATGGACAAGGCAATCACGGCGGCTGTCGAGAACTACGTGGGCGCCGGATACCCGACCGATGCGGCCGCTGTTCTTCTGGCCGAAGTGGACGGCTTGGAAACGGGGGTCGACATCGACGCTGACCGCATCGCCGAAATCGGCCGTGCAAACAATGCGACCAGCGTTCGGTTGGCCAGTTCCGACGAGGAGCGGGCCCTGCTGTGGAAGGGCCGGAAAACAGCCTTTGGGGCAGTTGCCCAGATCGCACCGGACTACTACCTCCATGACACCGTCGTGCCCCGCTCGGCGTTGGCCAGCGTGCTCGAAGAGATCTACGCGATCGGCGACCGGCACGACCTGCTCATCATGAATGTGTTCCACGCTGGCGACGGTAACTTGCATCCGCTCATCGTCTTCGACGGGCGTGATGAAGGCGTGCTCGATCGGGTCCACGCCGCGGGCGGCGAGATCATCACCGCATCGCTCGATGCTGGGGGAGTGCTCTCCGGAGAACACGGTGTCGGCGTCGAGAAGCAGAAGTACATGGACCAGATGTTCACCGACGACGACCTCGACCATCAGAACCGTCTTCGCCAAGCCTTCGACCCGGGATGCCGGATGAACCCCGGCAAGGTCATTCCTTCGGGACATAGCTGCGCCGATATCCAGTCGCTGCGGGCAATACCGAAAGAGGTGTGGGGATGACCGCCACGCTCACCGTTGATGATCCGATGCTGCTCGCGTTCGCCGAGGAGGTCGGTGCAACCGGTGCTGTCGCGATCGAGGGAGGGCGAACACGTTGGGACCTCGGGGGATCGCCTCATGGGGAACCTCGTCTGCTTCGCGCGCCCGAGGGCATCGTTGACTACAAACCCGAAGAGATGACCGTTCAGGTTCGTGCCGGAACCGCAGTTGCTGATTTGCACGCTGCCCTCGCGGAGAAGGGGCAGCGAAGCGCTCTGCCGGAACGAGGCGGCACCGTCGGGGGAGCGCTCGCCGTGGGCGAGAACGACGTGCGTGCCCTCGGAAGAGGCCGCACACGCGAGAGTGTGCTCCAGGTGCGCTACGTATCGGCAGAGGGAAAGATCGTCAGCAGCGGCGGGCCAACGGTCAAGAACGTCTCGGGCTTTGACCTGCCCCGACTCATGGTCGGCTCCTTGGGAACCCTCAGCTGTTTGGCCGAGGTCATCCTTCGGACCAACCCAATTCCTACCGAGACTCGATGGCTACGTGCCGAGGGTGTCGACCCTCAGGCCGTGTTTGACCAGCTGTTGCATCCAAGCGCCGTACTCTTTGATGGCACTGCGGTGTGGGTGCAGCTCGAGGGTCACGGCCCTGACGTGGACCAACAAGCTCAGGTGCTCGCCGGGCTCGCATCGTTCGAATCGGCCGAGATGCCCAAGCTGCCCGCTCATCGGTGGTCGCTCAGTCCAAGCGATGCCGCTGGGTTCTCGCCGGCCGATGGCGAGCGATTCATTGCCACTATCGGCCTCGGTCTTCTCTTTACCGATTCACCACAACCAGCACGAACCCAGGATCAGGCGGTGGCGGTTATCGCCGATCGAATGAAAGAGAACTTCGACCCGACCGGACGGCTAAACCCCGGCCGACAGCCGGGAAAGAACTGAGGTCTGCATGGACTTACAGATCGACGCAGACGACCTCAACAAGTGCGTGCAATGCGGGTTGTGCCTGCCGTACTGTCCGACGTTTCGGGTGACCGGGGATGAGACGATGTCACCGCGCGGCCGGATCAAGCTCATGCGCGAAGTCCAAGACAATGGCGCCCCGGTCACCAGCGAGGTGGTCGATGCATTCTCGACGTGTGTGCAGTGCCGCGGATGTGAACCCGCGTGCCCATCGGGGGTGCCCTACGGGCACATGATGGAATCTGCCCGTGAGACGCTCGCCGACGCGGGTGAGATGACCCCAAAGTGGCAACGTCTCGCCATGTTGCCACTGGCGAACCCCAAGCTCCTCAACGCCGGCACCCGTGCGCTTTCGGTGGCCCAGAAACTCAAGGTGGTTCCCGAACGCCTCGGTATCTCGCACGAGATTCCGCTCCGGCAGGAGCCCCTCGTCGACACGGGCAGCGACGTGTACCTGTTTACCGGCTGCGTGATGGACGCGATGCAGCGAAGCGTGCACGACGCTGGGCTGCAGGTGCTGACCGCAGCGGGCTTCGGTGTCATGGCAACCGGCGATGCTGCACCATGCTGTGGGGCGCTTCACTCCCACGCTGGGCTCGCAGGCCAGACCCGCTCGCTGGCCGCCCGCATGATGGACGGACTCGAACCCGAGGTGCCGATCGTCGTCGATTCGGCTGGTTGTGGCGCCGCAATGAGGGACTACGGCCATCTCTTGGGTACGCCCGAGGCGGTTTCGTTTAGCGAGCGGGTCTTCGACATGCAGGAGTTCTTGGCGCTGCACATGGACCGACTTCCCGCGGTATCTGAGCCCCTCGACCTTCGGGTTGCCGTGCAGGACCCGTGCCATCTCCGACACGTCCAACGGGTCCACACCGCCACCCGCACGGTGCTTGGCCCCTATGTGCGTGAGTTGGTCGAGTTGGACGACGACGGATTGTGTTGCGGCGCGGGCGGCGCCTATTCGATCTTCGAACCCGAACTCGCCGGACAGATCCGTGATCGCAAGGTGGCCTCCATCGACCGGGCCGCCCCCGATGTCGTCGCGAGCGCAAACCCCGGATGCAGCATGCACCTCGGTGCGGTTGGGGTGCCGACCAAACATCCGATTGAACTCATCTACGAGGCGATATCGGGCAGTTAGTCTCAGCGTCGTGAACGTCGTCATCATCGGAGCGGGACCTGCCGGGCTCATGGCCGCAGAGGTGCTAGCAACGGCCGGCCACGAGGTGTCCGTCTATGACCAGCGCCGTTCGCCAGCACGCAAGTTCGTTCTGGCCGGCAGGGGAGGTTTGAACCTCACCCATAGCGAGGCCATCGACGACTTGCTCGACCGATTTGGTCCGGAGCGCCAAAGATTGGAGCCCGCGATTCGTGCGTTCGGGCCCGACGAACTGCGCGCATGGTCGAGCAGCCTCGGGCACGAGACCTTCGTCGGGTCGAGCGGACGGGTGTTCCCGGATGAGTTTCGTGCGGTGCCGCTATTGCGATCGTGGCTTCGCCGACTCGATGAGCTAGGTGTTGAGATGCGCCTCGGCGCGAGGTGGACAGGATGGAGCGACGATCAACACCTCGAGTTCAGCGGTGCCACCGGAGTATTCGCCGTACCCTTCGATCGGGCGTTGCTGGCCCTTGGCGGGGCCAGTTGGCCACGGGTTTCATCCAATGGCTCCTGGCAGGAGACATTGGGAGCGAAGTCGATAACGGTAGAGCCCTTGAAACCAGCGAACTGCGGCCTTCGGGTGTCGTGGTCAGAGGTGATGATCGCCCGGTTCGCCGGTGAACCCGTGAAGAATGCCGCTGTTGTGGTGCACGACATCGAGACAGGCGAGGTGCACTCGGTGCGCGGAGACCCGATCGTCTCGGAAACAGGGCTAGAGGGTGGGCCAATCTATGCCCAAGGACGCCGGATTCGCGACAACCTCGACGCTGGAATGCCGACCATTCACCTCGACCTCTTTCCAGACCTCACAAGCGCCTCCCTTCAGGGTCGTTTGGGAACGCAGAAGGCTGGTGAGTCCTCAGCACGGTGGCTTCGGCGAGCGGGAGTTTCGAGCGTCGCAGCGTCGTTACTTCGCGAGGTCACACAAAATTCCCTGCCAACAGATGCGAGCGAGATCGCCGATCTTGCCAAGGCTCTGCCGCTCACGGTTACCGCAATGGGATCGATCGACCGCGCGATCTCCACAGCTGGAGGAGTCGCGTGGCACGAGGTCGATGACTCGTTTCAGCTCCGAAAGGCCCCAAATGTGTACGTGGCAGGGGAAATGCTCGACTGGGAGGCCCCAACAGGCGGGTACCTGCTGCAAGCGTGCTTCAGCACGGGCCACTATGCCGCTACGGCAATGATGTCTTAGACCGCCGCTGGTTCTTCGCTCGTCGCAGTACTGCCGTCTCGTCGAGGCCCGAGAACGTAGAGCGCTATCACTGAGCCCACGAGTCCACCGGTGCTCGAGAGAAAGAGGTCGCCGATCGTGTCGCCATAGGTGAGCTGCAAGCCACCTGCACCGCCGAAGCCCTCTTCGGAAACCGCCCATTCCAGGATCTCCCACCACACGATCATCAACGCGCCAAAGCCGTAACCAAGAAGCACCGCGTCGCGTCGATGATGGACGTTTCGAAACCGGAAGGCGTGGTAGGCCATCACCAGTAGCACCCAGTTGGCTGCGTGCAACACATCGTCGGTGACGAGGTACGCATCGTAGAAACCCAACAGGTTTCCGAGAGTGTCGACGAGGAAGGGGGCAGCGAGGAGCGCGTCGGCGGCATGCGGGTAGGGCTTCCATCCGCGGATTTTGGCGATGATCGGCACGAGGATCGCGGACGCAAGAAAGAGAGGCGCACGAAAGCCGATCGCCTTACCGGCCACCACATCGGGCGGGATCACGATGGCTACAAAGAAGGAAACGAACAGGGCGACCTTGATGGCATAGTTGGCCAGCGCTACCCACGGCTCCCGGTCGAGAACAAGAACTCCTGTTGGGGTTCCCGGGTCGTCATCGGCCGCCAAAACGGGTTCAGTTTGCACATCGGTCATAGGTCGCCTCCGCCACTCGTCGCTTTTCAATCGGCAGAACACGCCGTAGTTGAAAGTACTTTTGGCATCGCGACCTCGGGACTGCGGGCACAAAATGGGCGAATCGGCCTACCCGTCCGGGCTCGCAATAGCTGGCCGGCACGTCTCCAAGGTCGGTCCAACGGGAAAGAAAATGCTTCCGTCGCCAACCGGGACGTCCGAGAAGAGTCGCGAGTCGAGGAGCGCCCAAACAGTTCCCTGCAGCTCGAAGTCCTCTTGGGTCCACTCGGCGCCAGACAGGTTCAAAATGTTGATGGTGAACTGCACCGCGGTTGCATCGAGCGATACGAACGGACACCCAGCAATCGTCGAGATGCCGTCACTCGTGCCGGTACCAAATGCGAATGGGGCCCCATCGAGAGTGGTGGAGAGTAGGGAACAGTCCTCGACGGCCAACACGGACCAACCGTTCTTTGCTGCCTCAGGCCCAACCTGAAAGAGGATCTCGTTGGTATTGCCCGAGTTCTCGGCACCGGTCAGATCGGCGAGCAGGATCTGCGCCTCGGGTATCGGTTCGAATGACTCGCCGAGCCAGCGTCCTGTCACTACGCCGCCATTGTCGAAGTCCACGCGAACCCATGCGGTGTTTGCACTGTCGGCGGACTCAACGTAGAGCGTGATCTGGTCGGGGTCGCCGTCGAGATCGACATCGCCGCTCGTGGTTGCGACTCGATCTTGACGACCCGAGGCAGATTCATCGAAGAATGGCCAATCTTCACCCTGGAGACATTGCGCGGTCGCCGAGTCCTGGATCGTGACGTCTTCGGAAGCAGGTGCCGCGTCATCGCTCGCGGACGATGTCGACGCGCAGGCGGCCAGAAGCAGGAGGAAGGCGAGCCCGATCGCGATGGGGACGTGTCTGGTTGTCTTCATCGCTGCGCCGACAATGACGACAGTCGCAACGTCTTGGAAATCGCGTCAACCGTGTTCTCGTCGACGCCCGCTCGCGATGCAAAGCTGGGCCAGAGGCCAACGACCTCACACGTTTCATCGAGAATACGCAGACCCTCGCGTTCGCTGAGGTCCGTCGCCGTGGCGAGCGTTGCAATGTCGTCGCGGGTAAAGCCGTCTCGTTTACCGTTGAGCGTCATCTGATGTGAGCTCGTCCACTCCCCACGAGGGTTGTAGGCATAGGTGATGTCATAGGCGGGCGAAAGTGACCATTCACCACGCCGGTTCATAAGAAAGCTGATGTTCTTGGTGTGATCCTCTTGGTTTCTGGCAACAACATTGAAGACTGCCCGTCGGAATTGTTCGACGAGGTCCGCGTTCGAGAGCCCGAGCCTACGCATGACGTGCAGCGCCTGTTCATAGCTGTGGGCACCGGCCATGTTGAAGTCGTAGTGCGCGAGCGCGGTGAGGGTCTGTAGATGCAAACGCCTTCCCTCGACACGATCGAATCGCTCGGTCATGAAGTGCGCCCGCCCTTGTTCCTCCAGCAGTCGAGTACGAGGAACGCTGATACCTGTTTCATTGGCCATGAGAGCATAGGCGTGTTCGATTCGTCCATAACCGAGAGGATCGGCCAGCTCCTTGTCTCGGTTGTCCTCAACGCCATCGAATTTGAGTAGCCAGTGGGTGAATCCGTCGGGTTGATCAAGTTGCCCGGATCGGATTTCGCCGGTGTCTTCGTTCCAGGCAATGACAGCCTTCGCCCGAGCGCCACCCGCGGAGGTCCCAACCCGAATGATTTCGGTGAGATCCTCTGCATCGGGGAGATCTCCGCCAGCACCCGTCTTGACGGCAAGGGTCGCTTTAGGCGAGATCGCTCTTTGGGCGAGCGAGACGAGCTGGGCGATCTCCAGCGGAGAGTTCTCCGACGGTCCTGTGTCTATGGCAGGTACGAATTCGAGCGCACCCATGCCGCGATGCCCGACGTAACAGAGACGTTCGACGGGGGTGAAGTCGTCAACCGAACGGCCGTTTCGAACGAGCCATGCGTCAATGAGTGCCGTACCGAATGCATCGGGAAGCGAATCGGCCAGCAGTCCGGGAAGACCCTTAAAGGTCGATCGAGAGAGTTGCGGGAAGCTCCACACTCCGGGTCCCAGGGGCATCGACAGGGGAGCGAGTTCGATTCCGCTCGCAAGAAAGCGAGGGTCGTATTCATAGGAGGCGACCGCTTGAGCGGGATCCCAGTGCACCGCTCCGACTCGGGTACCCCATATCCGAACTTCTGCGACGGTGACGCTCATGGCGCGTCGTCGACCTCATCGCCCCAACTCCAACCGGGAGAGACGGTCGTCCGTGGCGTACTACCAACCGCTCTACCGGTGAGCTCAGCCATTGGGCTGATGCCAGGCACGGGAACGGCTGCGTCCAAAGCGTCTATGAGATCGAGCGCCCGAAGAACGCAAAGAAAGCTGTCGAGACCGACCTCGTTTCCACGTTCGAGGGTCGACACTGTTGGTCGAGACAATCCGGACCGTTCGGCTAACTGGGTTTGGCTTAGCCCGCGTGACTTGCGCACCGCCCTAAGTCTCGTCCCTAGTTCCGCTCGTACTAGGTCGTTCGACCATTCATGGAACTCCATAGTCACCTACTATTGCATACGAACGTATTCAATTATCGACCATAAGACTCAAGCTGTAAAGCATCGTATTCATTGTTGAACTATTCGGCTGCAGAATTCCTGTAGAGACGCAAGAAAGATCTGTAGTACTTTCCAACAACATCAGCTTCGCCGCCGTCACAACCCTACGAAACCAACTTTCGTGAAGGAGACTCACAATGTTCACTCGTAACCGCACCATCGCCGCAGCACTTATTGCCGCAACCGTTGTTGTCGGCTTCTCTGCGCCAGCTTCGGCGCAGGATGCGCAGACCTGCGATGGGGAGGCAGCCACCATCGTCGGAACCGACGGTGCTGACACCATTATCGGGACCACGGGTGCCGACGTGATCGTGTCACTCGGTGGAAACGACATCGTCGACGGCCTCGGTGGAGACGACATCATCTGTACCGGCAGTGGCGATGACCTCGTCTTCGCCGGAAACGGCAACGACACCGTGCTCGCTGGCAAGGGTGCCGACGTCGTGCTCGCTGGAGGCGGATCGGACACCGTGACGGGCGGCAATGGTGCCGACGAGCTCGTGGGTGAGGCCGGCGCTGACACGTTGTCCGGCGGAGACGGCGACGACGTCATATTCGGTGGCGACGGCGCTGACACGTTGTCGGGCGGCAAGGGTCTCGACATCATATTCGGCGAAGCAGGCGCCGACGACATCTCTGGAGGCCGCGGCAACGACGGTCTCTTCGCCAACGCACCACTTGACGCTGACGTTCCACCAGACACCCGGGACAACACCGTTTCGGGCGGACGAGGAAACGACGTAGTAGTCGGCTCAAACGGAGCTGATGAACTAAGTGGCGGACAGGGTGCCGACATCCTCGAGGGCCGCAACGGTCGCGATGTTCTCAACGGTGGCAAGGGCGGTGACTGGCTCGATGGCGGTGCTGGTGCAGACGACCTCAACGGCGGAGGCGGCGACGACCTCCTTCTCATCGAAGGAGCCGACGACGCTAACGGAGGCGAAGAGGTCACAGAGGACGTGTGCGGACGACTCTTCAACTTTGATGGCTCGGTACTCAACGGCTGCGAGGTCGTCTTGCAGGCCACGCAAGCCGAGATCGATACGATTCTCGAAGATCGCTTCTAACTAGACGAAAACGACCTTGAGCCCACCGACGTCTATGCGTCGGTGGGCTCTCGTCCTTTTTGCGTAGCGACGACGGCTTCTAGGCTGGGACAGCTACGAGACCAGCACTCCCGAAAGAGACATCGAGCTGCTGATCGAAGATCTCTACCTCGTTGAACACGCTCAGATCGATCAAACCTGGAATGGTGAAGGCTTGCGCTCCGCTGGGTGCTTGCAGCGTGCCCAACGTCCACACCTCGCCACTATCAGAGCGAAGGTTGACGACGAGCTCTTGCCCACGATTCGTTTGGAAATTCTCACTGAGGGTCAGCGTTCTCTGCCCGAGATTCTCGCCAGCGACAAACGCCTCGCCGAGAACAGTGAAGTTGGAGTCCCCGGTAAAGCTCCCGGCAAAGACGGTCTCGTCGAAGATCTCGTCGAATACAGATTCTGCGGCTTCATCCTGCTCTGAAGCGATTTCCTGTGTCGCCGTTGAGTCGGTCGAGGAAGCAATGATCAGGGCTGCGGCGATCCCAAAGATCGCGAGCCCGATGACGGTGATTCGGGTGAAGAACTGTCGAAGTGTCATGCAATGGAAAGGCGCAGATCGCGGGCGATGATTCCGAAGCGGTCTTAACAAGTGGAGACGTTTCGTTCGGCCCCGTATCAATGTCCTACTTCGCGAATGCTCTGATGGCGAGCGTTGAGCCGACCGCGGTGATCGCGACGATCCACACAAGAGCCCAAAACAAGGCGCTGCCAACATCGGTGCCACCAAAGATTGCGCGCATGGCATCAGCGGTAAGGGTCACGGGTTGGCGGGACGCAAAGGCTTGGAGCCAGTCGGGCATGTTCTCGACCGGAGCGAAGGTTGACGCCGCGAAGACCAAAGGGAAGACCGGAAGAAACGCTGCTGCCTGAACGGCTTCGACGTCTCTGACCTTGAGCGCCATGAAGGTGAACACCCAGGTGAACGAGTAGGCAAAGGCCACGCCAAGTAGAACCCCACCGAGTACGCCAAGCACGCCACCTCCGGGCCGAAAGCCGAGAGCCAAGCCGACAAGCACGACGACCGTGGCGGTGATGATCGACCGGCTGGCGTCGGCGACGGTTCGTCCAATGAGCACCGCTGAGCGTCGCATGGGGAGGGAACGGAATCGGTCGATGGCCCCAGATTCAAGATCTTGGGCCAATCCAATCGCCGTGTTGCTGCCTGCGAACAACGCCGTCTGCACCAACACGCCAGGAACGAGGAAGTCGATATAACGCACGCCGGTATCGATTGACCCGCCGAAGACGAAGTTGAACAAGACGACGAACATCACCGGCTGGATTGTGGAGAAGACGACAACCTGCGGGGTGCGCGACAAGCGCAAGAGATTACGTCTGGTCATCGTTGCTACATCGCGAAAGATTCCGGGTCCCGTGGTCGATGCGATCTCGGTAGTTGCGGCGCTCATGGAGTTTCTGCCTTGGTTTTGTCGTCTCCGTCGTCGCCGTCATCGGCCTTCCCGGTAAGGGACAGGAACACGTCATCGAGTGACGGGCGCTCAATGGAGATTTCGGCGATTTCGATCCCGGCGACTTCGAGTTCGGCGGCGACCTTAACCAGCGAACCAATCCGGTCGTCGACGGGGGCCGAGACCGATCCCATCTCGGAAATTCTCGGCTCATTGCCAGTAACTGACGCGATGACCTCAGCTAGGGCGGCGATCGAGTCGCGATCTTCAGGAACAGCGACAAGAAGGTCGCCACCCATACGCCTCTTCAGTTCATCCGCAGTGCCTTCGGCGATGACCTTGCCGGCGTCGATGACCGAGATCTCGTCGGCGAGCTCGTCGGCTTCTTCGAGGTACTGGGTCGTGAGCAGCACGGTTGTGCCTTCGCCCACTAGCTCGCGCAGAAACTCCCAAAGCTCGATGCGGGTGCGGGGGTCGAGACCGGTGGTTGGTTCGTCGAGGATCAAGACCTTCGGTCGCCCGACCAGGCTTGCGCCAAGGTCCAGGCGTCGGCGCATGCCTCCGGAGTAGGTCTTGACCAAGCGGTCGCCGGCGTCGGTCAACGACAGTCGTTCGAGTGCCTCATCGGCACGCTTCTTCGCGGTTGCTTTGGGCAGCTGGTAGAGGCGGCCCACAATCTCGAGATTCTCTCGGCCCGTAAGGAGGCCGTCGACGGCGGCGTACTGACCGGCGAGCCCGATCCGGCCGCGGACACGGTCGGGTTCGCCACGCACGTCGATGCCGTCGATTGTCGCTGTGCCCGCCGTCGGGTTGAGCAAGGTGGTCAATACGTTGACCAAGGTGGTCTTCCCCGCACCGTTAGGGCCGAGCAATCCACGTACTTCGCCGTCGGCGACAACGAGGTCTACACCGTCGAGGGCTTTGACAGAACCGAAGTCCACCTCGATTCCGTTCGCGTGGATCATCATCGACCAGAACGCTACCGCTGTCGGGTTCCGGTTTGGCTCCACCCCAATATTGATGACTACTCTGGACTTCTAGTTACCCTTCGGTATAGTTGGTTGTAACGAAGTCGTTGTTGCCAGTTTCCCGCCACTGGCAGCAGCGGCTTTGTTCTTTTTGCCGCGGTGTCTTCGCAGGCGAACTGACGAGTGTGATCGGTCAGCTACGAGGCGAGAGAGTTCGCAATATCAGAAGGTATTGCCGGTGGAGGAGTCGTCGTAACGACGGGCGTTTCCATTGGTGCCAGAGTGGGAACCGAGCTCTCTTGGGCAGCCATTTGAGTTCCTGAGAATCCGAGAATGACCACGATCACCACCGCGACCATGGCGAAGCCGACAACTGCGAGTTGGGCTGGTGCCTTCAGTGCCATCATGTAATCGAAACGACTCAGCCGCTCTCCACGATTCCGCCAGGCGTATTAACAACTACGAACACTTCGACGAGGGTCCGAAAGCTTGCGGCCCAATCCGTCGACCGGTAGACCCCAAAATGCGAAGAGCCCGAACCCTGAGGGTTCGGGCCTTTCTGATGACACGAGACTTTCCGACGGCTAGTAGGCCGGCACTGGGTTTAGCCCGCCGAGACGAAGGCGCTTCCGAAGTTGATTCCGAATGGCTCACACCAGACTTGCACTTCGCTGAACTCGCTGATGTCGACACCGGCGGGAATCTCGAAGTCTTGTTCACCACTCAGAGCCTGAAGGTCTCCTAGGTTGACGAAGTCTCCGCTTTCGGCCCGCAAGTAGATCACCAGGCGGGGACCGGCGGGAGTGTTGAACTGTTCGCCAAGACGAAGTGTCTGTGACCCGTCCGCTCCTTCGAGCACGATGGCCTCGCCGGTGATTCGGTACGGACCGTTAGGGTCGAAGCTGCCCGAGAATGTGGCCTCCCCGGCGTCCGATATGGCGTCCTCGACGGGAACTTCTGGCGTGGAGGTTTCTGCCGGTGTCTCAACCGGTGCCGCTAGCTCTTCGGCTGCCATCGGGCTGCCAGAGAAGCCGAGCACCGCTGCGATCACTACAGCGACCACGACGAGACCGGCGAATGCGATTTGGGGGGTTTGCTTGATCAGTGTCATGCAAATGTAACGACCCTGTTGCGCCGAGGGATTCCTACTCGGGCATTAACAACTTCGAACGTTCATCGACGCAGGTGCAAGCTCTCGTCGCCATGCCAGAATGATCGGACCCTCCGACCAAGGACAGGAATCAGATGGACGCTCAGCAACTCCGCTCACTTCAAGCCCCCCTTAAGCAGCAGTACACCGACGACCCCGACTCTGCGGTAATCACACTCAAAGCAACGGGCAAGGTGGGGGAGGGAGTTACCTGCAAGGTTGATACCGGTCGGGCCATGGCAGAAGCTGGCCTGCATCCGGCAACCGGCGGTGACGGCATGTCTTTGTGCTCGGGCGACATGTTGCTTGAAGCTCTGGTGGCCTGCGCCGGCGTGACCTTGAAAGCGGTAGCGACGGCGATCGAGATAGACCTTCGGGACGCATCGTTGACAGCTGAAGGTGACCTCGATTTCCGCGGAACACTCGGCGTTAGCAAGGAGGCGTCAGTTGGGTTTAGCAACATCCGTCTCAACTTCGACCTCGATACCGATGCCGACGAGGAACAGCTCGCCACGCTGATCAAGCTGACCGAGCGTTACTGCGTCGTGTTCCAGTCGATCTCCAATACTCCAGAGATGACCGTCTCGTACTAAAGCGCGTGGGAGGGCCAGGCTCGGGTCTTACCGACTGGCGATATCTGAGCCTGCGTGGAAACCGTTGGTCCACGCGTTTTGGAAGTTAAAGCCGCCGGTGATTCCATCGACGTCGATAATCTCACCCGCGAAATACAGACCAGGTACTCGTTTGCTCTCCATGGTCTGAAAGTTGATGTCGTTGAGCGAGACGCCGCCGCAGGTAACGAACTCGGCCTTATTAGTGCTCTTGCCGACGACGGTGAAGGTGGCGGCGGTCAGCTCGCGAACGAGGGCGGTTGCCTGCTTTTTGGGGAGCTCGGACCATGTCGTCGTCTCGGCAATCCCAGAAGCAACGAGTAGCCGGAGCCAAAGCCGCTTTGGGATCGCGGGGAAGGGGCTCCGGCTCGAAAGCTGGCGTTTGCGCTCTGTGTCTCGCTGGCCGGCGATGACTGCTGCCGGATCTACCCCCGGTAGCCAATTCAGCGACACATCGAATTTGTAGCTGCGTTCGGCAAGCTCACGGGCGCCCCATGCAGAGATCTTGAGAATGCCCGGCCCGCTGAGGCCCCAATGGGTGATCAGCACCGGGCCGCTGCTCTGAAGCTTGCTGTTCAGGATTGCGACGTTGGCGTTGTCGACCGATAGACCTGCGAGACCGGCCAGGCGTTCGTCGTCGATCTTGAACGTGAAGAGCGATGGGGTAGCGGGCAACAGGTCGTGTCCGAGGTTCGAGGCCAGTGTTGCGCCCAATGTGCTGCGGGTTCCGCCGGTCGCGAGAACGACGTTTGCGGCGGTGTAGGAACCGCCGGTGTCGGTCTCGACGGTGAACGTGCCCTCGGTCCGCGTAATTGAGGTGACACCCTCGGAGGTGCGGATAGCTACTCCGGCAGCATCGGCTGCGTTGAGTAGCGCGTCGACGATGGTGTGAGAGTCGTCGGTGACCGGGAACATGCGGCCGTCTTCCTCGGTCTTGAGGGCAACGCCTCGGCCTTCGAACCACTCGACGGTGTCGGTGGGCCCGAACCGGTGAAATGGGCCAATCAGTGATTTCTCGCCGCGGGGATAGTTCGTAGACAGCTCCCGCGGCTCAAAGCACGCATGTGTGACGTTGCATCGCCCTCCGCCGGAGATTCGTACCTTCTGCAACAGCTGTGCTGTCTTTTCGAGGACGAGCACGGATTTCTCCGACTTCTCGGCACAGGTGATGGCCGAGAAGAACCCGGCCGCACCTCCGCCAACAACGATGAGGTCAAAGAACATGCCCGGTAACCATACGGCGCGGTTCGCACCGCTAGCTCGAAGCCGACGGAGGTCCCTGATGACGCTGGCTACTAAAACCCGAACGTGATGAACGCCTTAGCCGTTGAATTGCGCTCTGTTTCAATCGTTGAGAAGCGTACTTGGGCACCATTGCTCGGGATGCTGTAGCGATCGGTGAACTCACTGGCGGGTTCGCCCCAGCCCTCGACTTCGGCAATCTCGACGACCAGGGCTTCCAGCTCGTCTTCAGTAGAGTTGGCGAACTCATAGCCTGCTTCGATGTCGGCGTTCCCGTTCTGGTGCCAAATCGAGTAACTGATCGGCTGATTGCCGACGAACAACGGGTGGTCGCCAAGGATGTCGGCGTTGATTCCGCTGTAGGCCAACCGAGCATCATCATCAATTGGCAGTCCGGTGCTAGTTGAGAGATTCACAATCGTCTGGCCGCTGGTACTGGTTTGGACTTGGATCTTGTAATCAGCCACTTCAGCTAAGAGGATCAAGTCGCCGTCGTTGTCGATTGCAGACTCAGAAACGTCTTCACTTCCGAACATGGCTGTGGCCTCGGCCTGAAATGTCGCAACAACATCTTCCGGAGCCGCCGACGTTAGGAACGTAACCTCTGTTTGCTGTGTCCATCCTCTGTCCGGTATTTCGAGAATTGTTCGTAGCTGTGTGATGGCGCCCACCACAGCGGTGTCGGGAAACGTGGTGAACTGCGGCCAATCGGAATAGATGCGCGCCATCGTGCCGGACAGGTCATCGGTTGGGCCCGTCAGGCTGTCGGCGAGTAGAGCGATCTCCTCGGCACCCATGTCGGAGCTAACTCGTGAACCGTTCGCCACAACGGCGCCTGATTCACCCGAGCTTGGGGCGGCCGTCGTTTCGACCGGAGCTGCCTCTGGGGCGGCTGTTGTCGTTGTTTCGACCGGCGCTGCCTCGGTAGTGGTCGGGGCTGCTGCCGTTGTTTCGACCGGGGCATCTGTCTGCGATGCCTCCGACAGTTCTTCGATCTGCGCCGTAAGTTCATCAATCTGCGCTTGTGCAGTATCCAGATCGTTCGAATCGTTTCCGCCGCATGCTGATGCGACCAGGGCGATGGTGAGTGCCATTGCAGCAAGACGAGGTCGAGTATTCATTGTTGTTCCCCAATTCAGTGTGTGTGTTTCCATTCAGACGCACGCTCCGCCACATCTGTTGGAAATCTCCGTGGCACCGGTCGTGGAACCCGTCCGCCACGACTCGATGATATGTCTCCAAGCGGGGCAGTCGCCCACTCATACCCCGTGTCGTTTCAGGACTGCGCAACGTCAGAATGCTGACAGCGAAAACGACAAGACTCACATCTGCCAGGATTGGTCTATGTGTTCCTCCAACAAGAGTGTGAAGTTCTGCACCTGCTCCGACGGCGAAAGGCTTCTGCCACCGTTTTGGATTTTGCATCGCCGGGACCGGTCTCGTGAAGAAGCGGATCTGATGGGCCAGCTCTATGAACCGGACTGGACCGACTCCGAGAAAGCTGTTCGCCAAGCAATCGTCGATGACCTCAGGGTGGGCGGATGCTTTGACTTTGACTACGAGCCGGCCGTCGATGACATCATCACCGTCGTTTACGGGCCGGAAGGTCATCGTTGGGAGTACCGCTACGAGGCCTCCGAGGATGGGCAGGGACGCTGGCAGATTGATGAAGGTGACCAATTCGCAACGTGGCGATCCCAGCTCGTGAGAGACTCTTCAGGTCCAATGACCTGGCAAAAGTAGAGCTCACTGGACCGGCTCGTTCCAACAAAACGTAGGCGGCTCCCGTCAGAAGAGATGTACGCTAGCTTCCGGGCTCGGCTTCTCGACCTACCGTCGGAGTTCTCGAACACCGAGGCCTTCAACGCCAACGCCGCAGTTCTGGAATTCGAGTACGCAAACTGTGGGGAACCACCCGAATAGGTGCGCAACCACAGGACAACCCGTGTCGTTGCACAGAGGGGATGTTATGCATCGACATCCCAATGACGCTGCGCTGCTGAGCGCGTGTACCGATCAGGGCTAGCGACCAAGCCCGCCGCAGTTCGGCCTTTTCAAGGCGCGAACCGGTTGACAACGGTCGCGCCAACAGACTGGAAGCT
>CAYTUB010000030.1:0-20145 GCA_964441145.1 uncultured Acidimicrobiales bacterium
CCGAACGCGCTTCCCGGACCCGCAACGATCAGCCGCCCGAGCTGGCCGACCACCTCGGACCGGTTCCGTTGCGACCAGCCCAGCGACAGCATCGCCATGTGCACCCGGAGATGAGGCCGAACCCACGGCTGGGACAACACGTGGGCATCTTCGAGCAGCCTCCACGCAGCGTCGAAGTCTCGGCGAGCTCGCAGGGCTGCTGCCTCGTCGAGCAGATCGTTGATGTGTTGCCCGAGCGTGCTCGGCAGGCGACGCCGTTTGAAGCGCCCACGCATCGTCCCTGAGTTCTGAGCGTTCACCAGGACACCTGTTCGCAACCGGTGTGGGTGTCGGGCTCGATCTGAAAGGTGCCGTGTCCAATGCCGTAGCTGTGGTCGAGAAGTTCACGGGCCCGATCAAGGACCTGATGGTTGTCGACACCAGAACGCGTCATCAGATGCGCTGACGCGGCGTCCATTTCGGAAGTGAGTGTCCACACGTGAAGGTCATGGACGTCGACCACCCCATCGATGGCTGCGAGATCGTCGGCCAAGGCGTCCAGGTCGAACCCGTCGGGAGCGGCCTGGAGAAGGATCCGCACCGATCGTCGACCAAGGCGCCATGTACGAGGCAGGATCCACAGCCCGATGAGGGCGCCGATGACGGGGTCGATCCACCCCCACCCGAACACTTCGAGCATCACCGCGGCGATGATCACTCCGACCGATCCGATCGTGTCGGCCAGCACTTCGAGATAGGCGCCCTCCAGGTTGAGCGATTCCTTCGATCCTTCACGCAGGAGGGCAAACGCCACGAGGTTGGCTGCCAGGCCGAGTGAGGCAACGACCAGCATTGGCACACCGAGCACCTCGGGTTCGTCGAACAACCGCCGGGTGGCTTCGATCAACACCCAGATCGCGACCCCGAACAACAACAAGGCGTTGACGAACGCAGCCAGGATCTCGAGCCGATACAACCCGAAGGTGTGTGAGTTGCGGGCGTCGGCTTGGCGGTCCGCGAATCGGGAGGCGAGTTGAATCGCAGCCAAGGCCATCCCCAGACCGATCACGTCGGTCAACATGTGCCCTGCGTCGGACAGCAGTGCCAGTGAGTTCGTGATGAGCCCGGCGACCACCTCGACGACGAAGAACACGAGGATCACGACGAACGCTGCGGTCAGTCGCCCTCGGTGACGTTCTCCCGCTCGCGCCAGCCCGGTGCCGTGGTCATGATCGCCGCCCATCACGCACCGCCGTCGAGGTGAGCAACGTGCTCCCGTGACAGATCCAGCAGCATCCGGACATGGCCGTCGTCGAGCCGGTAGAAGATGTTGCGGCCATCACGGCGGTTTCGGACGACTCCTGCCGAGCGCAACAAGCGCATCGCTTGGGACACCTTGGTGTCGGTGGTCTCCACCACCTCGGCGATGTCGCACACGCACAACTCGCCAGCCTCCAACAACGCAAACAAGATCCGCACCCGAGTCGGGTCGCCCAACAAACGGAACATCTCCGCCAGATCAACAGCAACATCGACGTCAATCAACGACTCAGCCACGGCTGCGACCCGTGCCCCGTCAACGCTGCGAGTCACGCACCCATCAATACTCGACACCTCTGATACCTGCATAGATGCGAAGGTATCACCTGTGTTCGGTGCTGCCAAGCCCCGATTTTGACCTGGCGACCGCAAGCGCCGCAACAGGCCGAACGCTCAGCTGCGAACCTCTGACCAGGCGAAACGCCTACGCTGCGACGAGTTCGACGCTCCAGGGGGCGCGTGTACTTTGGGTTAAAGTCGCCCCTCCGACACCGAACAAGTGTTCGATTTCGTGAAGCCCTGTGGTGGCGGCCGAGACGAATTGTCACTCGCTGCGGAAGCCGGACGGCCACCGATGCGATCTTACGTTGGCTGAATCTTCGCCCTGCGATACTTGTGGGGTGCGCGTCTTAGTCGTCGAGGACGATCTTCAGCTGTTGGCGGCCACGGCTCGGGGGCTGCGGAACTCTGGCTTCGCCGTGGATGTCGCTGATCGCGGCGAAGATGCCCTCGCGAAGACGGCGGTGACTGAGTACGACGTTGTTGTGCTCGACCGCGACCTGCCGGGCATGCACGGCGATGATGTGTGCCGGTCGATCGCGGCTGGGTCAGCCCGGATTTTGATGCTGACCGCGTTCGACTCTCTCGACGACCGGGTGGCGGGGCTCGGCCTGGGGGCTGATGACTATCTGGTCAAGCCGTTCCATCTCCGAGAGCTTGTGGCGAGAATCCACGCGTTGGGTCGGCGGCCGGCGCAAGGCGCAGCGCCGGTGCTCGTGGTGGGCGATTGTCGGCTCGACCCGCACCAACGCGTGGTCCATCGGGCCAACCGAGTGATCGGCCTCACACCGAAGGAGTTCGGGGTGTTGGAGGTATTGATGAAGCAGAGCCCGGCTCCGGTGAGTGCGGAACTGCTCCTGGAAAAGGTCTGGGATGAGCACGCAGATCCGTTTACCAACGCAGTGCGGGTCACGATGGTGACGCTGCGCCGCAAGCTTGGTGACCCGCCGCTTGTCGAGACTGTCAAGTCGGTCGGATATCGGATAGCGGCGAGGTGATGGCTCGACTCGGGCTCCGGGGTCGAGCTGCGGTTGGTTTCGCGGCGAGTTGTGCGGTTGCGATCGTTGTCTCCCTCGCCGCGGCGGGGGCCTTGCTCACCGGCGGACTTCAGGCTGGCGATGACGGCGAGTACCTGACAGAGGCGCTGCGGGAACTCGGGGCCGAGCGAGGTGTGGACGCCAGTGAGATTGCTCCGCTTTTGGACTTGGCATTCGATGACGCACCCGTCGGGCTGGAGGACGTCCCGAGCGGTGGTCAGCTTGATACTGCTCAGTACGCATTGCTCGATGAGGCATTGGACAGGGCGGAGGAGAAGCAGTTCGATGCCACGGTCGTCTTGTTTGCTCAGATCGCAGTGGGCGTGGCGATTGCTGGAACCCTGGGGGCAGGCGCCGTTGCATGGATGCTGATGAATCGGCTGCTCGGTCCCGTTGAGCAGCTTTCGCTGGCGGCGGCGGACGCAGCCGTTGGTGACCTGAGCCAGCGGATCCGCCTCGAAGGCCCTGACGATGAACTCAAACGTCTCGCTGACACGTTCGATGACATGCTCGAGCAACTGGAAGTGTCCTTCGAGCGGCAGCGTCAGTTCTCCGCGAACGCTGCTCACGAACTCCGCACACCCTTGGCCGTCATACGAGCAGAGCTCGATGCGGTACGGTCGACCTCGACCGCATCGCCAGAACAGCTCGAGTTTGCAGAGGTCATCGACCGCGCCACCACCCGAGCGGAAGGTCTGGTCACGGCGCTGCTGCAGTTGGGGAAGGCCGAGGCCGGTGTCCGGCGTATGGACAGGGTCGATCTCGGCGAGATCGTTGGCGATGTCGTCCAACGACGGATTGTGGCGTTCACGAGCGCCGGCCTCCAGATTGAACTGGATCTCGGTGAGGGGGACACAGCCCCGGTCCATGGTGACGCTGCTCTACTCGACGTCATGGCCCTCAATCTGATCGACAACGCGCTCAACCACTCCCGGCCAGACACGAGCGTCGACGTGTCCGTGATGCCTGAAACCGATGGCACCGTGACCCTGACCGTCTGCAACGAAGCCAATGGGCTCGATGACGATCTCGCGAGCCTCACCGACCCGTACCGTCGCGGTCGTCACACTGAACGTGGCCACGGGCACGGGCTCGGTCTGACCATCATCCAAACCGTCGCCGCGGCCCACAATGCCACTCTGTCGATTGAGCAACTGAAAGACGACAGGTTTCGGGCGTCGGTTCACTTCCCAGCACCAGCGCTCTCGTCCGGTCAGGGTTGAGCCCGAGGGCGCCACCAGGGACGGCCGCATCGACCATACGTTCTCCAAACATCGTCGATGTCATGTTCACAACATGAGCACCTCGACGAAACCCCAGCCGCGTAGGTCCCGTCGACCCATCGGCCCATGGCTGGTGACAGCACTGTTGTTCATTCTCGCTTCGCTGCCGGTTGGCATGCGACTGGCGGACCCCGACGCCGCTGCCCTCGAGGACGCTGAGGCGGAAGAGGCTGAGGAGCGCGAGGAACTAGGCGACGAGCGCGAGGAACCGGGCGAGGAGCACGATGGGGGTGAGGACGGGGAAGCGGGTCAGGCTGAAGTCGGCGGTGGGTTCCTGTCGAGCTTCTTCTCCAGTGACGGCATCATCCCCCGAGTCCTTCTGCCTGTTCACATCGTGTTGAGCGGGCTCATGAACCTCGTTGGCCCGTTCCAGTTCAACAAAGTCATCCGGCGACGTTGGCCGAGCGCCCACCGGCGGCTCGGCTACACCTTCTTCCCGGCAGCGATCGGTGCCGGGATCACGGCAATCATGATCACTGTCATCAACCCTACTCGTTACACCACGCTGAACTACCTCAGCAACTGGGCCTTCGGCGGATGGCTAACCGCAACAGCGGTGATGGCGCTGGTCATGATCCGCCGCCGTCAGATCAGAAGCCACCAGCGATGGGCCATCCGGGCCTTCGGAGCAGCGCTCACCGTGGCGATCCATCGCGTCTGGGGAGTGGCCGCACTGGCGGTACCACCTCTCGACTCCGATGCGATTCCCTTTGACGTCAAGGACATCATGCTGTCGTTGGCCACCATCGCCGTTGCCGAGGCCCTGGCCCGAAGATCGGGCGGACGACGTAGCTCGCGTCGAAGGAGACACGAGCCTGACGCAAGGACGAACAGACAAGGCCAGCCAGATCTGCTGAGAGCAGGCTCGGCGTTCGCTCCGCCTGCACAGTCCACTACGACGGACTGATCCGGCAACATGCGCTCTGAACTGGCGAAACGCCTACACTGCGGCCAACTCGGTGCTCCAGGGGGCGCGTGTACTTTGGGTTAAACTCGCCCCTCCGACACCGAACAAGTGTTCGATTCGTCAAGTGAGGCTCCGCCCCCGTTCGAGCGCTTCTACTCGTGCCAGGTCCGCTCTCCAGGGCCCGGAGGGAGACGGAATCGGGTCGGGGCGCGGCGGCCGTTGAGTAGCCAGCCGATGGGTGTGTGCCGGATGAAGAGTTGGTAGCTGGCGAGCAGGATCAGCGTTGAGATCGCGCAGAGTCCGATGAACTTGACTGATGCAGGGATGTCCCAGTCTCGGATCCATGCCTGGCCGGTGATGATGAGTGGCAGGTGTGCGAGGTAGAGCCAGTAGGCAGAGTCGGAGAGGTAGCGCACGCCGCGACGCTCGACGCTCAGCGCGGCGCGGAACAGGCCCATGAGCCCGAAGATCATTCCCCAGGTGTAGGTGGCTTGGAGCAGGGTTGCGGTCCCCCAGGGCCACGAGCGGCCGTTGTCGTCGCCGAAGGTCGCGTGGAGTGCGACCGGGAGCAGGATTACGACAGTGACGGGAAGCACGAGCGGCCACCGGTGTCCGGCCGTGTCGGCGAGCTGTCCGCCGTTAGGTGTTCGGGCGCCGTACATGAGGGCCCCGAAGGCGAAGAAGATGGCGTAGTAGCCGAGAACGTTGAGCTCGGGGGTCAGGCTGGTTGATGTGTCGGGTCCGAAGACGCGAGCGTCGCCCTGGCCGCGCATGAGGTACTGGCCCGGCCAGGTGGCTGCCACGAGACATCCGAGGATGGCGTAGCTCGCCGCTTTCGAGAGCAGCTGCTCGCTACCGCTGGCCCCGGCTGCTGCCTCTGAAACCCAGGCCACGATCGCGAAGCCGATCACTAGCAAGCACAGGAACCAGAGGAACCAGAGGAACCAGAGATGGTGAAGCGACGTCACCCACGACGCCGGGCCTTCCCTTTCGTCGGCGGGGGTCTCGATGGCGTCGGCCAGAGAGCCCCAGCCCTCGATCTCGGTCCATGCCACTCCCGGCGGCCGGTCGTCTGGGGCGCCGTAGTCGACCAATAGATCGGCGGCGGGCTCGTTGCCAAACGCGAACGCTGCGCCGAGTGGTGTGTCGCCGTTGAAGTTGAGTGCGTCGGGGTCGGCGCCCGCCTTCAAGAGCACCTCGACGACCTCGGCGCTGCCCAGAACGGCGGCGAGGTGCAGGATCGTGCCTCCGTCCTCACCCCGGCCTTCGAGTTCGTAGCCGTCATCGAGGAATCGCTGGACCCCGTTGGCATCGCCGATCAAGACGGCGGTGACGATGTCTGGCGACGCAACGGATTCGTCGACCACCCAGTCCATGAGCGGGACGATCGTCACAGCTCCGATGGCCAGGGGAATGAGTACTCGTGTGACGCGCTGGAGGATGAGCGACCCAAGTCCGCGGCGTCGCCACAGCATGGTGGTGAAGAACCCCGACAGCAGGAAGAACAAGGGCATCCGGAATCCGTGCACGGCGTGGAAGAACTCGTCGTACAAGCCGTTCTGGTTGGGCTTTGGAGTCCTGCACCGCCCAGAAGGCAGGGAAGAACGCCAGCGACGCATGCAGTGCGATCCCCAGCAGCATCGCGAAGCCCCGTAGCGCATCGAGGTCATGGCGCCGTGGCCCACTCGACGACACAGCAACGGTCGAAGCAGCAGGCGTTGTGGTCACGCGGTGATGGCGATGACGGCACCGACGATGATCATGATGGCGCCGGCGACTTGGTAGAAGCCGTGGACTTGGTCGCCTTCGCCCCACAGGATGCGGGAGCGGGCGACGAGCAGCCGGTAGACCACGAAATCGGATCGGGTGCGACCCCACACGATGAACAGCGCCCCGACAGCGGCGATGATCAGACCCCAGATGATTCCCATGGCATAGCTCCACACTCTTGTGTTCTCTCGTTCGAGTATTGCCCCGGGCGGGCCCCGTGCTGGCCATCGAAGGTGCATTCTTTGCTGGCCGATCGGCTACGCGCTGGGGCACCTTTGGCCACTTCGCCATGCGTCGCGGGGTCTCTACGATGAAGAGCGTGTTCGTCGACATCGTGCGCAGCCTCTGGAGACAGCCGGCCGTGGCCACGGCGCCGCGCTGGTCGGGCTGGGACTTCGTCGCGATGGGGGCCGTGTTGATTGTCGGGGTGGTCGACGTCCACGCAGATGGGTTCGGGTGGCCTGGGCTTCGACTCGTGACCGTGGTCGTGCTCGGCGCGCTGGTGCTCGTTCGCCGGATCCAGCCGCTCGCGGTGGCGTGGGGCTTCGCCGGTGTGGTTGCGGCGGTGTCCGGTGTCTTGGTCGCCAACGATCATCAGGTGCTGGTGTCGGCGGTGCTGGCGCCGCTAGTGGTGTTCTCGCTGGTGCGTTGGGCGTCGGGCCGTCACATCATTGTGGGGCTCGTCGGGCTGGCACCGCTCGCCATCGTGGTGTCGGCGTTGACTGTGAGCTCTGAGCCTGTCGGGATGGCGGTGTCTCCGGTTGTGGCGGCGCTGTTCTGGCTGACCCCGTGCATGCTGGGCTACGTGGCTCGGGCTCAGATGGACATTCGGGACCAACGGTTCCGCGACGTGCGGCGCGACGAGCGGCAACGCATCGCCAGAGAGCTGCACGACTCGGTCGCCCATCACGTGTCTGGAATCGCTATCCAGGCCAAAGCGGCCAGAGCGATCTCCGCGGTCGACCCGGCGGGCGCGGATGAGGCCATGGCGCAGGTCGAGCGATCGGCGTCGGTCGCGTTGGGCGAGATGCGACAGATGGTCGGCGGGCTCCGCGACGACAACGGCCCGGTGCTCACGCCGCTGCAGGGTATTTCTGACATCGACCAACTCGCCCGAAGCGGACCGAGACTCCCTGTCATCGAGGTGACGACCGTCGGCGTCTACGACGACGTCTCCGTGCCAGTCCAGGCTGCCCTCTACCGGATCGCGCAAGAGGCGGTCACGAACTCCCGTCGCCATGCGGTCGATGCCACCCTCGTTGCGGTGTCGCTCGACGTGAGCGACGACGCCATTCACCTTCGGGTCACCGACGATGGTGCGACGGCCGATGCTGGTCGCCGCACGGGGGGCCACGGGCTCATTGGTATGGCCGAACGGGTCGCGCTGCTGGGTGGAGAGTTCCACGCGGGGCCCGCTCCCGGCGGCGGGTGGTCGGTCACCGCGACGATTCCTCGTCACCGCGGGGAGACCTCGTGACCGTCCGAGTCTTGATCGCCGATGACCAGGCCATCGTGCGAGACGGGTTACGCGTGCTCCTTGATGCTCAGCCCGACCTCGAGGTCGTCGCCACTGCCGCCGACGGCGCCCAAGCCGTCGAACTCGCCCACCAGCACCGGCCCGACGTGTGCCTCCTCGACATCAGGATGCCGGTGCTCGACGGCCTCGAAGCCACCCGCCAACTCGCCGGCAACGACATTGCCGACCCGCTCGCTGTGGTCATCCTCACCACCTTCGACGACGACGAACTCGTGCACCAAGCCCTCCAGGCAGGCGCCCGCGGATTCGTGCTCAAAGACACCGACACCGATCTGCTTCTCCATGCCATCCGCGCCGCAGCCGAGGGTGACGCTCTGATCGCTCCCGTTATCACCGGCCGGCTCCTTGCTCGCTTCGCCATCACAGCCCAATCGAGCGCACCGCCGCAGGTTGAGCTGAGCGAGCGAGAACGCGAGATTCTCGCTGCGATCGCCCGGGGCGACACCAACACCGAGATCGCCGACGGTCTCTTCCTGAGTCTCAGCAGCGTCAAGAGCCACGTCGGCGCATTGATGGCTAAGATCGGCGCCCGCAACCGCGTCCAGCTCGCCATCTGGGCTCACCAGGCAGGCCTCGCCGATCGCTGACCAACGGCGAGCAGCGTTCGAACCGGGGCCCCGTCGGGTCGACGACGGTCGTCGAGCAGACCGGCCAACACGGCCGCAAGGCTTCTGAGCAGCTAAAACGGTCTACGCTGCGACCAGCTCGACGCTCCAGGGCGCGCGTGTACTTTGGGTTAAACTCGCCCCTCCGACACCATTGTGATGTCTCAGGACATCGGAAACCCTCGAACCCCCGGGTTCGAGGGTTTCTACGTTTTGAAGCGGGGCTGGTAGCCGACATCGGGGTTGAGGGTGAGGTGTCGGATGAGCTCGCCCGTGGTCTTGTTCACGACTCGGATTTCGAGGTCGTCGATGATGAGCACGACGGGTGTGCCTTTGAGCGGCCGACCCAGGCTGATGTGGTGCATCCGACCAGCTCGGCGGAGTGACACGGTGCCGGTTTTGTCGATTCGGTCGTGACGTATCCGATAGTGATTTCCGGCGCCGTGGTTGCCGGGGGCGTCTTTGGGGAGCCGGCGATAGGCGACGGCTGGTGGGACCTTGCCAACCGCGGTGTGAGCACGTCGATGGTTGTAGATGTCGACGAACTCATCGACCAGGCGTTGAAGACCGGCGAGTGTTTCGGCGGGTGGTCTGGCGGCCATCCATTTCTTGAGGGTCTGTTGGAACCGTTCGACTTTGCCAGTGGTGGTCGGGTGGTTGGGTCGAGTGTGTTTGTGGTTGATGCCCAACTCGGCGAGTCGGGTCTCGATCTGATTCCGGCCGCCCCGGAACCCGGCGAACCGAACGGTGTAAACGGGAACCCTTCGGGTTCCTGACCGTTGTCGGTGAGTACCGACGCCGGGAACCCGTGTGTTTGGGCGGTTTCGTCAAAGGTGTCACGAACGATGTTCCCGGTGACACGGCGATGGGCCGAGACGTGGAGGGCGTATCGGGAGTGGTCATCGAGCCAGGTGATGGTCTCGGTGTCGGTGCCGTCGGCCAGGTAGATGTGGGTGAAGTCCGACTGCCAGGTTTCGTTCGGTAGTGCGGCTTCGAACCGGATGTAGCTGCTCTTTGGCCGTTTCTTCGGGGCGGGTTCGACCAGCCCGGCCGCGACGAGCCGCCGACGGATTGTGGACACCGACACGTCGATGCCGTGGTCGGCTTGGAGGTGCCATTGGATCGTGTGAGGGCCGGCATCCAGCCCATCTGCGGTGAGTTGTTCGCGCAGGTTCACAATCAGATCGTTCACGACATCTGCAACCCGGTTCGGTGACGAGCGCGGCCGCCTCGAACGCGGTTCGAACGCCGCCTCGCCCTCTGTCCGATAGCGGGCCATCAGTTTCGAGACCCAACTCCGAGAAACACCGAATCGCCTCGCAGCCTCGGACTGCGAGATCCCCTCCACCGTGACCGCCGTGATGATCGCTCGAGCCTTCGACATCAACCACGATGCCAACCCGACTGTTTCCTATGTCCTGAACAACATGTTTCCTATGTCCTGAACCAGCACACCCCCTCCGACACACTCGTTAGTACACGCATCAGGTCCGGCGGAGACCTGCATACGTCCATCGTCGTGATAGACGACTGCGAGGTTCAGTTCGCTGTAGACGGCTTTGCGATCCTCTGGGTCGGCGTTGGCCAGGATGGCGACGATTCCCTTGAGCTGGCGGACGAGATTCTTGATCTCGGTTGACGTGAGCCGACCGTCGCCGCCCTTGGGGCGGAGCGCAATTTCGGCTGCTTTGCGGGCCAGCTTCACTTCCTCGATCCACTCGCCGACGATGGCGGGATCGGTGCCAGCCTCGAGCGCTTCGCGATACTTGGCGAGCTTGTCGTCGCAGTCCTTGAGCTTCTTGCGAGCGCTGGCCAACCGGTTCTGTTCTGCGAGGTCGGGGCCGCTCGCTGCTTCGAGAGCTGCGCATGTCTCGTCGATGTGCTCGTCGTCAAAGAGTTGAGCGAGCCATTGGTCGATGGCGGGAGTGAGGAAATCCTCGCGGACGTAGATGGTCTTCGGGTGCTTGTCCTTGGCCACGGCGTACTCAGCAGGGAACTTGCAGCGGTAGTAGGCCCTCTTGTGGTTCCACGAGCCCTGCATTCGTCGACCGCACTCTGCGCAGTAGACATGGCCACTGAGCAAATAGGTGTGTTTGGTTCGCTCTCGACGGACCTTGGCCCTCTTCGCTCCGGTGAAGACGGCCTGGGCGGCGGTGAACTGTTCGAGGGTCACGAGGGCATCGTGGGTTGGTTGCTCGGACCAGATCCAGTCGGATCGGTCGTTCCATCGCATCTTGGATTGGTGGCCGAGCGCGACGTCCTCGACATCGAGGAGCTCTTCGTGACGTTGCTGGCGATTCCAGACCTGGAAGCCGGTGTAGCGGGATTCTGGAGGATGGCACGCACGGCGATTTTGCTCCAGACACCCTGGCTGGAAGCACGGTGACGATTTCTATGGTGGTCGAGCCGGTGGTGAAGGTCTTCGTGACCTGCTCGAGGGAGAGAACGGGGCTCATCAGCGGAAGACCTCGGCTGGGTCGATGCGGCTGACTCGGAGCAGGGGAAGGGTGGCGGCGCCGAGGGCCATGACTGTGGTGGCCAGAGCGACCCAAGCCAGGTCGCCGCGTTGCAGTTCGGTGATGAACTGGGGAACCCAGCGTTGGGAGGCCCAGCGGGCGGCGTAGGCGAGCCCTATGCCGAGGGCGTAGCCCAACCCGGCGGCGAGCAGGGATTGGATCGTGATGACGGTGAAGAGGTGGTGGGTGCGGGCTCCGAGGGCTTTTAGTACGCCGTATTCGCGGCGGCGTTCAATGACGCTGGAGTAGATGGTGAGCCCGACGACGGCAACGCCAACGACGAAGCCGATGGCCAGCACCACCTTGATGACGGGCAGGAATCCGTCGTTAATCACCCGCTGATTCACTTTGACGACTTCCGACGGACTGCGGACTTGGAGGTTGGGGTCCGATTCGATGAAGGCCTGCACTTCGCCGGTGTCGGCGCCCCGTGCGAGGTGTAGAAGTATGGCGTTGTCGATGTTCCCGAAGTCCAGGATGTTGCGAGCAGTGTCGAGGCGGACGAACGCGTACTGGAACATGACGAGATCCCCGCCAGTTGATATGCCCGCCACGGTGAGCTGGGCGCCTTCGAGCGTGAGAGTGTCGCCGATGTCGACGTTATGTTGCGCCGCGAAGACCTCGTCGATGACGATCTCGTTCCCACCCACCCCTGCGGTCCCCTCGGTGATGTGTTGAGGTCCGGTGATTGGGTCGGCGGGGTCGTACCCGACGAGATAGAGCACGGTGTCGGTGCCGTCGACCTCGAGGGCAACCAGGCGGGCGACGTATGGCGTTGTGTGATCGACGCCGGGGATGTCGGCGAGGTCGGCGCGCAACTCGGCGGGGAGGAGCGAGAAGGAGTGGAAGAAATCAGCGGTACCCGATTGCATGACCCATGCATTTGTGTCGACGCCGTCGAAGTAGTCGGCCACCCGTGTTTGGTATGCGACGAAGAGGCCTCGGACCAGCACGATGAGCGTCACAGCGAATGCGATCCCACCCACCGAGATCGCCAGACGGGTGCGCTCCCGCAAGAGGTTGCGCAGAGCCAGTGTGACCACGGCTCAAGTCGCCGGTACTTGCTGTGGCGAAGTCGCAGGCTCGGGGTTGGGGAGTGGTTCTGGGCGGAGATCGAGGCGACGAAGAAGCTGGGCGTTGGCGGCGACGATCATGGTGGAGGCGCTCATTGCTACTGCTGCTGCGGCTGGTGGGAGGGTGATGCCGGCGAAGGCGAACACACCGGCGGCTATGGGGATGGCCAAAAGGTTGTAGGCGGTGGCCCACACGAGGTTCTGGATCATCTTTGTGTAGGTCGCCTTGGAGAGGTCGATGATGCCGGTGACGCCGCGGGGGTCGCTGGAGGCCAGAACCACGCCGGCGGATTCGATGGCGACGTCGGTGCCTGCGCCGATGGCGATGCCGACATCGGCTCGGGCGAGGGCGGGGGCATCGTTGACGCCGTCGCCGACCATGGCAACGGTCAGTCCACGGGCTTGGAGTTCGGCGACTTTCGAGTCCTTGTCTTGAGGGAGTACTTCGGCGAAGACTTCGTCGATGCCGAGCTGTTCGGCGACACCGTTGGCGACTTGTTGGGCGTCGCCGGTGATCAGCACGACCTTCTTGCCTCGTTCGTGGAGGGAGTCGACGGCAATGCGGGATTCGGGGCGGATCTCGTCGGCCAGGGTGAGTGCACCAACTACGGCTCCGTCGCCGAAGATGTACAGGACCGAACCGCCGGTGCGGCGCCACTGCTCGAGTGTGGCCTTGAGCTCGTCTGGTTCGCCCGCACCGAGATGGTCGAGCAGTGCCGGGCCGCCGACCGAGACCTGATGGCCGTCGATGGTTCCCTGTACGCCGCGGCCGGTGAGCGTGGTGACCTCCGAGGCTGCGGGAATGTCGCCTCGGTCGTTGGCTGCGCTGACGATGGCTCGGGCGATGGGGTGTTCGCTGTCAGCTTCGACCGCGGCGGCCTGGGCCAGCACCTGATCGCGGTCCCAGCCATCAGCGGCGACGTGGTCGACGACGGCATGGTTGCCCTTGGTGAGGGTGCCGGTCTTGTCGAAGAGCACGGCGTCGACGGTGCGCATGCGTTCGAGGGCAAGGCGGTTCTTGACCAGGATCCCGGCTCGCGCCGACGTGGCGGTGGAAATCGAGATCACCAATGGAATGGCCAATCCGAGGGCATGCGGGCATGCGATCACCAGCACCGTGACCGTGCGGATCACGCCTTCGGCAGCGTTGCCGACCAGCAGCCATGCAACGAACGTGGCTATCGCTGCGGTGGTGGCCAAATAGAAGAGGGCGGCTGCGGCGCGGTCGGCCAAGGCTTGGACTCGAGATTGGGAGGATTGGGCGTCAGCCACCATGCGGTGAATGCCAGCGAGGGCGGTGTCGTCTCCGACCGCGTCGATGCGAACCCGCACCGACGAGTCCGTCGACACCGTTCCTGCGACGACCCGTTCACCGTCGCTGCGGGTGACGGGTCGGGATTCGCCGGTGATCATGGACTCATCCAAGGCCGCTCGGCCGTCGACGATGATTCCGTCGGCAGGTACCCGACCCCCAGGACGCACCAGCACTACGTCATCGACGGTGAGTTCGGCGATTGCCACCTCCTCCACGGTGTCGCCCGAGATCCGCTCTGCGGTGTCGGGTAGGAGTTCTGCCAGGGCTGCGAGGGCGCCCTGGGCTTGGCCGATGGCTTTCATTTCCTGCCAGTGCCCCAGCAGCATCACGACGATGAGGGCGGCGAGTTCCCACCAGAAGTCGAGGTCGCCCCAGCCCAGCGACGACGCCAACGAGGACCCGTAGGCGACGGTGATGGCGAGCGAGATCAACAACATCATCCCGGGCTGTCGGTTGCGGACCTCAACGAGCCCACCGGCCAGGAACGGTTTGCCGCCCCACAGATAGATGACCGTACCGATGACTGGAGCGATCCAGGCGGCCCATGCGCCGTCAATCGAGTAGCCGAACCAGTCCTGTATCTGCTTGGAAAACACCAGCACCGGTACTGCAAGCACGAGGTTCCACCAGAACAGCTGCCGGAACATCTCGGGGTCGTGCCCAGCGTGCTTGTCATGACCGCCATGACCGCCATGGTTGGCTGGGGCAGCGTCGTCGCTGTGGTGGTTGTGAGCCTCGTGTTGTGTGTGGTCGCTGATGGTCATGGGTGTCTCTGAGTGGAAGCGGTGTTGGATCTAGTCTCGTTGTACACCTTCTAGCCGACTGGAAGGTCAAGCCGATTCTCGAGTGAGCGTGGGCAGTAATCTCCCCGGCCGGTCAGGTGTAGCTGCCCCCAGGCTCTCAATTATCTACTACAGATTGTCGGAGTAGATCTGCTGCGAAAGGGTTTGTGATGGGCGCACCAATTGCTGCTGTACAAGTCGACACTGGCTGTGGCCCAGGGTCTCGGCGCCGACCCCACGGCCTCAGCGCACCAGAGCCTGGCGGACCGTTTCGCCCGACGCGGGCTCAGCGCAACGGAGTACCACGAACGCCTCGACCAGCTTCGTTAGCGGTGGCGAGATATTCGAGGCAGAGGGCCGGGTGAGTCATGGGGAGGTGATGCCCCGCACCTGGCACGGTGTATGTCGAAACGTGGGGGAGCGTGGCTGCGTAGTGGCGGTCACCGACTCGGTCGTGCTCTCCCCAGATGAGGTCGACGGGGATGTGCGCGTCTGATGCTCGGCGAAGTCCCTCAGTCCAGTCGGTGGCACGAATGAGTTGGTCCATGGCGTCGTGGTATGCAGGCCAGGTGTGGAGCGATGCTGATCTCGCGATCGCAACGGGGATCTGCGGTGACGCGGCCGCTGCGACGACTCCGGCGACCCGTCTGTGTGAGCAGTTGAGATGACAGGCGGCCTGCGCCCACCGCGTGTTTGAGACGAACGTCCGAGCCATCAGTCCCGACGAGGCGATGGTGCGGTCGATGGCGTCGCTGGTTCGATAGACGGGCGGGCCGAAGCATGCGATTGACGTGATCGGCGTCGAGTCTCGTTGGATCCAACGCATTGCGAGTGTGCCGCCCATCGAATGGGCACCGATTCGCACCGGTCGGCCTCCCAGCCCAAGCTCGCGAAGGGCTGCCTCGAGAGCGTCGAGGTGGTAATCGGGTGTGAAGCTCGTCCGTTCTTCGTCAAGGGATCGGCCGAACCCAAGGAGGTCTGGCACGACCAGGTTCGCCTGTGATGCAAGCTGGTCGAAGAGGTTGCCGAAGATGTCGCCCGTCGCGACAAGGCCGTGGAGGAGAACGATGGTTTCCTCCCCCGAGCCTGCAGTGCGAACGTGAAGCGGACCGGCGCGGCGTCCGCGCAATCGTGAAGGTCGCCAGGACTGCACGGCGCTTGATCGCCAGTGGCGCATACCCCAGATGCCTGCACCGAGCCCGGCGCCAGCTGCTGCGACCTTCGGGCGTCTCATCGTTCGGGTGGGAGATAGACGGCCTCCCAGGTGGCTGCGTCGTCGGTGCTGAAGTGGATGCTTCCGCCGTGGCCGGTGACCCACCAGCGGCCGTCATCGATGTGGAGCGTCTCGATCTCGCCCGGAGCACTGGCGACGCTGGCCCATGGGCCGTCGGGCGAACCAGCCCGATAAAGGACGCCGTCTTCGGTGGCTGCGACGAGCAGATCAGATTCCTCCCATTCGACCTCGATGACCGGCGGGGCGTCCTGGACCCGGCTCCAGGTGCGAGCGCCATCGGTGCTCACCCAGACCTGGGCCTCTTCGTCGGTGGCAACAAGGTGGTCGGGGTTGTCGGGGTCGGCGGCAAGGTCGCGGGCAGCGAGTTCGCCGAGGTCAGTCCATTCTGCCGCTGGTGTGCGTAGCCGGATCATGCCTTGGGTGTCTGCGGCATAAAGCCCTCGACTCGTGGGGAGGAGAGCGTGGAAGTCGTGTTTGCCCAGCAGATCGGCCTCGACCGTCCACGTCTCGCCACCGTCGCCGCTTCGGGCCAAACCCAGGTGCGGCGGGTGGTCAGCAACCCGATACTTCTCCAGTCGGAGGTCGGGATGACCACTGGCGTAGAGCAAGTCGTCGTCTGCAGCCATGGACATGAGGTCGTGTTGTTCGGAGCCCACCAGGATGGCGGTTTCGGTGTCGGTGATGCGGTAGAGACCGCTGTGGCTGGCAGCGAGCAGCTCGCCGTCGGCCGTCTCGAAGAGGTCGTGAATGTGCCCGAGGTCGCCAGGTCCAGCGACACGGTCGGTGGTGTCGCTGCCGCAGGCTGCGAGAACGAGGGTTGTAACAGCAGTGGCAAATACGCGGCGTGAGAGTAGCACGAGATAGACACTACGGGTTCCAGTTGAGTGGAAGGTCAAGTAGGATGGATGGTGTGAAGATCGGCGAGCTCGGCGACCATTGCGGCGTGACCGCGAAGACGATTCGCTACTACGAATCGATCGGCCTACTAGACGAGCCGGCACGCACAGCAAGCGGGTATCGGAACTACGGAGATGACGCGCTCGAGCGGCTACGATTCATTCGCGATGCGCAAGCCACCGGCCTGAGCCTGGCCGAGATTTCGTCGGTGCTGGAGCTGAAGGGCGCTGGCGAGCGGTCGTGTTCGCACACGACGGCGCTCATTGAGAAGCATGTGGCGTCGATCGATGCGCAGATGCAACAACTTGCCCACGCCCGGAGTGAGCTGAAGCTGTTGGCAGACCGCGCAAAGGGGCTGGACCCGGCGTCATGCACCGACCCCAACCGCTGTCAGGTGATCGGCGACGAACGTCACATGACGTAGTCGCCTCGATGGCTTGACCTTCCATGCAGGTGGAGGGTTTATGTTTGCGAGGTGACTCGTCGTGAACGCTGGCTCCTCGTCGCTGCTCTCGGTTTGGTCGGCATTGCTGGCGCTCTGTTTCTCACCGGTCGCAGCGGTTCGGGCTCGGCAACATCCCTCGGTATCGATTCGGGCCGCACGGCGCAGATCGACGCATTCGCCGCGGCGTACCCGGTGTCGACAGAAGCCTCTGGGATCGTCCGAGAATTCGATTTCGTCGCTGCACCAACGACGCTCAGTGTCGCAGATGGGCTCGAGATCGAAGTGTGGGCCTACAACGGGGCCGTGCCGGGCCCCGAGCTACGGGTCGAGCTCGGTGACACCGTCGTGGTGAATCTCGACAATCAGCTTCCGCAGGCGACGTCGATCCACTGGCACGGAGTCCGCGTTCCGAATGCGATGGACGGAGTCCCTGGCGTGAATCAGGACCCGATCGCCCCCGGGGACTCATTCCGCTATGAGTTCACCCCAAAGGACGCCGGAACGTTTTGGTACCACTCCCACAATCGCGGCTCGGAACAGATCGAGCGGGGACTCTACGGGAGTATCGTCGTGGTCGATCCTTCTGAGCCTGTGTATGACCATGATCTGGTGTGGATGATCGACGACTGGCTTCTCGATGGCGACGGATCGTTGAACGAGAACTTCAATGCAATGCATGACGTCACCCACAACGGCCGCTGGGGCAACCTCCTCACCGTCAACGGTGTAGCGGCTCCCGAGGCGGTGATCCGACAGGGTGATCGAATCCGACTTCGCATGGTCAATGCCGCCAACGCCCGTGTGGTCGCACCGGTCTTCGAGGGTGTGGCACCAGTCGGGGTCGCCGTGGATGGGATGCTCGCTCGAGAGCCGTTTGACGGTCAGGGTTTCGTACTCGCGCCCGGGAATCGACTTGATGTCGAGTTCGTCATGCCGGACGAACCGGTGTCGGTCGCGGAGAACTTCAACGGCGAGGGCTACCAGATCGCCACGCTCATCCCCGATGAGACCGCAAACCATGCCGAATCGTCCGCTACTTACTCGTCGCCGTCGAACCCAGCCCTCCCGGAGTCCGCTCTCTTCGCCGAGCTCGGGGTCGATCACGAGTATTCGCTTGACTTCGTCTCCTCAATGATGATGTCGGCTGACTGGGGGTTCAACGGCCGGACGTTCGACGAGACCGATACGCTGACCGTCGACGAAGGCGGCGTGTACACGTTCAGGTTGCGAAACGATTCGCAGGCCTTGCATCCGATCCATTTCCATGGACAGTTCTTCATGGTGACCGGCATCGACAGTCAGCCCGTCGACGAGGGGCATCTCCGAGACACGGTCCTTCTCTTCCCGCAACAGACGGTCGACATCGCCTTGCGAGCAACTGACGCGGGCTTGTGGGCGGTGCACTGTCACATCCAGGAACACGCCGACGCCGGGATGATGACGCTCTTGGAGGTCAGCTGACCGGTGCTTGGCTGCGATTCTTCTGTGAAGCAACTAGAGATCGGAGCCCGATCACGGTTGCAGGCACCGTGAGTGTTGCGACTGCATGCGCCAGAGTTCGCCCTTCCCATATCTGAATCCCAGGACGTGGACGGCGGCGCCGAGCCCGCCGAGATATGCCAACTGCTGTGCACGTTTCCACCTGCGCCGACCGAGCTTGTGAAGGGCTCGATCGTTGGAAATCGCAGCCAGGCCAAGCAGGATTAGGAGCGAGCCTGTTCCGACAACGAGAGCGAGGCCGAGCAGGCGCCCAGTGCCCTGAGCGTTGACTGCGGTCCGAAACGGACGCAGAAGGTCCCAACCATCTGCGTGGATCGTCACGCCGAGGATGGAGTGGGCCGCGGCCCAGATCGCCGACGAGATTCCGAGCGCTCTCCGAAGTGGGACATGAATCGGTGTTCGTCGGCCACGCAGCGTTCGGAGCGGACGGATTGCGAGCGTCGCCGCGAGCAGGACAAGAGTGGTCGATCCGGTTGCCATACCGAGCTTCCAGTGGACGTCGTCAGCTTTCCGACCGTAGCTTGCTTCCGGCCACTCCTCAGGTGTCCATCGCAGCATCCAATACACCGCAGCAGTGGTAGCGGCGGCCACCATGAACACTCGCAGATGGGGTTGTTGACTGACCTGAGCGACTGTTGTTCGACTCGCTGTGATTTCGGTTCGTCCCTCCATTGCAGGTGTACTCTATGACGCCGTGTCGTAGTTCGCCGCGCTGACGGCGGGTTCGCCAGCGACGGGTAGTTGATGATCCGAGACTCGACGTCGAAAGGTCAAGATCCGAAGTAGCCGCGTGCGTGGTTGACGGCGATGATCCCGATCTCGGCGCCCATGGTGCGTCCGCTGAGGTCATCGGCAGGTACGTGAATTCCTCCGTAGAGGCGGGAGATGCCAGCTTGGTCCGCGGCGTCGCGATAGGTCGCCCATTGCAGCGTGACAGTTTGCGTGGGTCCGGCTTCGTGGAGCAAGCCGCCGGGTTCGACGGTGTGGGTGGCGAGGCCGCCGGGGAAGTAGGGGGAGCCGGTGAGCTCCGTGAGGACTTCGGCGGCGGCTCGGCTGAAGCCGGAGTGGCCGCTGGCGTATGCCGCAAACGCGGGGCTGACGAACGACGCTCGTTGGTACGGGACCCACTCGGCCGCGCGGATCCAGCCGACGCCACTCGTGATCGTCGCCGGGTCGGAGGGCTCGCCGCGCCATCCGTAGACGGCCTGCTCGCCGATGTGCGCAGAAAGATGGGCATGGCGTTCGCCCGGAGCGGAGGTGATTTCGGTGATGGTCTCGATGATGCCCAGTTGTTCGTTGAGCTGGCCGCGTTGTCCGAGGTGGCGGATCATCGAGATCGGCCGGGCATAGTCGTAGTGCGCCTTGGCGCCCCACACTGCGATGGCTGTGTCGTGGAGGGCGCCGTTGAGAGCGAGACCGATCTTGACGTCCCATTCGAGTCGGTCGACCGGATCGCCGTCGATCGTGAGCTCGCCGGTGCGTTCGAGTTCGTTGCCAACTTCGATGGCGAGTGTGTTCCAGTGGCCGGGAGGTGTCTCTGAGTCGGGGCCGTCCGCCCAGTATTCGGCGATGACGCGTCCGTAGTCGGCTTCGGGTACAAGGTGTGGTTCGTAGCTTTCGCCGGTGGCTGGGTTCGTGGCCCTTCCGGCGGCGTCATAGGTTCCGA
>CAYTUB010000030.1:20245-32379 GCA_964441145.1 uncultured Acidimicrobiales bacterium
ATCATGCGGCGCGCAGTCGTCGG
This sequence comes from uncultured Acidimicrobiales bacterium, assembly GCA_964441145.1. Taxonomy (GTDB): domain Bacteria; phylum Actinomycetota; class Acidimicrobiia; order Acidimicrobiales; family SHLQ01; genus SHLQ01. The sequence continues at coordinate 20,269 of CAYTUB010000030.1, forward strand.
AACGTAGCGACCGGACACCCACAACTGCGCCGCTCAGAAGAGCGAAGACGGCAACGACGCCGACAACGGACCGGGGGAGCGAGATCTGGTTCATCCACGACAGAGCGTAGTAGCGGATTCCTGCTGTGGTGTTGCGTCCCGTAGGCGAATCTGGCGAGTTGCCGAAACCCCTTGACCTTCTAGTTGAGGGGAAGGAATATGCTCGACGGTATGCCAGTTGAATCCACTATGCGCACAGACTTGAACGTCGACGGAATGACGTGTGCGGCATGCGCGAACCGGATCCAGCGTCGGCTGGGCAAGGTCGACGGCGTCGAGGCCGCGCAGGTGAACTTCGCGACCGGCCGCGCCACGGTCTCGCACGCGACATCGGTGGCCGAGGCGGCGTTGGCAGCGGAGATCGAAGCGCTGGGTTACGGCGTGATCGACGACGGCGAGGACACCGAGGCCGAACAGGCCCGTGAGGCAGATCTTCGCCGGCGCCTGATCGTCGGTGTCTTGCTGGCGGTGCCGGCGATGGTGCTGTCGATGTTCATGAGCCTGCAGTTCGACGGCTGGGAATGGGTCGTCGCCGCCCTCGCGACACCGGTGATCCTGTGGTCGGGCTGGCCGTTCCATCGCGCCGCGTGGATGAACCTGCGGCACGGCTCGACAACGATGGACACGCTGGTGTCGATGGGCTCGCTGTCGGCACTGCTGTGGTCGACGGTGGTCCTGGTCGGCGATGTCGGCGGTGGCCACATCTACTTCGAGACCGGCGCAGTGATCGTCGCGCTGATCCTGCTGGGCAAGTGGTTCGAACTGCGAGCCAAGCGCCGCTCCGGCGATGCGATCCGGGCGTTGGCTGATCTCGGTGCCAAGACGGCGCTGTTGGAGGATGGCCGGGAGATCTCGCTCGAAGACCTCGCCGTCGGGATGCGGTTTGTGGTCCGTCCGGGCGAGAAGATCGCTACTGACGGTGTGGTGGTCGATGGCCGATCCGCGGTCGACGCGTCGATGGTCACTGGCGAACCGGTACCGGTCGAGGTCAGCCCCGGTGATGAGGTAATCGGCGCGACGATCAACGCCAACGGGTCGCTCGTGGTCGAAGCAACCCGGGTCGGTTCGGACACGGCGCTGGCCCAGATCATCCGCCTGGTCGACGAGGCCCAAGGCAGCCGTGCCGAGGTACAGCGGCTCGCCGATCGCGTCTCGGCGGTCTTCGTCCCGGTCGCGATCGCCATCGCCGTGGTGACGCTGATTAGTTGGCTGGTGCTGGACGGCGACACCGACGCGGCGTTCACCGCTGCCGTTGCGGTGTTGATCATCGCCTGCCCGTGCGCCCTCGGCTTGGCCACGCCGTTGGGGATCATGGTCGGCACCGGCCGCGGCGCGCAGCTGGGGGTGATCATCAAGGGCGGCGAGGTGCTCGAAGACACCCGAGCGATCGACGCGATCGTGGTCGACAAGACCGGCACCCTCACCGAAGCCGCCATGACCGTCACCGACGTCCACGCCCCCGGACTGGACGCAGCCGACCGCGACCGGGTCGCGGTGCTGGCGGCATCAGCTGAGGCGAAGTCCGAGCACCCCATCGCCGCCGCCATCGCCGGCCACGTCGACGCCCTCGAAGAAGTGGACGAGTTCGAGAACCGGCCAGGGTCAGGTGTCGTCGCCACCGTCGACGCAACAGAGGTGCGGGTCGGACGACGAAGCCTGTTCGACCACGTGCCCGCCGACGTCGAGGCAGCTGCCGCCGCGGCGGAAGCGGCCGGCGCCACCGCCGTGCTCGCTGGCCGCGCCGGGGCGGCGGAGCTCGTATTCGTCGTCGCCGACCGCATCAAGGACACCTCCGCGGACGCCGTCGCCGCGTTCCATCAGCAGGGCCTGTCGGTCACGATGCTGACCGGCGACAACGCCCGCACCGCAGCATCGGTCGCTACTTCGGTCGGCATCGGCAGCCAGCCGGGCGATGACGTGATCGCTGAGGTCTACCCGCAGGACAAGGCGGCGGTCATCAGCCGACTCCAAACCGCCGGACACCGGGTCGCGATGGTCGGCGACGGCATCAACGACGCCCCTGCACTGGCCCAGGCCGATCTCGGCATCGCCGTCGGTACCGGCACCGACGTGGCGATTGAAGCATCGGACCTCACGATCGTGTCCGGTGACCTCCGAGCGGTCGCGGACGCCATCGCCTTGTCGCGACGCACGCTGGCAGTCATCAAGGGCAACCTGTTCTGGGCCTTTGCATACAACACCGCCGCCATCCCGCTGGCCGCGCTCGGTGTGCTCAACCCGATGATCGCGGCCGGCGCGATGGGCATGTCGTCACTGTTCGTCGTGACCAACTCACTGCGGCTCCGCCGATTCGCCGGCTACCGCAACACCACCCGCTGAAAGGACCCACCCCAATGACCGCCAACTACTCCGTGCCCGACATCAGCTGCCAACACTGCGTCGACGCCATCACCACGGAGGTCACCAAAGTCGAGGGCGTCACCGACGTGACCGTCGACCTCGACACCAAGACCGTGGCTGTCATCGGCGGCGACGAGACGGCGATCGTCGCGGCGATCGACAAAGCCGGCTACGACGTGACGCAGTAACCAGCGTTGTTGTGGCCAGCCCGAACCTACGAGTCCGGCGCCGAGTCTGACTGTGCGGTTCGAAGGTGTAGGGCTCGCTGGACTGCGGCCACTGCGACGAGTGTGACCGCAAGGACGAGGACCGATGTCGGCCCGACAGCCCTCACCCAATCGACGATCGTCGATCGGATCTCTTCGCCTTGCCGTACGAGAGGATCCGACGAAAAGTCGCCTGCGTAGACGCGCAACTCCCACCGGCCGTACCAAACGGCATACGCGCCGGCGACGATCATGAGAAGGCCGCCGACACGTGAGGAATGCCTCGCGAATGAGCGCAAGCCAGTGCTGATCGATCGCTGAGCGAAACTCGCCGCTACCGTCAATATGGCAACGATTGACGCCATCCCGAGTGCGTAGGCGACGTACGAGGTGATGCGTTCAGCGATTGAGCCACCGACGCCGGTGCCGGTAATCGCAAGAAACGGTCCGATGGTGCACGAGATCGAAGCGACCGCAAACGTGATGCCGTAGCTAAATACGCCGAGGAGGCCAGTTCGGCCGCTCGCGATCGATGTCTCGGGCAACGGCACCCTTAGTGTGCGACCCGTCAGAAGCCAGAGGCCCCCGAGTACGAGACCCCCGCCGATCAGGATCGTGACCCATGGGAGGTACTCGGCAAGATTCGAGGCAACTTGATCCAGCACGAGCCCGACAGCGGTGAAGACCAGCGCGAAGGCTGCGGCCATTGTGATCGAGACTCGGGCGGCACCGAGGATTCTCGACGCCCAGGATGCTGAGGTGTCTCCAGCGACGAATGCTCCGATGTAGGTCGGGAGGAGTGCGAATCCGCAGGGGTTGAAGGCTGCGATCATTCCGGCGGTGAATGCGAGTGCGATGGTGGGTGTCATTAGCGTTCGAACCCTTGTTGTTGTTGTTGGGTTCGGATGTAGTTGATGACGAGTTCGATTTGTTGGTCGGTGATGTCTTCTATGGTGGGCATGTTGCCGTATGCCCAGTGGTGTTGTGCGACGCCGTTGCGGATGGCGTTTCGGTAGGCGTCGTCGTTGTGGTGGTTTGGTTCGTAGACGATGGAGAGTTGGGAGGGGCCTTTGGTGGTGCCTCGGAGGTCTTCGCCGTGGCAGGACGCACACCGAAGGGCGTAGACGGTGGCGCCGTTGGCGTCTGTGGGGATGGGCTCGGGGGGTGCCGTTGCGGCGGTGTCGCTTCCGCACGCGGCGAGGATGGCGGCAAGGCCGAGTGTGGCGAGGACGGTGGTGAGGCTGGGTTTCATGTGGAGGAGGCGGCGATGAGGAACGCGGTGACGATTGCAACGGACAGAAGGGCTGCTGCTTCGAGTGTGACGATTGTTCGGAAGCGGTCGATGGTTGGTTGGTGGTTGGGGTTGCGGTCGAGGGCGGGCACGACGATGCGATGGTTGTAGGCGCCTCCTGCGGCCGCCGCGGCGACGAGTGTGACCTTTAGGGCGAGGAGCCGGCCCCAGGGGGTGGACCAGATCTCTGAGATGGAGTCGAGCACGATTGCGGAGAGGGCGATGCCGGCGAGTCCGGCGGCGATGAGGGCGATTGTTGCGATGACGGAGAATCGCATCGCGAGTTGTAGTGCTTGGGTTGGTCGACCGGTGGTGCTGCGACGGTGGATTGTGAGTGCGAGCATGGTGACTCCGCCAGCCCAGATGGCTGCGGTTGTGACGTGGATGGCGTTGGCTATGGCGTGAAGTAGGAGTGGTCCTTCTGAGGCGGTGTGTCCGTCGAACATGAACGAGACGGCGATGAGTGCGATGCCGAGGAGGCCGAGTCGGCCTGCGTCGTGGTTCCATGTGTGGTCGTTTGTGTAGATGAATGGTTCGTCTGGTGCCCGGTCGGGTGGTGGGGGAGTGCTGTGGCCGCCGCCGACGGTTGCTAGTTGGCGGGCGGCGATGACGGGGTCACCGGCCGCGGTGGCGACGGTGGTGTCCAACGTTGTGTACACCGCGGTGGTCAGGCTGCCTGCGGCACGCAATGCGATGGCGAGGCCTGCCGATGTCCAGAGGGCGTTTTGGAGATCACGGGGCGATGCAAGCGCGGACCATTCTCCCGCGAGTGTGGCGGTCATGGAGGCAGCCTCTGCGATCGCTCCTGCGAGAACAATCAGGCTGCCGCGGCGGACCCAGTAGAGCACTGCAACGACGTCGGCAGTGTCGCCACGAAGCCCGAACGCGGCGAACGCCGAGGCTCCTATCACCAGCACTGCGCCCAAGATGCTCAGGGCTCGGGCTGTTGAGGCCACCGTGCCCACTGCGGCCGGGTCGCTGGTCTCGGGCTCGAGGAAGGACTCGAGATCAACAGGGGCAACAGCACTCGACGCCGTCGCACCCTCCAACCCATCAACCGACCCCAGAATCTCCCCGGGCTGTTCAATTGTCGCCGTGGCTGTCTGGTCGCTCGGATCAGAAAGGCTGGTTTCAGTGTCTTCAGTGGATGTTTGCTCGACGCCATGGGCCAGGATGGTTGCCGTTTGTTCGGTGGTTGTGGCGTTGACGGTGAAGCTGAAGCTTCCGTCGATTGGGTGGGCGTCGGGAGCAGCGACCATCCACCGAACGCCGACGTTGCCTCCCGCGAGTGGTTCGTCGAAGCGCAGGGTCCATGTCAGGTTGTCGGCGCTCGTGATTTCGTCGGGTTCACGAATCGCGCCGGTCGGATCCAAGACGACGAAACCCTCACCGGCCGGTGTTGCCTCGCCGGCGAATCTCAAGACGATCTCGCTGACCGGCTCATCGACCACGTCCCCATCAGCAGGAGACGACGACTCGAACCCCGTGTGCGCACCCACCGGGCTCGCAGCACCCAGCAGAATGGCTGAGACGGCGAGGGCACCGATCAAGACGTGTTTGGCTTTGAGAATCATACACATCCACCCAGACTACTATGGTGTGTAGTAGGTCGGACGTCGATGGCGATGAATTAAGTGATCGAACAGATGTGTTCGATCAGGACGCCAAAGTGATGCAGTTGCATGCCGACTGAGAGGCCGGCGATCGCCAAGATTACCACCGCGAGCGAAGACACCGGTCGGCTGGCCAACTGCTCGCGATCGGGCCACAAGAGTGCTTCGACCCGTCGTGCGACCGAGCCACCTCCCAATGCTGGAAGCGCTGAAGCCGACGGGCCGAGTGCGGCAGTCCCGATGGCGCGCGCTACCGCAGGCCGGCTATTGACCTGTTCTGCAGCGGCTTCATCGGCAGCTCGCTCGGTCGCGTGGCGAAGCTGTCCTGCGAGCGGACGGAGGATCGGCAACACTGCGACGCAAACCTCAGCTAGCAATGTGTGCCGATGGTGCCCGAGTTGCAAGTGCGCCCGCTCGTGGGCGAAAACTGCTCGACGCTCAGTGGGGCTGAGGGAGGCGAGAAGGCCGGTTGAGACGACCACGCAACCGGCCTTCGAAGGGATCGCGTACGCGATGAATCGCGTGTCTGTAACGATGGAGACCCGCTCGCCCGCAGCAACCGATCGAACCGCTCGAAATCGCGCAAACACAACGCGAGAGACTCGCGCAGACGCAAACATCAAGGCCACGAGAGAGGTAGTCCCTGCTGCGGCACCGACTTGATGATCCAAGGGAATCGCCGGGCACCAGTCGGTCAGGATTGTCGAACGGGAGGGGCCGAGAACAAAGCCGGCCGCCGTCGCAGCAGCGAGGGCTACTGCCGCCCCGGCCGCGAGAAGCATTGAGCAAGAAAGCACGGGTAGCGCAACGTGCGGCTTGAGGCGCCAATCGAATAAGCCCATCGCCGAAACGAGGGCTACGGCGACGAGAGTCGGGAGAGCGAACTCGGCCGTCACGCACCAGCCTCATCGAGCGCGCGGCGAAGATCGGATGCCTCTTTGGTGCTCAGGGTTTCGACGAACGAACTCAAAACGGCGCGTCGATCGGCTGCCGCCTCGAGGTGGCCATGCATCTGTTCCGCGCGATGCGGCGCCTCGGCTCTCGAAGGCCAGTACGCGTATGCCCGGCCGCGCCGCTCGCGCTCAAGCGCTTCCTTTGAATGGAGCCGGTTCAACACTGTCATCACCGTCGTGTAGGCAAGGTCTGGCGCCACAGCATCATGGACCTGCCCTGGGGTCGAAGGTTCACCAATCGCCCACAAGAACTCAAGTACAGCTGCCTCTAGCTCTCCGTTTGCGCGTCGCTCCATAGCCGTCACCTCCGCTAGGAGGATAGTACGGGGAGTCTCTGATGGTCCCTCGACGCCCGATTCGCCGGGTGGAGTGTCCGCTGTTGATGCTGACATGACTGGATGAGTCTTCAGTGGTGAGATTCGAATCGCTCGGCTTGAGGCTTTGGCGCGGGCATCTGAACCAATCCTCGTTCGACGTCTACGACAGAGTGTCGTAAAAGTTGGTGACAATCACTCAAGGTCTGTAGTCGGCGACCGATTCGACGAACGTGAGCGAACGGCTCGGCGGAGAAGGGTCGATTGACGATTGCGATGGCGAGGAGCCATGACCAGACTTCCATCGACGGATGAGGAAAGGCCTAATTCGCCGACCCTGCTAATCGTTGCCGTAGTGCTCCTCGCCCTCGGATTCGGCTACTTCGGATTCGAGCTATACAGCTCGGCCCGCGACACAGCCGAGGCGCGCAACAATGCGAACGAATTCGTTGGTTCCTTCGAAGACAACATGGTCTTGGAGGACGTCCTGGGGAGCCCAGAACCTCCGGCTTCGATTCCGTACAGCAACGACAGCCCGGTTGCTCCACGTACCTCATCGCCACAGTCGTCGATTGCCCCGAGTTCCACCGGCTTGACGACCACGAGCCTGCCGTCCATCGATCCACAGGAGACTGCCGTCGTATTTATCAATCGCGTGCCCGGCGAGGACTACGGCAAGGTCGGATATCTCGATTCGTCAGGCGATCGGAAACTCGCGGATCTTGACTGCAGCCGAATCGATGCCAACCAATACGGCGGCATCTGTCTCTCGGCAACCGCAGGTCTCGGAGGCTCCGGTCGCGGGTACCTTCTCGATGCCTCGCTGAGGCCGGGACTTCGGTTTGGGGTCAACCGCCCGAGCCGCGCAGCGATCTCCCCCGAGGGAACGGTTGTTGCGTGGACGGGATTCTCTCTCGGGCACAGCTATTTGAATGCAGGCGAGTTCGCTACGACGACCCAACTCATCTCGGTGGACCGCTTCGTCGGCGTGAACCTCGAGTCGGACTTTGGGATTGCCCCGGGTTTAGTTGATGTTCGTTTTTAGAATCTCTATGCCGCTTGTGCGGCGTGTTGGTGGATTGTTTCGAACTCGATCGGGGTGAGTTTCCCGAGGCCCCGTTGCTTGCGTCGCCGGTGGTAGGTGCCTTCGATCCAGGTCACGATCGCGATACGTAGATCGTCCCGAGTCGCCCAAGCTTGACGGTTGAGCACATTCTTTTGGAGCAACGCAAAGAACGATTCAGCCGACGCGTTGTCCCCGGCAGCCCCGACCCGGCCCATCGAGCCAACCAGTTTGAGCTCGTTGAGCGCCGACGTGAACGCCCGCGATCGAAATTGAGAACCCCGGTCGGTGTGGACGATGACGCCAGCACAATCGCGTCGTAGATGCGCATTGCGCAACGCGACAACCGCAAGGTTCGCGGTCATCCGCTCAGCGATCGAGTAGCCGACAATCCGGTTCGACCACAGATCCTTGAACGTGCACAAATACAACTTGCCCTGACCGGTCCAGTGCTCGGTGATGTCGCCGACCCAACGCTCATTCGCCGACTCCGCGGTGAAGTCGCGTTCGACCAGATCATCGTGAACCGGCGGACCTGGCTTCTTGCCGTGACGCCCCTTCTTCACCGTCGTCGAGAAGATCTGTTGGTCTCGGCAGAGCCTGTGCACCCGGTTCTCCGAAACACTGTGGCCGAGCCGGTGGAGCTCGTCAGCAATGAACCGATACCCGAACTCGGGATCGCCCTGATGAATGTCGAACATCACGTTCACCAACTCCGCATCCGTCCGATCACGATCCGAACACGGATCGTTTCGCCACTTGTAGAAGCCCTGCGGGCTGAAGCCGAGCATCCGACATGTTGTTGTGACCCGCACGCCCTCAGCTTTGAGTTCTTCCACGAGCGGGTAGATCATTTTGGGGACACGTCCTTCGCGAAGAGCGCCGCTGCCCGACGCAAGATCAGGTTCTCTTCTTCGAGGACCCGGTTCCGACGCTTCACTTCACGCAGCTCGTCGGCTTCTTCCTGGGTGAGACCGGGACGGACGCCGTCATCGATGTCGGCCTGTTTGACCCAGTTGTAGATCGACGCTTCCGACACACCGAAATCGGCGGCCAGCTGCGAGTACTTCACGTCGCCGCGTCTCGCGACCCGTACGACGTCATCGCGGAACTCTTTCGGATATCGCTTTGCCATGATGTCCATCCTTGCCGAGACCAAAGCCTCGAATCTGGAACATCAGCCAACCAAGGGGCAATCCCTTTCGAACCTTTGGCTTCGATGGGATCGAGATCCAGGACTTCGAGCGAAACTACTGGGGTGTCACGTTTGTGGACGAGAGTCACTTCTACGCCACGCTCGGACTAGGTGAGCGAACGATGATCGTCGAACGAAGAGTCTCGAACTCCCGGATTGACGTGATCGTTGACAATGCCACGTGCCCGGAGGTCTCCCCCGATGGGACCACGATCGTCGCATAGGAACGTCGAGGCGACTTCTTTCAGTTGATCGCAATCGATGTCGAAACCGGACAGCGTCGAGATCTTCCGGAGCCTCGTTCGGTCGAAGACCAAATCGAGTGGGTCAACGACGAAACGATCGTGTACGCATTGCCGAACGACGAAGAGGGTACTTCTGCGCAGCCCGCCTTCGACGTCTACGCGCTCGATATCGCGGCGGGCTCTGAGCCTCGCCTGTTCATCCCGTTTGCAGATTCTCCGGCAGTGCCGTGACCGCCGACGGTAACTAGTCCGGTACATGAAAGCAGGCGGCCGTCAGCTGGGGGGTAATACTACAATCGGTAGTATCTTTGGCTTCGTGGATTCGGAGTAGCCGCATGACTTTCAAAAACCTGTCCTGGGTGCCGGATCTTCTCAACAAGATCCTGTTCAAACAGTTCACTCGCCGGCTCGTTCATCCCGTCGGGCATCGACACGCTGGCTGTGCGGCAGCTGCGCGAAATCAGCAGTCAGCAGGGCGGCATGTTTGTGTACGTGAAGCTCTTGTGCGGTGGTGGCCTGTCGCCGATCATCTTCGCGTCGATCGTCCGTCAGTTCCCGGCGCAGTTCAGCGCCTTGTGGACCAACTCCGGCAGGGCGGCCGTGATCGCGTTCGCGGTGATCCTGGGCATCTCGCTCGTCGGCATCGTGTTCGTCGAGAACGGTCAGCGTCGGATCCCGGTGAACTTCGCGAAACGAGTCGTCGGTCGCAAGATATCCGGCGGTCAGAGCACCTATGTCCCGCTCAAGGTGAGCCAGTCGGGCGTGATCCCGATCATCTTCGCCAGCTCGGTGTTGTACCTGCCGAACCTCATCGCCGTGGCCTTGCCCGACACCGGATGGGGCAACGGCATTCGGAACTTCGTCAACGACAACCTCGTCAACCCGTCGTCGCCGCTCTACATCATCGTCGGGTTCGCCTACTTCTACGCGGCGATCGCCTTCGATCCGGCGAAGCAGGCCGACACGATTCGCAAGGAGGGCGGCTTCATCCCAGGTATCCGGCCTGGACCCCAGACCGAGCACTACTTGGCACGTATCCTGACGCGCATCACGCTACCGGGAGCGTTGTTCATCGCTGGTGTGGCGTTGCTGCCGAACCTCGTGATGCGGGCACTCGGCTTCAACCTGACCGACACCCACAGCGGCGGCCTCGGCGCTGCTGGCTTTGGGTTCATTCGCATCTTGATCCTCGTCGCCGTGGGTGTTGCCCTCGAGACGATGAAGCAGATCGACAGCCAGCTCACGATGCGCGACTACGACGGATTCCTCCCCAAGTAGGGCCACAAGCGGTGACCGCTAACCGGCATCGACCCTGTCGCATCGTGGTCCAGTGTTGCGTGGGCACCGCAGATCTGGAAGTTACAACGAGATGAGGTGCAATGCTCGTCTCTGATCTCGCTGAGGCGTCTGGGCTGTCTATTCGAGCCGTGCGCTTCTACGAACGGCGGGGACTCTTGCCGGATGCTCCGCGCAACGTCGAGGGTGTTCGCGTCTATGGCGAAGCCACCCTGGACCGACTCGGGTTCATTCGATCAGCACAAACAGCGGGGCTCACGCTTGCTGAGATTGCCAGCGTGATCGACATCCGCGACAACGGGGAAGTCCCCTGTCGTCACAGCAGTGAAGCTCTGAGTTCACGACTAGCTGATATTCGCGAACGCCGCGCACAACTCGCCGCGATTGAATGTGAGCTCGAGAACCTCGCTGACGGCGCCGGGGCTCTAGACCCTGCCGATTGCAGAGATGGCGAGGGCTGCCATTTCTCGTCGAGCTTCACGGCTGCGTCCACAAAAGAGTCGTGGCTCGCATAGTCGTTGGGACGCCCCTCGGCCTCCAGTCCCAGACAACCTACCGAGCCGAAAACTTCGCAAGACACATCCATTGCCGGCGCCGAAACCAGTTTGTCGCTCGCTTCGTCGGCCGACCTGATCGGTCCTGCTCAATAAGCGCAGTTGCTCATGGCCGAGGTTTGGCCAAGGTTCAGTGTCGGGCGTGTGGGTAGCGAGAACCTACGCGCCTCGTGCTGCGACAGCTCATGTCTCGGGGTTCCGCAGGGCGGTGGCGAGGTTGAGGACGGCGCTCACGCAGGCTTGTTGAACATGTATCTGGCAATCTTCCATCCATCTGCGTCGGTGTGCTGGAGGAGGAAGATCTCGCGGTTCGATTCGGAACAACTCTCGGGCGGACGAAAGTGTGTCGTCGGTGAAGGACAAGCTGTGGGTTTCAGGTTCGGAGGAGGCGTTCGATGGCTGTGGTTGCCTCGCTGATCTTGGCGTCGAAGGCTCTGTCGCCTTCGTTGGCGGCGTCGTGGACACAGTGGCGGAGGTGTTCGTGTACGAGCCCGACGCCCACGCCTTGAAGGGCTTTGGTGACCGAGCTGATCTGGGTCAGGACGTCGAGGCAGTACGTATCTTCCCCAATCATCCGTTGGAGTCCTCGGACCTGGCCTTCGATGCGGCTGAGTCGATTGAGGTAGTCATCTTTGGAGAGTGCGTATCCGGGCATGACGGCGGCGTCCTCCTAGTTGCTGCTAGGGCATTGAGAGTCGAGATCGGCTGTGTGGCGTATCCGCATGAGCATTCCTTCAGATTCTCAGCAGATAGGGGGTAGGGGTAGGGACGTCTGGCTCTATCCAGTGCCTTCCTCTCGGGTCAAAGTGTGAACGAGAGCGCGTCGGCGGCACCTGCCTGCACGTGGGCTGCATTCCCGCGAAGGAACTGCTCGAGACCGCAGCGGTCTTCCGTGCCGTCTCGCACGCAGACACGTTCGGCATCACCAGGTGTGTGATGCGGAGGGACTGTGTGACACTGCAACTGTCGAAGTGACGGTGC
>CAYTUB010000031.1:0-31064 GCA_964441145.1 uncultured Acidimicrobiales bacterium
GGTAGACTTCTGGTTTGAGTGGCGGCCATGTTGTGAGCCGTAGGCGAGCAACTCGTTGGAACGCGCAGGGTTCCCGCCGATAAGGATGTTATGGGTTTCGATGCTCTGATAACGCTTGGCGCGCTTGGGGTGATGATCGTTGGTCTGGTGACCGGGCGACTCTCGCCTCCAGCTGCGATCTTGGCGACGTCTGCGTCGTTGTTTGTGCTTGGTGTTACCGAAGCCGACCAAGCCTTTTCGGGCTTCGCGAATCCGGCGCCGATTACGGTCGCTGCGCTGTATGTCATTGCCGGAGCCGTAGACCGGACGGGTGCCATCGAGCCGATCGTGTCCCGGTTGTTGAATCGCCCACAGGGGCTTCGCAAAGACCTTGCGCAGCTCGTGGTTCCCTCCGCATTTGGAAGTGCATTCCTCGCCAATACACCCATCGTCGCGATGCTGACGCCAGCGGTGACACGATGGGCCGATAAGAACGGTCGGTCCGCGAGCTCGTTCCTCATTCCGCTCTCGTATGCAACGATTCTGGGCGGCTCGCTCACCGTCATTGGTACATCGACCAACCTCGTGGCTTCGGGACTCCTCGTAGGCGCCGGCGAGGAGCCTCTGGCGCTCTTTGAGCTGGCAAAGATCGGCCTACCGTTGCTGTTGATTGGCTTGGTCGTGATCTTGGCGGGCGCTCCGCTCTTGCCGAAGCGTCGGCGTCCAACGGATCCAACCACGGAGACCGAACGGTCCTTTACCGTTGCAATGACCGTTGACCCAGATGGAGCCATCGATGGGAACTCGGTAACCGATGCTGGGCTTCGTAGTGTGAGCGGTCTCTTCCTTACCCAAATCGACCGACCAGGCCAGACAATCGCGCCGGTGACACCGTCGCAGATTCTTCGAGGCGGTGACCGACTGATCTTTGCGGGACAGGTCGATGATGTCGTCGAGCTGCAAAAAGTCTCCGGGATCTCCCCGGCGGACAGCATTGCGTCGAAGGCACTCGGAGACGGCCCCAATACCGGCTACTTCGAAGTGGTCGTCGGACCAAGTTCTCCAATTGTCGGCCGGACCGCCGCCGAGGTTGGATTTCGACAACGCTATGACGCTGCGATCTTGGCAGTGCACCGAAGCGGCGAACTTGTGAAAGGTCAACCTGGAACGACCCGCTTTCGCGCCGGCGACACGCTCTTGGTAGTAGCACCGAGAACATTCCGAAACCGTTGGCGCAATACCGGAGAATTCTTGTTGGTCTCGCGTCTCGATGCAGACATACCTGCCGATAAGCGTGGTGCTCCACTTGCCCTTGGGGCCCTCGCCATCGCGGTAGGTCTGCCACTCTTTGGTCTCCTGCCGGTGGCCCGGTCCACGATCTTGGCTGCGATTTTGCTCGTTGCCTTCGGAGTGCTGAGGCCTCGCGAGGCGCGAGACGCCGTGGATGTCAACGTGGTTTTGATGATCGGCGGCGCATTCGGCCTCGGTGCTGCAATTACCGAAACCGGAATCGCGGAACGAGTCGCCAGCGGCTTGCTAGACACCTTCGGTGCGTTGGGAACGGTTGGTGCGGTGGTGGGTCTGCTCATTACCACCATGGTGCTTACCGAGTTGATCACGAACGCTGCTGCTGTAGTGCTCGCCTTTCCGATCGCTGTCGACGTTGCCGAGCAGACCGGGCTCGATCCCCGGCTCGTCATCATTGGCGTGGCGGTTGCAGGATCAGCGTCGTTCCTGACACCGGTCGGCTATCAAACCAACATGATGGTGTACGGCCCTGGTGGCTATCGGTTTAGTGACTACCTGCGACTCGGCGTGCCGCTTTCGTTGGTCACGATTGCCGTGGTAAGCACGCTCGTTGTGACCATGGGGTCCCTGTAGCTAGCGAACTCGGGTTGTCTCGCACGTAACCCGATCGTCGATTCCGCGGCCGCCGTCGCAGGTATCGGTTCCGGAACCTCCCAGAAGACCATCGGTGTTGATCCCGCCCAAGATCCGATCGTCGCCGATTCCACCTTCGAGCTGATCGGCACCTTGTCGGCCGTTGATCCGGTCTTTTCCTTTACCGCCGAATACCTTGTCGGGTCCGTCATCGCCGTGCAGCTTGTCTTTACCGCGGTTGCCGAGAACGACATCGGCGCCAGCGCCTGCTCGAATCGTGTCCTTGCCAGCGCCACCACAGATGACGTCGTCGCCGTCGAGTCCATGGATGATGTCGGCTCCACCCAGCCCGTGGATGACATCGCGACCATTGGTTCCAACGATTACGTCAGGACCGTTGGTTCCCATAATCGTGACTTCTCGTCCATCGCAGAGAACTTCCCCGTCCTTGGCCGCTACCGGTCCAGCGGCCTTGGGCGCTTGGGGAGGCGGCGCCGTGGTCGTCGTAGGAGGCGGGGCGGTGGTCGTCGTGGTGCGAGGTGCCGCAGTAGTTGTCGTCGTGCGTGGCGCAGCAGTTGTCGTCGTAGGAGGCGGGGCGGTGGTCGTCGTGGTGCGAGGTGCCGCAGTAGTTGTCGTCGTGCGTGGCGCAGCGGTTGCAGGAGGTGCCTGTGGAGGTGTGGTCGTCGTTGGAGGGTTGACCGGCTGAGACGAGAGCGATTGGCCCCGAGTCTGTACGAGCGGCACCTGGAAGAAGGAATCCTGTGCCAACCGTCGGCCAGCGTTCAGCGAGTTCTGAGAAGAGTCAATCCACCATGTGCAATCTGGGTGACCGTGTGCAGTGCCATCTGAATGGAACCACATGACAGCAGCGAACCGGTCGCGGTACTTGCCCTGCTTCAGGAGCTCGCGGGCACCGTCAATAAACTCGCCCTTGCGTCCGTCGTCGTCAGAACCGAACTCGGCAAGAATCAACGGCTTATCGGGGTGCTGATCAGAGAACGTCATCAGTGACTGAATGTTGTCCTCGAGGGAACGCCATTCTGGTGCGCCGTCCCGGCACTCCGTCCAGTTGTATGGATCTGCACCGATGAAGTCGACCGCGTCATCTCCGGGATACCACTTGTCGGCGGCCCGGCGATCGCTGGGGTTAATTTCATTGAGGGTGAAACTCCAGTTGGTCATCACCCATCCGAATTGGACGTTGTCGGCGTTTTCATCTTCGAAGACTTCGACGACCTTGCGAAACGCAGCGACGAAGTCATCGCTATCGCCGAACTTTGTGTTCGGACCCGCCTCGGGCTCGTGGTGAAAGACAACCGTTATTGGGTCACCGTGGCGACGGGCACCGTCGGCGAGATCTTGCATTTCGCCATAGATCCGTGAGCCAGGATTGGCGTTGGCAATAGAGCGCCACGAGACGACATCGCCATTTTCCCGCTGAGCTTTCACGGAAACGACGAGGTCTTTGTCGTTGTTCTTCACCCATCGGTGCAAGCTGTGATCCGCTCCGAGGTTGTCGTCCCACTGCGAGAATGCGCGAACGAGTTGCAGGTCTGTCCCTAGCTGGCGTTCGAGGTTCTCGAACGCGGTGATGTTGCTCTGACCATTGATTGGCTTAGCGAAAGCCCCAAACGTGACGCCACCGGAGAGCGCATTGGCTTCCGACGTGTTCTCCAGAACTGCCCAGCTCGCGATCGACACTGCAATAAGCAATGCAAACATCTGAAGTGTTCGCTTCATTAGGGGTTCTCCTCACAGATCCCACCGCCTGACTGTACGTCGGCAGACTCGCGCCATATTACAGCTCTGTGTAGTGAGTTACAAACAGATGAAGGAAAAAGTGACGGAGTGTGGTAAATCAGGGATTAAGCCACGGATCCTGTGCAAGTTCTATCCATGCGTCATATGACGTTTGTGTTGTATCGACACGCCAGTTCGGGTGCCCGTTCGCTCGGAAGTCGACATCGAAGTACACGACCGCATCAACCTCGGGCAGATCGTTTTCGAGAATCCCGGGGAGGCTGTCGAACCAGGCAGCCTTGGCTCCCTCTTCGGCCTCGTTAGAGCCTGTCTCGCCGAGCATGATCGGCAGATTGCGTGGGGCCGCCCACTCGACGAAGTCAGCAAAGATCTGGTCTAGGGAGACCCAACCTGGTGAGGCTGTGGTGTCTTCCCAGTTGTAGCCGTCAGCGCAGAGCCAATCCACGTGGTCATCGCCGGGGTACCACGCATCGGGATCTCCGCCGTCTTCGAAGAACAGGTGAGCGTTAGGACACCACACAAATTCTGCGTTGGTGGCCCCGACCTCATCAAATATCGATCGAATGTGCAGCCATGCGCCGACGAAGTCCTCGGGCGAATGGACCCATCCAATTCGGCGTTGCCCGTCCATCTCCCAGAGCCAACGCAGCAGCACCGGTTCACCTAAGTCACGAACCGACGTGGCTTGTTGCGTGATCCAGTCATCATGGATTCCGCTTTGGATTTCTTGGGTGTCCGTCCCGTTCCACGAAATCATCAGGATTCTTCCCTCTTCGAGGTGAAAGAGGTCGTCCTCGGTAGGGATAGCGCGGTCCCACGCGTGAAAGACGTGACCAATATCGAGTTGTCGACCTGCGTCGGCCTCCAGCTGGTTGAAACGAGGAATGCGCTCGTCTGCATACGGGCCGGTTGCGACGCCAAGAAGCGACCCCTCGAGGTCCGCGTCGATCGTGGAAAGGCGATTGTCCCGAAACGCCGGCGGCTCTACCTCGTCGACGGCGGTGGGTTCGGTTGGGGTTGGCGAAGCTGTGGTTGGAGTCGTTGCGGGTGAGGGGGCTTGTGTTGGCTCCGGGAATTGCGTTGTGGTGGGCGCTTGGGTGGCTGCGTTATCAGCTGTGCCACATGCCGCAGCTAGGAGCCCGAAGCTGATGACTATGGCGAATAGTCTCAAGTAGGCTTTCTTGGGAATGTGCATTTGATCCTCGTGTTGAACGGGCGACCACTTGCGCCCGGAAAGTCGACTACGCCCACTGCTCGTTACTAGAGAGTACGGCGCGAAAGCAGTGATGTATGAGCGCCATTAGGTAGGAGTCACGTAAGAACAGTTAGCAAAGCATCGAGGTCGCGACTTTTTTGTCCTGTGAAGCGTCGTAGGTTCAAGGCGGTTCATTTGTCCGACTATCAGTCTTGCTGAGGGTCCCGCAGAACTATCAAGGAAGCGTCGCTCTCGCCGAAAGATAGAGATAGGCCCATTGGGCGCGCACAAAGGTAATGAGGCAGATGGAAACGAATGACGAAGTAGAGCTGGGTAATTACTGGCGAATCTTCAAGAGAAGTTGGTGGATGATCGCGCTCGCCATGCTGTCTATGACCGCGCTTGCCCTCTTCTTCCTTCCTGGACAGGAATCGTTCTTCTCATCGGAGGTCACGGTGCTCCTGCAGCCCGGCAACGCCGATGTAGGGCCGGCCAACGATCCCGTGAACGAAGATCAGGAGATCGGCATCGCCACGTCTCCTCTCATCGGCACTCGAGTCATCGAACAAGAACCCGGCCTCGATCTTGTCGATTGGGCCGCAAACACCACGGTTGTGTGTTTGGGCAGTGACGGGATTGGTTCTTGTGACAGCCAGATCTTGCAGTTCAGCTACGCCGGCGCCTCAAGCGAAGAAGCTTCTCGCCTCGTTCAGCGCAACGCCGACGCCTACCTCGACTTCCGTCTTGAGCGCGAGTCTTTGCTCCGTGATGGACAAATTGCCGAGCTTGACCGCCAGCTCGCCGACCTTTCGCTACAAATCACGAACGAACGTGCGGTATTTGACGCAGCCCTAGACGCAGCCGAGGGCGAGCAAACCAACGAGGTGCGCGGAAGCGAAGCGCGACTACGCCTCCTTGAACAAGAAGACTTCAACATTCAACGCCAGCTCGACGGAGTCCAAGAGGTTGGCGAGGTTGGAAGCTTGCTCGGTGAGCCGTCGGTCCCCGAAGCTGACGCAACCGGAATCCCACGCCTCTTCACCCTTCTGGCCGGTCTCTCGATGGGACTCGTCGTCGGTGCTCTCGCTGCGGTCTTGACCGACCGGCTCGACCGCCGCATCAGCGGCCCGATCGAAACCGAACTGGATTTGGGTGTGCCAGTCCTTGGCAACATCCCTCGAATTACCCAAGACAGCCCAGCGTTGGTCACAGCCGTCGGCCAAGAGACAGCAGGAGCCGAGGCGTTCCGTCGTCTCGCTGCAGCCGTGCTCGCTCCCCGCAACGGTTTCGTCGTCGATTCGATCGCGGTCACCGGAGCTACCGAAAAAGAAGGCCGAACCACCGCTGCGATCAACCTTGCGTTGGCAATTTCACAGACCGGCCGCAATGTGTTGCTGATCGGAGCGGACCGCCGCAACGACGCCCTCGACCGAGTATTTGGTATCGCTGGCCGTGCAGGGCTCAGCGACTTCCTTCGCACCGCAGGCGACCTCGACGCTGCTCGCACCGCAATAGACGGAGCCGAACGACGACTCGAGCTCACCGTCCTCCCAACAGGCACCGGTGCGCCAGCGCCGATTGCCAACAACTCGGTTGCCGCGCTGCTCGCCATTGCCCAAGAGCGCAACATGATCGTGGTCTTCGACGCTCCACCGGCGCTTACCAACGCTGAAGGCCTCCAGCTCGCAGCGATCGTGGATGCGGTCTACGTGGTATGTGCGGTTGGCCGCACCAAGCGAAGCGAGTTGCGAGATCTTCGTATTCAGTTGGAGAACGTCCAGGCCGACCTGGCTGGCTCGATTCTCAACCGCACGAGCCGTCTCAACCTTCTTCCGGCGGGCACCAACAATGTCGGCACCGTATCCGTGCCAACGGGAACCCCAGGTGGAGATGCCTGGCAGCGTTCCGGTGGTCTGTCCTCGGTGCCTGAATTTGGAAACGAGGGTGACGAGGACGCTCGAACCGCCCCTGCTCGCATGAGCGTGGTTCCAGCCGAGCAAGAGGCGACGGTGGTCTCCGAACAGTCCGTCGACCCCGGAGATGTTGGATGAGCGAGTCTCCACTCTTTGAGACCTCCGACTCCGATACGCCGTTGAACATCGGCCTCGTTGGGTCATCTGGTGGGCACTTGGCACACCTTTTGATCTTGCGTCCGTGGTGGGAAGAGCACGATCGCTTCTGGGTCACCTTCGACATGCCCGATAGTCACGAGTTGCTCGAGTCAGAGCGCTGCGATTGGGCCCACTTTCCAACTACCCGCAACGTCCCGAATCTCATTCGCAACTTTGGGCTCGCCTGGAAAGTTCTTCGTCGCGAGCGTCCTGACGTTGTTATTTCGACCGGCGCCGCAGTTGCATTTCCGTTCTTCCTGCTCGGGCGCATGATGGGCGTGAAGACGGTATTTATTGAGGTCTACGACCGAATTGATAACGCATCGCTGACGGCACGCCTGTGCGCGCCTTTGGCGAATCGATTCCTCGTGCAATGGGAAGACCAACTGGTGTTCCATCCGCGGGCTAAATTGATTGGGAGGCTCATGTGAGCGAAGACGCAATCTCTACCCCTGCGGTTTCTCGCGGCATCGACCAGCTGTTTGTCAGCGTCGGGACGGACTATCACCGGTTCGACCGATTGATGGCGTGGCTCGACGAATGGTTCTCGAATGAGCCAGAGGTCGGGTCGGTCACCGTTCAACGAGGAACATCAAACGAACCAACCCAGGTGGAGAGCGTTGACTACCTGCAACGCACGGCGCTCATCGAGCAGTTTCAAAAGGCATCTGTGGTGGTCTGCCACGGCGGGCCTGCGACGATCCTTGAGTGTCGGTCGAACGGAATCGTCCCAATCGTTGTACCTCGCGAGGCACAGTTCGATGAACACGTAAACGATCATCAGGTCGATTTCTGCGTGCGTCTCGCCGCACATGGCGAGATCCAACTTGCACGAACCAAGCCCGAGTTCTTCGCTCTGCTCGATGAAGCGGTCGAACGCGGAGCCGCCAAGGTCGCCGAAGACGACGGCCACGCCGAGGTATCGATCGTCAATTTCGAGACCGCAATGGTGGATCTTCTCGGTGCTCGTGCAGCGACTACGAGTCATCTTGCCGAGGTACTTCCTCTTCGCAAAGAACATGCCAAGATCCCGGTTGTCTTCATTGGTGCGGTACCGCGTTCGGGTAGCACGATCGTTTCTGATCTTCTCAATGAGAACCCGCACATGATCAATATCGGCGAGCTCGTGCATCTGTGGGAACGCGGTGTGATCGAGGACAACCTCTGCGGTTGTGGCGAGCCGTTCAGCGAGTGCGACTTTTGGTCTCGCGTCGGCAAGGTTGCCTTCGGTGGCTGGGAGCAAGTCTCCGGCGAACGGATGCGACAGCTGCAACGTCGTGCAGATCGCACCCGCCATATCCCGAGTTTGTTGTTCCCGCCGCTTTCGCAGTTTCTCAACGTAAATACGTCGCAATATGGCGGAGTGATTACACGCATCCTGCGAGCCGTCATCGAGGTATCCGGCAAACCAATCGTCGTCGATACTTCCAAGCACGTCTCCACGGCCCTACTCCTGCGCCGGATCCCCGAAATCGATCTCAAGATCGTGCACATGGTGCGCGATCCGCGTGGGGTGGCGCATTCGTGGTCCAAGGTCATCGACCGACCTGAGGTCACCGATGCGGACCGCCACATGGCGACCCTGCATCCGGCTCGGATTGGTTTGCGGTGGCTTTGGTTCAATTGGGCCTTTTCGAATATGGATCGACTCGGCGTAGATACCACGACGATTCGTTACGAAGACTTCGTGGCTGCGCCCACGGAGACGCTCGATCACGTCTTCTCCTTTGCCGGGGTCGACCAGACGGCTGAGGAGATTCTCGAGGCGCAGGAACCACTCATTTTGGAGCCTGGACACTCGGTGTCGGGTAATCCGCGCCGCCTCGAACGAAAAGCGGTCGAAATTCGCGCCGACGAAGCGTGGCGCAGCGGGTTTGACCCAAAGATGTCAAAGATCGTCAGCCGCATCACAAGTGTGATGTTGGGTCGCTACCGATACTCCAAGGAATCGTAGATGTCTGAATATGTTGGAGCGCCCAGCGTGGCGACGATCGTTGCGACGCGTGACCGGCCTGAGCTACTTCGAGAGACGCTCGCCGCCATCGACGCGCAAGACTACGAAGGGGCAATCACGACGATTGTCGTGTTCGATCAGACCGAGCCTGACCTTTCGCTTGCCGTTAGCGAGGGCAATCGCCAAGTCATCGTGGTTCCAAACGGTCGAGTCCAAGGATTGCAGGGAGCTCGTAACACCGGGCTCCTCGGAACGTCGAGCGATCTCGTTGCCTTCTGCGACGACGACGATGTGTGGGCGCCGAGCAAGATCCGCCGTCAGGTAGATGTGCTCAACTCGCACCCTGATGTTCACTTCGTCGGCTCCGGTGTACTCGTCGAATACGAAGGCGAATCCGTCGAACGGGTACGCGACGAATCGAGGGTCACCTTTCGAGACCTTCTGCGCAGTCGTGTGTTCGAAGCGCACCCGTCCACCTTCTTGATGCGTCGTAACGAACTGATCGACCAGATTGGACTGATCGACGAGGACGTGCCCGGAGGGTACGGCGAAGACTACGAATGGCTGCTCCGAGCGACGCGCCTGACGGACATGATCTTGGTCCCCGCGCCGTTGGTAACCGTGCGGTGGCACACCGCGTCGTTCTACGCCGAGCGTTGGCAGATGCGTATCGATGGTTTGCAATACATCCTCGATCGCTATCCCGAGTTTGAAACCGAGCCTGTCGGACTCGCCCGGATCTTGGGCCAGATGGCGTTCGCCAAGGCTTCCTTGGGGGACCGTAAAGGCGCTGTCGAGCTTGCCAAGAAGACCCTGAAGCTAAATCCGAAGGAAGGTAGGGCACCATTGGCTCTAGGCGTTGCTGCCGGAGTGCCGTCCGCCTTTGTCGTATCTCAGCTCCAGAAGCGAGGAAATTCGGTTTAATGGCGACGATCACGCCCACGGAAATTCGTCAACCGCACGCGGTTGAGGCGCGGCGTGAATTGCGCGGCCTGCTTCATCCGGGCCTTCCCTTCTACGTCATTGCTCTGTTGCCTGTCTTTTGGGCGCTAGGCCTGGGCTATTTCACCTTCGCAATCGGTGGGTTTGCGATGGGCGCTGGCCTGTTGCTGATCCGCCCGATTCAGATTCCGAAGGGCTTTGGGCTCTGGCTGTTGTTTATGGGTTGGATGCTGGCTTCGGTGTTCACCCTGGACCCAACCGCTGGTCGCCTGCTCTCCTGGAGCCTCCGAGCCGTCGTGTACCTCGGCGCCACGTTTACCTTTCTGTTCGTCTACAACGTCCCGAAGCGCTACCTGCCCACATCGCGTGTGCTCGGTGTTCTCGCCGGACTGTTTATTTTCATTGCGATCATCGGCGGCTACGCCGGTCTGATCGTCGGAGAGTTCCGCCTCAATACGCTCTTTGCTCAGGTCCTGCCAGCGTCGATTCGCAACGACCCCTTCGTCATTAGCCTCGTGCGTCCACCGTTTGCACAAACACAGGACTTCCTCGGGTTTCCCATCAACCGTCCGGCACTTCCGTTTGCCTTTACAAATCGGTGGGCCTCCTCTCTGGCTCCGCTGATCTTTGCCTTCATCGCGGCCGCTGGTCGAGCCCAGCGCACCCGCCGACTCGTCGTACCAATCGCGGTGCTCGCGGTGATTCCAATGGCGATCTCTGCAAACCGTGCGCTCTGGATCACGCTCGTTCTGGCCGTCGTCTACGTGGTTGCTCGGCGAGCGAGCGCCGGCCAGTTGCTGCTCGCTGTTCGCTTCCTCTTCGTGACCGTGTTTGCCATAGCGCTTATTCTCGCGTCGCCGCTCGGTGAGATTGTTTCGTCCCGCGTCACGAGTGAACACTCGATCGAGAGTCGCGGCGACATCTACACCGACGTACTCGAACGCGTTCCAGAGTCACCACTGCTCGGCTTCGGTGCGCCGATAGCCAATCCGCAACCGTTCCGTCCCGCAATCGGGACACACGGAGCGTTCTGGACTGCACTCTTTAGTCAGGGAATACCAGGCGCAATCTTCTATGTCGGTTTCTTCATCTCGATGACGGTTCAGACCGGGCGTAATGTGCGAAGTCAGGAGCACTTTCTTTTACACCTGGCAATCGCGACCTCGCTGGTGACATCATTTTTCTACGACCATCTGCCCGCAGCGCTACCGGTCATGATGATTTGCGCGGCGCTCGTACTCCGAGACCGCAAAGATGCTGATCGGGCTCGTGAGGCCGTCGACCAACAGTTGGCTTCGTCTCCAATTGCCGCATGACCTCGCTCGACGAGTCCTGGTGGGCGGGGATCTTGGGTGGCCCTGCAGGGAGTCTTCACGCCGCTCACTCCTCTGAGAAGTACGTGCTCTTGCCGCGCGCTAGCGAGCCGCGGGTCGTGGTTGATCCCAAAAGCCAAAAGGCCATGCGAGACGCCGTCGATCGGTTCATTGGGAATCGAGCGGGCCCAGCTGCGAGCACCCTAACGGGCGGAGCCTCAGCGCTACTTTCTCGTCGCCGTGCCGGCTGGAGTGTGTCGTCGCAGGATCAAACCTTGCGAGAACACCTCAGCGACATCATCGGCACCGAGGTGCGGCTATCGGTTGCGGTCGGTCCGCCTCGGCCGAACCTCAAGCCGATCGTTCGCTGCTACTCGGGCCCAGATCTGGTTGCCGTCGCCAAGATGGGCCCCGACGCCCACACCGCAGAAATGGTCAAGAACGAGGGGGAGTGGTTGGCCCGCTTTGCCGATGAGCCCTTCGGTGACGTCGTGACCCCAACGGTTCTTCATCGAGGACATTTCGGTGCGAGCCAACTTATGGTGATGGCTCCCTTCGATACCGAGGGTGCGTCATCGATGCCGCTCGGTGAGATCCCTCTCGACCTAACCCGTCTCTTGAGCGAACAATTTGGTGAGCCCGGATCGGTAGCCGCTGGCCCGTGGTGGAAGCATCTGCGCGAGCGACTCGACGTGGATGAGTTAGAACAGTTCATGGCAATCGCCGAAGAGCTCTCCGCCGACGAAGAGTTTGCGTCACTGGCGGGCTCGGTCTGGCATGGCGACTGGTCCCCCTGGAACATTGGTTTGGGGCGCGACAAGCGCTACGTGATCTGGGACTGGGAGCGTGCAGCGGTTGGAGCCCCAACAGGGTTCGACCTTCTCCACATGCATTACCAGTACGGTGAAGGTCTCGATGGTGCAGTGTCCGACCTCGAACGGCTCGGTGTAGATCCCAAGAGTCACCGGACCCTCTCCGTCGTCTATTTTCTCGAGCTTGCCGCTCGACACTATGAAGCTGGCGCTCTCAAGACCGAACGCCAGGCTGTCGTTGAAGAAAAAATGGCCGAGCTCGTGCCGGGCCGGTTTAGAGGATGAATCGATGATTGGTCGCAAAGCACTCGGAAAAAAGACCGCGCTACCTCAGCCAGTCCGAAACGCGTATGTCTGGGTGAATCGAAACGTTGGACGTGTCGACCCGCGACCGCGAGTGCTGCCGAACTTCTACGTCATTGGAACCCAACGCGGCGGTTCCACGTCGATGTTTATCTACCTCCTCGCACACGAGATGGTCCACGGCCCCCGCCGGGCAAAGGGCGTCCACTACTACGACACGAACTTTGACCAGTCGATCGATTGGTATCGCTCGAACTTTCCGTTGCAGTCGGTCATCGATGCGCAAGCGAGCGAGCACGGCGCAGCTCCCGCCATTGGTGAGGGCGCTCCGTACTACCTCTTTCATCCAACGATTCCCCAACGGATCCACGACGTCACGCCCGACGCACGGATGATTGCCGTCCTGAGAGAACCCATCGCTCGCGCCATGTCGCACCACAACCATGAGGTCGCTCGCGGCAATGAGACGCTGTCGCTGCTCGATGCGCTCGACGCAGAAGAGGGCCGTCTCAAGGGTGAAGAGCAGCGGATCATCGATGATCCGACATACATCTCGAAATCGCACATCTTCCACGCGTACGTGGCTCGAAGTCAGTACGCCGCGCAGGTGCAGCGATACTTTGACACCTTCGGGCGTGACCAGGTGTTGATCCTCGATTCAGCAAAGCTGCAATCAGAGCCCGAGGCGACCGTGCGTCAGGCAACGGACTTCCTCGGATTGCCTCCTCTTGTTGGCGGGTCGTACCCGCAGTACAACAAGCGGAATCCAAAGCCGGTCGACGATGAGATCCGTGCCCGCTTCGGGACGCAGTTCGACGAATCAAACGAGGCGCTGCGCGAGATGCTCGAGCCCGGCACACTCAGCTGGCTCTGATCCCTTAGGCGCCAGCGGCTCCGCCGCGATTTTGGCGCCACGGGCTGCAGAGCATTATTCGCCGCAATCGCTGCTTCGTCGCTTCGCTCCTCCGGTAGCTCTGCGGATTTTGGAGTTATGGGGTCAAACCTCGCCTAGCGCCAAGCTAGACGCTAAGCGAGGTTTGACCCTCGAAGTCGAAGAATCGCCTCGGCAGCCCAAGCTGCGAAGCCGGTTGGGCGAAAATGGGCCTCCGGCCGGCCGCAGCGCGGGTCGAGGCCCGCTAGGGCCGGATCCCGCCTTGCGGCGAGAATCAGCCGGCTTCGGAGTGGGTGACTGGGGTTTCGCCCATCCACTCGCGCAACGTGTTCTTGAGCTTTGTCTGCTGGATGAAGATGTCGTGCTCGGGATCGTTTGGCCCGCCCGACTGAGGAGCCTTGAAGTAGAAGCTCAACCATTCTTGGACTCCAGATTCGCCAGCGCGTGATGCGAGGTCCATGAAGAGCGCAAGGTCGAGCACGATAGGTGCAGCAAGGATCGAGTCGCGGGCGAGCAAGTTGATCTTGATCTGCATTGGGTAACCGAGCCATCCGAAGATGTCGATGTTGTCCCAACCCTCTTTTTCGTCGCCACGTGGTGGGTAGTAATCGATCCGAACCTTGTGGTCGATGTTGCCGTACAGCGATGGGTACAACTCAGGCTGAAGGATTGTGTCGAGCACGCCGAGCTTCGAGTTTTCCTTGGTCTGGAAGTTCTCTGGTGCGTCGAGAACCTCGCCGTCGCGGTTGCCCAAGATGTTGGTCGAGTACCAGCCACGGATACCGAGCATGCGGCTCTTGAGCCCAGGTGCGATGAGGGTCTTGATGAGTGTCTGGCCGGTCTTGAAGTCCTTGCCAGCAATTGGCACGCCTTCACGCTTGGCGAGTTCGACGATCGCGTCGACATCGGTGGTGAGGTTTGGTGCGCCGTTTGCGAACGGTACGCCGCTCATGATCGATGCGTATGCGTAGATCTGGCTGGGGGAGATGTTGTCGTCGTTATCCTTCATCCCCTGTTCGAAGGCTTCGATCGATGCGTGTACAGCTGATGCTTCTTGGAATGCTTCAGTCGAAGCGCTCCAGACCATCACGAGACGATCGCAGTTGTTCTCGGTGCGGAAACGCTCGATGTCGGCCATCAGTGCTTCGGCTTGGTCCATCTTGTTGGTTTCGCTCTTGACACGAATTGGGTCGATACGGCTCACCCACTTCTGTTCGAACACGGCGTCCATGGCAACGACGCCTTCGAGGTCGCCCGAGATAGCGGCGAGGTCTTCAGGCTTCATAACGCCCGCCGTCTGGGCAGCTTCGAGTGCGTTTGGTGACAACGGATCCCATCCGCCAAAGACCAGATCATCAAGCCCGGCGAGCGGAACGAATTCTTTGATGAGTGGATTGCGGTTTTCTTCGCGTTTGCCGAGTCGGATATGGGCCATCTGTGCAACCGAGCCGAGCGGAGCTTCGCCGGTGCGGCGCGAGTGCATAACGCCAGCGATGAGCGTTGAGGCTACGGCTCCGAGGCCAGGCATCAGGACGCCAAGTTTTCCAGAAGGTGGTTTGATTTCACGAGCAGTCGTCATGGAGGGAAAACTACAGAAGAGAACCTGAATCGTCCTATACAGTGAAGGAATGCTTCAGTATCGAGTCGCGCAGCTGCACCGACCCGTTCGGGCTCAACAGGGGTTATCCCCCGAGTACCGATGACCGAATCGCCAACCACCGCACAACTCACCTACCTACTCGCCGCAATCGAGACCGGTAGTTGGTCCGTGGGGGCAGAACAGGTCGGCGTTACTCCCTCGGCCTTTGGGCAAGGCATTCGCGAGCTCGAGAACCGGCTGGGGCTGAAACTGTTCGATAAGAGCGGAAGGACCCGTGTTGCGACCTCTGCGGCGATTGGCCTGGCCGATCACGCACGGCGAGTATTGGGTGCCTACGACGGCCTCGATCGATGGGTGCGCCAGACCAGCGAAGGGACAACAGGTGCTGTTCGTGCGGGAATGATCGACACTGCTGCCATCCACCACTTCGGTGATGCGCTGATGCGGTTTCGCACCGTGCACCCAGACCTCGAGCTTCGGCTGAGTGTTTCACCCTCCGCGCAGCTCATCGACGAACTGCGTCGTGATGAGCACGATGTCATCATTTCAATCGAACCTGTCGACATCGATGACTTGGACTGCACAGAGCTCGTTGCTGAACCGGTCTATGTCTATGGTCCCGAAGGTGCTGCGAACGCTCCAGTCGATGCGTGGGGGCCGTGGGTGACCTTCCCTGAAGACTCGCTCACCCGGAACCTCGCCGCTCAAACCCTCCTCAGTAGGGGGGTGACGTTCAACGTGGTGGCGGAAAGCTCCCAACCCGCCGTGATTCGTGAAATGGTGCGCCTCGGAATGGGTTGGACAGTGCTCCCGGCCGTCGACGCTGAAAGCGAACCTCACGCCCTACGTCGCGCTGTGGACATGCCCATCGCTACTCGTAAGATCAGCCTTATTCGCCTACGAGACCGAAGCCCGTCTTTCGCGCTCCAGCGCTTCATAGCGATGATGATGAGCGAATCGCTTGGAGAGCGTGGATGACGACAACCGAACTCGTGATCATCATCGGGGTGGCGGTCGTCGCCGCGCTACTGAAATCGGTCACGGGCCTTGGGTATCCGCTGTTGTTGGTGCCAGCGCTCGCCTTATTTCTCGACATCGCTGATGCGATCGTCATCGTGGCCCCGTCGAATCTTGCGCTCAACGCACAGATTGCATGGGTGAACCGTTCTCACGCGCCAGGAGCTCGGACCCTCGGACCGTTCACCGTTGCTGGGGTGGTCGGTGCCGTCATTGGGACCCTGCTACTCCCTGTGCTGCCCGACCGCGGGCTGCGTATCGCCTTGGTCGTGATCATCGTGGCGTTTCTCGCCAATCGGAGTCGTAAAGGGCAAGATGCAAGCGGTCGGGATCCGTCGAGGACGGACGGGCTAGCCCTGCCGGTGGGTTTGGTTGCCGGGGTCTTTCAGGGGGCAGCGGGAATCTCCGGTCCCGTGGTCTCCGCGTGGTTTCTGTCGCGCCAGATAGCGGTCGACGCATTTGTACTCGCGGTCACCGCAACCTTTGCCGTCACCGGTGCAGCCCAGATCGTGGTCCTGTTGCTTCAGCCCGAATTTGCCGACGATCTTTTCCTCGGCTTGATCCTCACGCCATTCGCGCTGCTGATGGTTCCCGTGGGCGGCTTCATCCGAGCGCGCATGGGTACGTCCCGATTTGAACAGCTCATCATCGCCGTGCTCATTGCGGCCGCGATCTCGTTGGTCGTACGGCTTCTGTAGCCGCACCGCAACGACATCGAACTCGACTATGCGCCGCCTGCCTTACGGGCTCGGCGAGCCTGGGCCCGTTCCCACTTTCGTTGGCGACTCCTGCATGCCTTGCGGCAAAAGATCTGATTCGAAGTCTTTGCTTCGAACAGCTCACCACAACGCCAATAATCGCACTCTCGAAGTCGTTCGGGATCGAAGTCGTCGGGAAAGTCCTCTGGCCAGTCCTCGGCGACAGAGTCGTTTGCCATGAGACCCGGCTAGTCGTCGTTGGATCGTCGTCGAGGCGGGCGTGGCTTGGCCTTCTCGCGTTCGATGGCTTCCAAAATGAGCTTCTGCGCTTCGGCGGTATCGCCGAAGTGGTCGATCTTGACCCACTTGCCAGGCTCAAGGTCTTTGTAGTGATCGAAGAAGTGCTCGATTTGCTCGAGGGTGATCGGTGGTAGGTCGCTGTAGTTCTGGACCCGCTCGTAACGACGAGAGACGTTGTTGCTCGGAACGGCGAGGAGCTTTTCATCTGGGCCGGCGTCGTCTTCCATGACAAGCACGCCAATTGGACGGCAGTTGATCACACAACCCGGTGCGAGGACGCGGGTGTTGCAAACGAGAACGTCGATTGGATCGCCGTCTTCGCTCAGCGTGTGAGGGACGAATCCGTAGTTCCCTGGATAGCGCATTGGCGTGTAGAGAAAGCGGTCAACCCAGAGGGCACCCGATGTCTTGTCGAGTTCGTACTTGATTGGCTCGCCGCCAACGGAGACCTCGATGATCACGTTGATGTCGTCAGGGGGCGAATCTCCCGTAGGGATCGCATCGATACGCATGGGGTTCCTTCGGTTGTGATCGAGGAGATGTGATCAGATTCTACGAGTAAGCCGACATCTTGGCTGGGTTTAGACATGCGTTTGGCCGGCGCAAGGCCGGCCAAACAAGTACTTACCCGTGACTGCTCAACGGGTTGAGCGTGTCGTTCGTGAGAACTACTCGCGACTCATCAGGAGACGGAGCACGTACCAGAACATGGTCATCAGAGAAGTGAACAGCGCAATAGATGCCGCGACGTGTGAACCGATTGGGTAGCGCTTCACGACGTTTTGCGTCTGGAACAGGATCGAGGCTCCCGAGAGGCCGATCATGGCTACCGAGAACCAGGTGCCGAGCCCGAAGCCAAAGATCACGCCGCCAATAATGGCGAGCAATGCCAGGCCGAAGCCCCACATCACGATCGGGCGAAGGAACGAGAGGTCCTTACGGGTGAAGAGTCCAATTGCGGTCAAGATGGCGAAACCGATGCCGGTGATGATCGCAGCCTGGGCAACGGTGGCCCCGCCGCCTTCTTGGCCGAAGACGAACGAGAGGAACGGTGCAAAGATCAACGCCTGAGCAGCAGCCGAGCCAAAGAGGCCCAGATACTGGCGAGGTGGATTATTCAGATCGGCGGCAGCGTTGGCAGAGAACCATTGCACGACCATGACGCCGCCGAGCATCAAGAGCCAGCGGCCGCCACCTGCGCCAAAGAAGAAGTCTTCGAGAGCGCCGGCAATGCCGGTGATGAACAGAACTGCTTCGATCGCCACGAAGACAGCCACCGCAGCTGCGATGTGTTGGTATACCAAGCCAACAAAGGTGGCTCGGTCGGTCTCGGGGGCTTGTGCCGCCGGAATTCGACGAAGTTGGGGTGTCTCAAATGAACTCACGTTGTGGGTCCTTCCTGGGTGCACGCACCAGTGTGCGTGCGTTGTTTCTCAACGTTATCGCACCCGAAATCGGGTTGCGTCGTTGGTATAAACGTCTATTCGACCGTTTTTCATCCAGACTGAATAGATGTACACGTCAGCTGAGCCCCTCAGGGTGGCCGTCACCCGAGGCATCGTGGAGAGCGAACACCTCGTTGATGCACTCGTTTTGGGGCCCAAAGGGGCGTTGATCGAAGCCGGCGACGTGTCTCGGAAGGTCCTTCCGCGTTCGGCAATCAAACCAATTCAAGTACTTCCGCTCATCGAGACGGGAGCAGCAAAGCGTTTCGATGTGACGAACGATGAGATTGCCCTTGGCTCGGCAAGCCACAGCGCCGAAGCGGTTCACCTCGAAGCGGTCGATGCCTGGCTATCGCGCATCGGTCTCGATGGGGGAGCGCTCGAATGCGGGCCCGGTCGTCCATTGTCAGCGGAACGGGCCGACGAGCTCGTCCGCTCCGGCACTGACTTTGAACCCATTCACAATTGTTGTTCCGGGAAGCACGCCGCGTTCTTGACCGTGGCCCAACACCTCGGGCACGACCCGCAGGGATACATTGCGCGCGATCACCCGGTGCAACAGCTTGTGGCCGACGCGATCACCCGATTTACCGGGGTGGACACCGCGAGTCTCGACTATGGAATCGATGGTTGCGGAATCCCGACCTTCGCGCTTCCCCTCGATGCCCTTGCGCACTCGATGCAACGACTGGTGACCGCAGATGACGAGGCCGCAAACCGGGTCACTGGCGCGTTGCCAGGCAGATCTTTGCTGTTGTCGGGCACAGGACGTCACGAGCACCGTATGGAGGCCCATGCATCTGAACCTTTGTTACTGAAGGGAGGTGCCGAAGGAGTATTCATGGGCGCACTGCCACAACGCGGGATCGGATTCGCCCTCAAGGCGCGAGACGGGGCTGAACGGGCCGCCAATGCCGCAATCTCGCTGGTACTGGCTGAACTTGGCGCTGTTAACTCAGAGGTAGTCGCCACCAATCTCACTAACCGGGCGGGTACTGTCGTGGGGACCACGGAGGCACAGCTTTCATGACTGCAACCGAGAGCGACCACGACAATTCAGGTGATCTGGGCCGTGCCGACAGCGACGCTGACGAGGGGTTTTCCACGTCATCTGCGAGCATGACGCAGGACGCGGCCTATTCGGCCATGGCCGACGGTGACGATGTGGTGGTGTTCTCCGCATCTTCAGCCAACACGACAGTGTTCGCGTCGATGCGCGAGACCTGGCGGTACCGGGGCTTCATTGGCTACATGACCCGTCGTCATCTGCGGATCACGTATTTGCGCAGTTACCTGGGTTGGTTCTGGTCGCTTCTCAACCCCATTGCCGAAGTGGCGATCTATAGCTTTGTCTTCGGGGCGCTTCTCGGAGTGAATCGGGCCGTCCCCAATGCGCCGAACGGCTTCAATTCATTTCCGCATTTCCTGCTCTCTGGCTTAGCGATCTGGGTGTTCTTCCGGACGGTCTCAAGCAAGGTGCTCAACAGCTTCAATCGAACCGTGCGACTGAGGCGGAAGCTCTATTTCCCACCAGCCGCCGCAGCCGTTTCTGCTGCATTAGGCACGATGGTGGAGTCCGGGGTGCTCATCTTGGCAGTCATTGGCTTCTTTGGACTGTTTGGGCACTTGAGTATTCACGCGGTTGTTCTCATCCCGGCGGCGTTGTTTGCCGCGACCAGTGGTTTGGGTGTGGGGCTTGCACTGTCTGTCGTCAACTCGAGATATCAAGATGTTGGGTACTTGTACGCGATCGTCCTTCGCTTGGGCTTTTACCTTCTTCCCGTCCTCTGGCCAATCGAGGAGGCGACCCGACGTTTCGATGGCAGCCTGAGCTGGGTTGGAGACGTGGTTGGCCTCAATCCCTTTGCCCAGATGATCGGGTTTGGTCGAGCCGGCATCCTGTTTCAGGAGTGGCCGGGTCTCGGCGACTGGCTCTACCTCACCGGGTTCTCGCTAACCATCCTGATCTTTGGATGGGCAATCTTTGCCCGTACATCGGCTGATGTTGCCGAGGGACTGTAACGATGGGTGAGATCGCGATCGAGGCGGTGGACGTCTCGAAAAAATTCCTCCTCGGACGACGAAGCTCGAGCGTCAAGGATCGCCTCACTGGATTTTCTTCTCCGCAGCGGGAGGAGTTCTGGGCTTTTCAAGATGTGTCGATCCAAGTACCCAAGGGCTCGATGTTGGGTGTGATCGGGCGAAATGGTTCGGGCAAGTCGACGTTTCTGCGAACCCTATGCGGCGTGTACAGGCCCTCTACCGGTCACGTCAAAGTGCGAGGCAGGGTTACTGCGCTGCTTGAACTCGGTGCAGGGTTCCATCAAGACCTGACAGGTCGCGAGAACGTCTACATGAATGCCTCTGTCGTGGGCCTCGACCAGAAGTACGTGGATTCTGTGATCGACGAGATCATCGAGATGGCCGATATTGGCTCCTTTATCGATGCACCGATCGAGACTTATTCATCAGGTATGCGCGCTCGCCTCGGTTTCGCAGTGTCCATCCGGATGCAGCCCGAAATTCTCTTGGCTGATGAGATCACCGCTGTTGGAGATATTGCGTTCAGGGCCCATGGGGTCAAGCGCATGCAAGAGCTCCGTGAGCAAGGGGCCACCATCGTCCAGGTGTCGCACAGTCTGTCGATGCTTGCCGACAGCGCCGATCAGGTGCTGTGGCTGCACCACGGCCGGGTACGCCGGATTGGCGATCCGAAAGCGGTTATTGAGGAATATAGAGAAGCGGCCGCAACGGATCGATCCGGGCGCATGATGGACGGTGAGGCCGCGCCAGCAGGTGCTGGTGGCGCGCTGATGCCAGACGGCGTTCGCCTGACCAAGGGGGCAGCGAGGCGAAAGCGTCAAGCAGCAGCCACCGAAGCGCTCGCTGCTGCCGATACCAACTCCGATTGGATTGAGTCGGTCACATTTGTTGGCGAAGATGGCGAGCCCCGTGCTGGGAGGCCAGCCTTGATCAGCATCGAGCTGCGCCCCGAGGGTCCCCTTGTTGACCCGCGAGTCGAGCTACAGGTATTTGCGGGCGGCGGAGCTAACACCGGCCTCGGGTATTCGAGTGGGCCGATCGAGGACATGGTCGATGCCAATGGCTTTGGAACCCTCGCGGCACAAGTGGACCCGCTCACGTTGGGGAGCGGTCGATACAACCTTCGCGTTGACTTGCACTCCGACGGCGATGTGGTTGCGACCAAGACCACCAGTTTCTCGGTCGAGGGCATTGACAAAGATGATGACTCCTTCGCCGCGATGCCGGCGATGTGGCGCGTGACGGCGACTCGCTGAGCCGGTGCGATCCGACGTCGAGGCGGGACGGATGAATGCTCCGAACCGCTGCCCCTAGGATGGGCGAGTGCGATTTCTGCTCCTTAATGGCCCAAACCTGAACCTGCTCGGCACCCGAGAGCCCGATGTGTATGGCTCCGACACGTTGGCTGACATCGAACAACGCCTAACCGATGTGGCAGCCAGCTTCGGTGACGAGATAACGGGATTCCAGAGCAATGGCGAGGGCGACCTTGTCGACGCGCTCCAAGAGGCAGCGGCGTGGGCCGACGGTGCGTTGTTTAACCCGGGTGGTTACACCCATACCTCCGTTGCCTTACGCGACGCCATAGCGGCGGTCGGGTACCCGGTAGTCGAGGTGCATCTATCGAACCCCGCAGCTCGCGAGGAGTTCCGCCATCGGTCGCTCGTCAGCCCGGTGTGTCTCGGAACGGTTGCTGGCTTTGGCGCTGTGGGGTACGAGAGCGCCTACAGCGCTCTTCGGGCTCACCTAGAGGCAGGTAGCAGCGCAACCGACCAGGCCGAGGGGAAGTCATGAGTCATGTGGCGGTCGTCGGGGCTGGTCTAGCTGGCTTGGCTGCGGCGAAGCTTGTTGTCGAGCGCGGCCACGAGGTGAGTGTCTATGAAGCATCCAATGGTGTTGGCGGTCGGGTTCGCACCGACGAGGTGGACGGGTACTTGCTCGATCGGGGATTTCAGATCCTTCTGACGGCCTATCCGGTGGCCCAGCGGGTCTTTGACTACGACGCGTTGGACTTGCGCCGGTTTCATGCGGGTTCGTTCGTCCAGCTCGACTCCGGACGGGTAAAGGTGGGAGACCCCCTGCGCCGCACGGCGGACTTGCTCGACACCGTGCGAGCCCCCGTTGGATCGATGGCCGACAAGGTTCGCCTGCTCGATTGGCGTC
This sequence comes from uncultured Acidimicrobiales bacterium, assembly GCA_964441145.1. GTDB lineage: Bacteria > Actinomycetota > Acidimicrobiia > Acidimicrobiales > SHLQ01 > SHLQ01. The sequence continues at coordinate 22,410 of CAYTUB010000031.1, forward strand.
GAAAGGTCGCAACGGGGCCGATCGATGAGTTGTGGTCTAAGCCCGAATGCACGACCAATTCGCGGTTCGGGGATCTCAAATTTTCCGATGACTTCGTCGAACAGTTCCTTCGCCCGTTGTTTGCTGGCATCGCCCTCGATCCCACGCTCGACGTATCCAGTCGATTCACCGAGTTCGTGTTCCGGATGCTCGGTGAGGGCTATGGCGCCGTTCCCTCGAAAGGCATGGGGCAACTCGGCACCCAAATCGCCGAGCAGTTGCCAGATGGAGCGCTGCATCTGTCGACGCCCGTTGAGGCGGTCGCATCAGATTCGGTGACCGTAGGCGGAGCGGTGATGCCGGCCGACGCCGTCATCGTGGCCACCGACATGACCGCAGCGGCACGTCTGCTCGATACCCCTGACCTGGGTTGGAACTCGGTGACCACCTACTGGTTCAGCGCAGACGAAGCCCCCGTTGAGGAGCCGCTCCTGCTCTTGAACGGCACGGGCGAGGGTCCGGTCAACAACGTTGCCGTGATGTCCAACGTGTCCCGCTCATACGCTCCGGTCGACAAACACCTCATCGCGGTCTCACATCCGAGCCTGGACCTCGGCGAAGACGCCGTGCGCCAGCAGCTCCGAGGGTGGTTTGGTGGAGCGGTCTCCAGCTGGGAAGTCGTCCGCCGCGATGAGATCGCGCATGCACAGCCCCGCTACCTCCCCGGAGAGGCCTTGCCGGCATCCACAGATCTCGATTCAGGATTGTTTGTGGCAGGAGACCATCGCCAGAATCCATCGATCAATGGCGCCTTGCAGTCTGGCCGTGCTGCGGCACGCTCTGCGTTGAAGCATCTGAACTAAATCTTACGGATGCACCGACCTCTCGTGAGTGACCTCACGGAACGTGGTTTAACTGTTGGCAATGTTGTTGGAGGGGGAGCAGTGATCTTTTGCGCTCATTGTTTCTTGTGACAATTCTCGCTCAGTCGGCCGTCATGAAATCGTAATGTTCACTGTGGGTGGCGACCTTTGGAAGCCTCTCCGTGGAATCCGTTGAGTCGCCAAGGCCAAACGAAATCCCGGCACAAACGCGTTGCGCGGTCACGTCAGGAGGCCTGAAAGTTTGCCTTGACGAACGTGTAATTACAGGGCTGTAATTGTCAAGCCCCCCAAGCAGCAGGTACTGGGTGCGGTAACGAAACAGATGGGCTTACGCAGCCCCAGGTGGCTTAACTCATGACTATGACTGAAGACCGAGGCGCAACCCTCGTCGCAGCTGGTGACCCAACAGATGGGTCGACAACGACTCCGATCGAAATGCGCGTCAAGAAGCGCAACGGGAACCTGGAGACCGTTGATCTCAACAAGATCGTGAATGCGGTGGCCCGCTGCGCAGAAGGTCTTCTCAACGTCGACGCTATGCGGGTGGCAACTCGAACGATCTCCGCGCTGGCCGATGGTGCAACCACCCGCGAGCTCGACGAATTGTCGATTCGCACGGCAGCTGCCTTCACGGTCGAGGAGCCGAACTACTCCAAGCTCGCTGCACGACTGCTCGCGACCTACATCGACAAAGAGGTACGCAACCAGAACATCCCGTGGTTCTCCGAGTCGGTTCTCGCAGGACACAAGGCCGGACTGATCGGAGACGACGTCGCCGAATTTGTTGAGGCAAACGCTCCGGCATTGAACGCTGCGATCAACTCGGATCGAGATCGCAAGTTTGAGTTCTTCGGTTTGCGCACCGTCTATGACCGCTACCTGCTTCGCCACCCCGAGACCCGCAAAGTCACAGAGACACCGCAGTACTTCTTCCTGCGAGTGGCGTGTGGCCTTTCCCAAAATGCTGACGAAGCAATTCGCTTCTACGACCTCATGTCGAGCCTGGCCTACCTGCCGTCGAGCCCAACGCTGTTCAACTCCGGCACACGGCACGCACAGATGAGCTCGTGCTACCTGCTCGACTCCCCAGAAGACAGCCTCGAAGGCATCTACAAGCGCTACACCGACATTGCGCGGCTCTCGAAGTTCGCTGGCGGCATTGGTGTTGCATGGCATCGCATTCGTTCGAAGGGTTCTCTTATCCAGGGAACCAACGGGCTTTCCAACGGCATTGTGCCGTGGCTCAAGACCCTCGACAGCTCCGTTGCCGCAGTCAATCAGGGTGGCCGTCGCAAGGGCGCTGCCTGCATTTACCTCGAGTCCTGGCACGCCGACGTCGAGGAATTCCTCGACCTGCGTGAAAACACCGGCGACCACATGCGACGTGCGCACCAGCTGAACCTGGCCAACTGGGTGCCAGACCTCTTCATGGAGCGCGTCGACAAGGATTGGCAGTGGTCGCTATTTGATCCAAAGAAGGTTCCCCACCTCACCGACCTCTACGGTGACGACTTCCGCGCAGCCTATGAAAAGGCCGAGGCAGATGGCTTGTACGAGCGCCAGATCAAGGCCCGTGACCTCTACAGCCGCATGATGCGTAGCTTGGCTCAAACCGGCAACGGTTGGATGACCTTCAAAGACGCCTCGAACGAGAAGTGCAACCAAACCGGTATGGACTCCGACGATGGCACCGCCAACGTCGTGCACCTATCGAACCTGTGCACCGAGATCATCGAGGTCACCAACCAAGAAGAGACCGCAGTCTGCAACCTTGGTTCGGTCAACCTTGGAGAGTTTGTCGGAAATGACGGCGAGTTCGACTTTGCATCGCTTGGCGAAACCGTGCTGCATGTCATGCCGTTCCTCGATCGCGTGATCGACATCAACTTCTATCCCACCGACGAAGCCGGTCACTCCAACAACAAGTGGCGTCCGGTCGGCATGGGCCTCATGGGTCTGCAGGACGTCTTCTTCAAGTTGGGTCTGCCATTTGATTCCGACGAAGCGCGAGCCTTGTCGGCCCGGATCTCCGAGGAGATCTATCTCAACGCACTCACTGCGTCGGCCCGCCTCGCCGAAGAATTCGGACCACACGAAACCTACGATCGCACTCGTACCGCAAAGGGCGATCTGCAGTTCGACTTGTGGGGCGTCGAGCCAACCCAGACCGAGCGCTGGGCCGAGGTCCGCGAACTCATTGCCAAGCACGGTCTTCGCAACTCATTGATGATCGCCATTGCCCCCACGGCAACGATTGCTTCGATCGCCGGATGCTATGAGTGCATCGAGCCAATGGTGTCGAACCTGTTCAAGCGCGAAACGCTTTCGGGTGAGTTCCTGCAGATCAACCGGTACCTCGTGACCGAACTCCAAGAGCGTGGCCTGTGGGACGAAGAGATGATCAACGAGCTCAAGAAGTCTGAGGGCTCTGTTCAGCACATCGACCGTATCCCCGACGACCTCCGTGAGGTCTATCGCACCGCATGGGAACTCCCGATGCGATCGCTCATCGATATGGCCGCCGATCGTGGCGCCTACATCGATCAAAGCCAGTCACTGAACTTGTTCATGGAGTCGCCCAACATCGGCAAGCTCTCCTCGATGTACATGTATGCATGGAAGTCCGGTCTCAAGACCACCTACTACCTGCGTTCACGTCCAGCGACTCGCATCAACAAGACAACCACTGCACCCACGACAAGTGGGCCAACACCAACTCCCGGCGGGGAACCAAAGAAGACCTTCACCGATGAAGAGGCTTTGGCATGCTCATTGGAAAACCCTGAGTACTGCGAAGCCTGCGACTAAGTCGCACCGAATTCCCTGTTCCTCTCCGCACGCATAACAAAGAAAGCACTCCTCCTTCCATGGCCCTCGTTGACGACTCCCTAAATCCAGAATTTGCTGACTTCTCGGTCCCGGCGAACACAGAACTACCGGCACAGAGCCCCAAGAACATCCTTGATCCTGGCTTTGATCTGACGTTGCGCCCAATGCGCTACCCACAGTTCTTCGAGATGTACCAGGACGCAATCAAGAACACGTGGACGGTCGACGAGATCGACTTCTCCGATGACCTGGTAGATCTCGACCGCAAGCTCATGCCTGCCGAGCGCCACCTCATCGAACGCCTCGTGGCGTTCTTCGCTACCGGCGATTCGATCGTGGCAAACAACCTGGTGCTCAACCTGTACCAGCACATCAACGCCCCTGAAGCCCGCATGTACCTGTCACGTCAGCTTTACGAAGAGGCGTTGCATGTGCAGTTCTATCTGACACTGCTCGACAACTACATTCCCGACCACGACGAGCGCGCCGAGGCTTTTGCGGCCGTTGAGAACATCCCGTCGATCCGCAAGAAGGCCGAGTTCTGCTTCAAGTACATCGACTCGCTCGGCGACATCGACCAGATCGAAACGCCCGAGCAGCAAAAGCAGTTCCTGCTCAACCTGATTTGCTTCGCGGCATGCATCGAAGGCCTGTTCTTCTTCGCAGCATTTGCCTATGTGTACTTCCTGCGTGACAAGGGCCTACTCAACGGGCTCGCATCCGGAACAAACTGGGTGTTCCGCGACGAGAGCGCGCACATGAACTTCGCGTTCGAGGTCGTGAACACCGTGCGCGCCGAACAACCGGAACTCTTCGACGAGGACCTCGAGCGACAGATTCGCGAGATGATGGACGAAGCCGTCGAGGCCGAGTACCAGTTCGCCGCCGACGTGCTCGCCGAAGGCGTGCAAGGCATGAGCCTGGCCGACACCAAGATCTACCTCCAGTTCGTCGCCGACCAGCGCCTCGCTCAGCTCGGCTACGCACCGGCATACGGGGTCAAGAACCCGTTCACCTTCATGGAGCTCCAAGACGTTCAGGAGCTCACCAACTTCTTCGAACGCACCGTCTCGGCCTACCAGGTAGGCGTCGAAGGCGACGTCGGCTTCGACGAGGATTTCTGATTTTCCCGGAGCTTCGCTCCTCCAGGGCTCGCGCATCGAAAGTCTTGAAAACTAGGAACGGTGAGCATGAATAATTCATGCTCACCGTTCCTAGATCTTGAAGTTTTGCGCTAGCCGAGGAGGCCTTTAGCGATTCCGCCGAGGCCGCCACCGCCGTCTTCGTCATCGTCGTCTCCGCCGCCGAGGAAGCCCTTGGCTGCATCGGCGATGCCGCCAAGACCGGCAGCATCGGCTGCGCTTTCGGCCATGCCGCCAGCGTCGACGCCGAGGGCGCCCTTGACCTGGTCAGCGATTGGGCCGGGCAACACGCCATCGATCTTTTCCAATACGGCGAGAACGGCGAGCTTCGCCTTCATTTCGTCGATGCCGGCCTTTTCTGCGACGGTGCCTACGAGATCATCCATGACAACTCCTTTGAGTAATCCCACCACCAATTCGTTGAGACTACGCCGGATCACAGTCCGAGCAGTGGCACACGTTCCTTAAGCAGGTGGAAATGAACCGTTCCCGGACTCATTGAGCTTGGTGATCTTGTCGCCGACGTTGATGTCGCCCTCGGAGACCACCATGACATTGATACCGCGATAGCGCTGGACGGGGTCGGAGTTGGCAAATACACGAGCGTCGGCACCAAACCGGTCGGCGAACTTTGGGCATCCACGATGGAGCTTGTTTGCGACCTCGAGAACTGCGGTTCCGATCGCCAAACGCGAGCCGTTCGCGATGTTGTCGGTGCTGAGGTCGAAGTCGACCAGGATCTGGTCGCCGGCCAGCTGCCAGCGGTCGCGGTCGCCGTCGGCGATGACATCGAGGACAACCGAGTTCATCACGCAAATTTGTGCTTCTGGGTGTGCTTTCCCATCTGGTGTTCGGTCATTTCCGCGTGCCACGTAGTTGTCGCCAATGATCCCCTGGCCAGGGACAACATGGATAGTTTCGACGACCTCTCGGGTACCGGTTTCGGGGCGAATGACTAGGGCCGTGACCTCGCCTTCATCTGCGGGCATCGGAGCGAGTTGCTCGATGCGGTCAGAGAGTTCCTCAGAAGTCAGATGTGCCATGTGGCAATCCTAGTGGGGTAGCAAGGCGTGAAGTTCTCTACAATGGCGGCAAGACCGGTGGGGTCGAGTAAAGGAAAATAATGAGAGAAGCGGCCGTTCGGCGAGGCCGAAAGGCGAAGTTCTCCGACGATGAAGTACGCGAGCGAATGATCCACTACGCGATCGATAATGTCCTTTCGCACGGCGTCGCCTATGGCCTCGACAGCGTTCGCCTGGACCGACTGGTCGTCGTCGCAAAGGTTCCCCGCAATGCTGCCTACGCGGTCTTCTCCAACGACTCCGAGGGGCGCACCCCACAGGAAAACCTCCGTCGGGAAGTCGTCATCTCCTTGCTCCGCGACACCCCAGGTGGAAATGCAACGGCTACTCGCGATGTTGCGGCCGCAAAGATTGACGACGTTGCACAGGTGCTCGCCTCCGGGACCTCAAAGCAGCTACGCGAGGCCCGGTCAGCGGTTATTCGGGTCGTGGCTGAGTTCAACCACGAGCTTCTCCATTCGCAGCGTTGGACCGTCTATCGAAGCCTCGTCACGGGGGCTCTCACCAGCCCCAACCCCGACCCGACCATCGTCGAGGCCGTCGAGGCTGGGGAGCAGAAGCTCATCGCAAGCTACGTGACGCTGTTCGAAGAGTTCGCGGAGCTGTTCCGCATGCGACTCAAAGAACATGTCACCCACGAGCAGTTCGCCATTGCTGTGTACGCGCTGAACGATGGGCTATCGAATCACGTCGGCCGGCCGTTCAGCAACCAGCGCATCCAAGTCTCCGGGACAGATGAGAGCACAAGTATCTTCACGGTCGGGGTCGAGGCTCTGTTCGACCGGTTCTACGAGTTCGCCGAACCCGAGTTCTAGATCAAACCGGCTCGGACTCGAAGGCCACGCGTGCAATCAACGAGCGGTGATCTGATCCGCCTCCATCACCAAGTCGGTACTCGGCAACCACTAGCTCGGGAGACGTCAGTACGTGATCGATGGCGATGCCGATCCTGTTCAGCGGACCTGCGGGGAACGTGGGGGCAATCCCGAGCTCGCGGCGCGGGTCAACCCAACCGAGGTCGTCGATGAAACGTTGATAATCAGGCGATGTTGGTGTGATATTCAAGTCGGTGATCACTACCGCTGGCCCCTCGTGAGCTGCGACGAGTTCGCGTGTTGCCTCTAACAACGTTCGGCGCTGCGCGATCTTTTCGCCGTCGGTGCGAGACGGACTCGGATGAAGGGCAACGGCCAAGACTTCGCGACCGTGCAACTGCGTCACTGCAGCAATTGGCGCCAACGCTGGCGCACCGGTCGAAAAGGGTTGCAGTTCCGATCGCGATAGGAGGATCGACCCAAAGCGCCGCACTTCGGCCAAGGGTTCATCGAGCCCACTGACATGAAACGGGTACTGCTCTACAACTAGCGGGGCAAGCTCTCGCCATCGAGCATCGGTCATCTCGTGGAGGGCAACGACATCGGCATCCGATTGCAGAACCTCGTCGGCTATCGCCTGTACGTCGTCGTTCAGATACAACGTGTTGTACTGCAGCACCGCAATTTCCTGGGCGTTGTTCGACAGGCTCGAACCACCCGACCCCAGGTACGGCAACGTCGAGGGCGCAAGTGCAGCCGCCGCCAACAAAGCAAGGACGGCGGCCGGTCGGTGGGCGATGATCGCGAGACCCAAGACGCCGACCGCGACCACAAGGAGATGAGGGCGAAGGTTCGTCGCCGCCTCCACGGACGAAAACGAGCCGCCTAGGAACAGTAAAAGCGACAGCACCAATAGCCCGCCAGCGGCCACGGCTAGCGAAATTTCCAATATTCGGCTCATGAGGAGCCGACGGTAACCAACGCGACCGAAAGGAGAGGTAAGGGGGATTGGGAGCTAGCGTCTGGTCATGCTCGTTCCGCCTGCGACCCTCATCGCTCACCCGACAGCAGAGGTTGTAGGAACGCTCGCCAAGGTCGTCGAATAGTTCGCGGCTCGCTGCGCCACCCGAGGTGCCACGGACCGAGAAAGAACAACGAAATGAACAGCTGCGATTCTGTGAATGCGGACAGGGTGAGGTCGGTTCTCTCTTACATGATGGTCAGTTCAGCACTTGCTCGAATCTCCTCCGCTGCCCGAAATGCGGCTGAGACTGTCGTCCAAAGCAGTCATCACTTGGCGACGACAGTCCTCGGCTCGGGTGCCGGCGAGCATCTCCCCTCAAACGTTGAACGCCACGGCCGGCACTTGCTGGTTCGTGTGACCGTCCCCACCAACCGAATGGATTCCCGTTTCTCCCACGGTCGCCGTCGGTACTAGGTAACCCAACCACCTCTGCAGGTACCCTGCGGAGGTGGTTGAGTTGATTTTGCGCGCCCAGGTTGGAGCCTTCCCACTGTGGGATGCCGCTGATCAAAATGTGGTCCCAGACTCGATACCGCTTTCGCCACGTCTACTCATGGCACTCCAAGACTGGGCCGACTTCTTTGATGACGTCGGCGGAGCAATGAGCGATAGTGACGTCGTCGAAGAGTTCGTGGGACAGGGCTTCAAGATCGCCCACGCCATCCGTCGCGAGCTAAAGGGATCGACGGTCTGGTTCGAGCACCCGGTGAGCGAGGAACGTACGCGAATTGAACGGTGAAACCAGAGATACCAATCTTGGTGCTCTTCAGGGTCAATATAGGTAATTCGACTCACGTAGCGAAGGGGCGGCCCGATGGACTGACATGAGCCGTTTCCGAAACCTCCTGACTCAGCGACAACTACCCCGGCTTCTGTTGACTCGGGGGCCACGTCCGAGCC
>CAYTUB010000031.1:31164-32323 GCA_964441145.1 uncultured Acidimicrobiales bacterium
CTGACTCAGCGACAACTACCCCGGCTTCTGTTGACTCGGGGGCCACGTCCGAGCCCGACTGCGCTCCACGCTGCTCAGCCGCTCATCGACCTGACAGCGTCACCAAATTGGGACGAGATCGATGATTTGGCCGTGGACTTTGATCGCAAGCTCGAGAGCTTTATGGCCTTTGATGACGGCTCTGACGGTTCCGAACGAAGTTGGCTTACGAAGTAGTTCGTCTTCGGGCGAGCTCGTAGCAGACCAGGGCGGAGGCAACTGATGCATTCAGGGACTCAACGCTGTTCTCCAGAGGGATCGAAAGAAACGACTCACACGTAGCGGAGACCGAGTCGCTGAGCCCTGCTGACTCATTGCCGATCACATATGCCGCGCGTTCGGGTAGATCTGCGGTGAAGAGCGAATCTCCTCGAGCGTCGAGACCGAGGAGTTCGAAACGGTGCTCATTGAGCAAGCCGAGCGCTTCGTCCACGGTTTCGCACCGGATGATCGGGGAGCGGAAGGCGACGCCAGCCGATGCCTTTATCGCTACCGGCCCAATATCGGCAGTGCCCTTATGAGGAACGATCACCCCATCGATCCCGGCGGCCGTGGCCGACCTCAAGATCATGCCGACGTTGGCCGGATTGTGCACGTGATCGAGCAGCAGAAGCGAACAAGCCCAGTCCTTTCCCCGCCGGCGTTGCTCACAGAACTCGTGAAGTGTTTGCATCGCTGGCGCCGCGATGTCGGCCACCACACCTTGGTGATGTCGGGCACTGCGAGCAACCGCGGTGACCTTCGCCTCGTCCACGAACTCAACCGCTACCTTGCGGCTTGCAGCCATTCCCTTGATCGTTTCGATTTCAGGACCTTGAGCTCGACTGCTCAACAAGATTTTGTCGAACCGTAGTGACTGGTCATGCAGAGCTTCGATGACAGGCTTTCTGCCCATCACCGTGAGGAACGTGTCTCGAGGAGACTTCACTCGGCGACCGAGATCGCCAAACGCCCAACGCCCGCAGCATCATGGCCGCCTTCGACGCTGGCGTAGCTGATCGAGGTCGACAAGGTTTGGTCGGCAACGTAGGCCTCGTTGGCCTGAATGGCGGCCGTTGCGTCCGTCGACAGATCGAGCGTGAGATCGATTCGGTCGGTTACGACCAGATCCTCGGTCTTG
>CAYTUB010000032.1:0-31520 GCA_964441145.1 uncultured Acidimicrobiales bacterium
CCGTTCGATCACGGAAGGGGCTATTGACGCCTGGGGTCGTGAAGCCGCCCCGCTGTTCGGAGATTGTTTCTGCATCCTGATCGTCAACGAAGGCCAAGCCGCGTTCGATCAAGGATTCGGCCCACAAGTAGAGCTGTTCGAAGTAGTCGGACGCGTACACGACCTCGGCGGGTTCGTATCCCAGCCAGCGAACGTCGTCGAGGATCGCATCGACGAAGTCTTGGTCCTCGGTTTCGGGGTTGGTGTCGTCGAAGCGGAGCTTGCAGGTGCCATCGAAGTCATCGGCAATACCGAAGTTCAGACAGATCGACTTGGCGTGCCCGATGTGCAGGAAGCCATTTGGCTCGGGCGGGAACCGGGTCTGTACCCGCGAGCTATAGGTGCCCGCATCGTTGTCGGAATTGATCTTCTCCCGAACAAAATCAGTGCTGCGTTCGACGCCGTCATCGGAGGTGTTGGTCACCCCTCAAGCCTAGGAGGTCGAGATACGGCGTTGGTTCTTCAGGCGTCGAGGTTTCGTGCGGTCTCCGACAGGGGAACCTCGGTCTTGGTCGACGGAAGGGTCTGCAACACTCGATCGCCCAAATTGGAACTCACGCCTAACCAGTAATGCTCGTTGCGGTAGTGATGCAATCGATGGTTCTTTGCGAGGCGCTTGTAGTACCGGGTCTTTGGGCGATAGCGGGTGTGGATCAACAGATGCGTCCACTCGTAGTGGGCCAAGCCAAGTGCCGCGAGCAGGTATCCGGTAACAAAGGCGGGCAGCACTCCCGCACCGACGATCAAGGCGAATGGAACTACCCATACCGCTGTCGACACACCCAATCCCACGAGGAAGACGAGCGCGTCAGCCCAGAACAAAAGCGCCCATCCCACATCGTTGGGGTCGAGATGATGTTCGCGATGGCCGTCTCCGGTCCCAAACTTCGTCATCCGTAGCGAATCCTCGGGTGCGTGCAGGATGAAACGATGAATGACCCACTCGACGGGACCCAGCAAAACAACTGTGGTCACCACAAGTACCAGGTCGAACCAACCAAATTCTCCAACGGCTACACGCACGGCCCCGAGCAAGGCGACTGCGGCCACCATGATGCGAGGTGCACCGAAGCCCAAAATGGCCGCGAAGATGTCCGTGAGCGACGACAATTCATCGGCGCGTACGGCACTCGAGCGTGCGGCTTTACTCACGGACATAGTTCTTTGTACCCCACAATGGCGAATCTGTCCCGCCGATCGGCGAACGTTGCGACGCCGATTTCGAGCTAGCCGCGGCCCAAAGCGACAGCGAAGGCCTCGTTAGGCAACAGCGGAGATAGGGGAACGGGTCGCGGGCACGCTCGACGACGTAGTGAGTACGCCACGGTCAATCCCAAGCCGGTCTTCGCAAAGCTGGAAGAGGGCGATCCACAACTCCTCCTGGGCAGCGTCGAGCGAAGGAGGACGCACGATTGTGAGAACGTCGCCGTTACCTGCGCGCAAGGGTTCTACAAAGGCAACCGCGGCTATCGCAAGATCGATAATGGCGGCCTTGACTGGCTGCCCGTCAACGAGCACCGCGCTTTCGACTTCATCCCAGCCTCGAATGATCACAGCGAATCGTTCGCCCTCGGCCGAGGATGCTTCCCGGCCAAGTGAGCTGTACAGAAGTGCTCGTGAATCCCAGTCGGCTCCATCGAGCGTGGAAAGGTCGACGAGACTATCGACAGCTTCGGTTTGACCACTGGTTTCGGTCGAGGATCCTGTTTGGGTGTCCGTAACTTGGAGGCCAACAAACTTGGGCCTAAGGCGGCGATGCAGCACCCCGATGAGACGTCGGCACGCCAGACCAACGGCCTCGTTGTGGTCGCCCGGTTGGATTATCTCGACACCGGGAGTGTCTTGGTCAAATGCTGCCGGTGGGACCGGTCCGCCAGGGAATGTGATCGCTGTAGTCACGCTTTTCACCTCGTGAAGTACGCCGCCGAATGGGTACCGCTCAACATTCGTCCAGATTTGCCTATTTCGTAAGCGCGCTCGGCCTGTAAAGTCGTAGAAATTGACGAAATAGCAAAATATCGCCAATCTTGCATCGATTTTTGCCTCCCTGGAGCCACCTGACATGTCCGACGAACTCGATCTCGGAATTCTTGGCCATCGCCTTCGACATTTCCGCAAACAACGTTCCTTGACCCTTGCCGAGGTGAGCGAGCTGGTCGACCGGCCCGTCCCATACCTTTCCCAGCTTGAGAACGGGCGCATCGAACCCAAGATCGGATTGCTAAACCGGCTCGCAGATGCGTTGGACACCTCAGTCGGTGATCTCGTTGACACCACGCCACCAAACCGACGAGCCGAACTCGAAATCGCTGTCGAGCAGGCCCAACGTGACCCTCGTTATGTCGAGCTGGGCCTTCCCTACCTGAAGCCAAACGCCAAGATCTCCGATGATGTCCTCGAGCATCTCGTAGCTCTGTGGAAAGCCCTACCTCAAGGCGAGACCGGCCGAGCGCTGCGGGTTGAGGACAAGGCTCGACTAGCAAATGCCACACTTCGAAACGAGATGCGCGAGCGAAACAACTATTTCGCCGAGATCGAAAAGATCGTTACTGAGGCGCTCACGGCGATCGACTACCCCGGTTCGGGGCCTCTCTCAGAACGCCACATAACCAACCTCGCCAACCACTTCGGCTTCCGGGTCGAACGGGCACGCGGGATGCCGAGTTCTGCTCGTTCGGTGACCGACCAAAAAAATCGAATCATCTATATACCGCTGCGCGAAGAGGTCGACATGCGCGCGGCGCGTTCGGTCGTGTTGCAAACACTGGGCCACTATGCCCTCGACCATTCAGCGACTCGAGACTTTGGCGACTACCTCCGTCAACGGGTTGAATCGAACTACTTCGCGGCTGCAGCCTTGGTTCCTGAACAGGCGGCAGTGCAGCTTCTTCGTCGAAGCTTCGATCAAGGCGACCTTTCCGTCGAAGACCTCAAGGAAGCGTTCTACGTTTCCTATGAAATGGCCGCCCACCGGTTCACGAACCTGGCGACCGTACACCTCGATCTGCCCGTCCACTTTTTGCGGTGCGGCCCGCAAGGGGTGGTGTTGAAGGCCTACGAAAATGACGGGATCGACTACCCAACCGGTGCCGACGGCACCGTCGAGGGGATGCGGGTGTCTCGCCACTGGGGTGTCCGCCAGGCATGGCAAGCAAGCGAGAGCTTCGTGATGCACTACCAACACACGATCACAAATGCCGGCGACTGGTGGTGTGCTACCTACATCGAGGATGCCTCCAGCAACCCGTTTGCGATCAGCCTTGGAACCACCTCAGCCCTCGCCAAGCACTTTCGAGGCGGCGACACCATCCGCAAGCTCGACGCTCGGTCGTCGACAAACATCGTCGACCCGGCGTTGGTGGAGCGTTGGGAGGCGGTGACATGGCCATCAGCCTCTCAGCGATCCCATGTCCTGACAGCGCTGCCTCTGTCGAGCGGAGATTTCACACCATTTCCGGGCATTGACCTGATCGACGTTTATCGTTTCCTGGACCGTCAGCGCTGATCAGGCGGACAGATCTGCATCCATTGGTCGATTGAAGATCGAAACAATTATTTGCGGCTACTGCGTCGGATTCTCTCGCATCCAATAGATACCTCCTCTATCCTCTGCGATCGTGTCGAACCATGGTGGCGGCAACGACGAGCGAAGGGTTGTATTCACTCGACCCAGTCCTCAGACGAGGGCGATCGCACGCGCCTACGATCGAAGCTATCCGTGCGGATCTCTTCGACTGGTGACCGATGTCTGGCCTCTATGGGACCTAAGCCTTGGCCTCCTAGTCTTCATCGACGGTCAACCTCGCCTGATGTCGTCAACAGTGATGGACGTGTTTCGCGCTCAGCATCGACGCGACGTACGAAACGTTCCCGAGCTCTCCGAGACCAACTGGGACTACTACGCCATCAATGACAACACCCTCCCGCGAGCCGCAACATCGGGCCGCTACACCGTCGTGTTTCTCGGCGAACGCGAGGAACCATACCCATTTCGTCCAATGGGCGGCCAGAGTATGAATCTGCTCCCTCAAGACGGCGAGCCAAACGATCTCTTCCTTGCTGGCTTCGAGGCCATCAAACCTGCCTACTCAAGCCTGGTCCTGATTCACTCCGACGGTTCGGTTCTCTCGTCCAGTGGGAAAATTCCAAAGAGCCTCGGGTACACGGCGGACGACACCTCATGGATCCCCGCTGAGTGGCGCGAACCACTCGAGCTTAGACCCGCGGAAATCGGATCCTCGCCGGTCGACGATAACGCCGACCTGGAATTCCGGTGGATACGCATGCGGGCAAATCTCTTCAACGCCTACGCGGTCCGTGTTCGTGCGTCGGAGACAAGTTAGCTCGTCCCCGATTTTGCGACCGATACACCGGATTCGTCGCAGTCTCAGCCATGGGCGGTCGCGTCCTTCTTTGAAGCTGGACCGCTTCTACTCTTGTAGCTATGGCAACCTCGACTGGCTACCCCCCACAGCTCACCCCAATCGAAGGAATTCGGCGCGAGCTTCGGCGCAACATACGTTCCTACATCACCGGACGAGATGAACGATCAAGCGATGTCCCGGCAGCCGACGGATGGTTTGGGCCCGACAGCGCGACATGGCTCATTCAATCGGACTGGGCAACCTTGATCGGCGGAGTCCAATCGCTCATCGTGCAGACGCTGCACCCGCCCACGATGGCAGGCTTCACCGACCACTCGAACTACAAATCTGACCCCTTCGGCCGCGTGCAGCGGACGGCGAATTTCATCGGTGTCACCACCTATGGATCCGCCGCCGAAGCGGAACGTCTGGTCAAGGTCATCCGAAACGTTCACGAACGAGTCGTCGGGACAGCCCCGGACGGGACGCCGTATTCGGCCAACGATCCACACAACCTGGCCTGGGTGCATAGCACCGAGGTCGCGGGCTTTCTCGCTGGCTATCGCCGTTACGGCGCACAACCTCTGAGCGACCACGACGCCGACCGCTATGTGAGCGAGATGGCCCGAGTCGGCGAAGCGCTCGGCGTGATCGATGCGCCTCAATCGGTGCATGAACTCGATGAACGACTCGAGAGCTACCTCCCTGAACTTCATTGTGGTGCCCAAGCTCGCGACGCGCTGCGTTGGCTGCTTCTCGCACCAAACACGCGTGCCGCCCAAGGCCCCTTCTACATCGTCTTGGGTGCGGCAGTGAACCTGTTGCCCCCATGGGCCCGCAAAAAGCTCTGGCTACCGCCGACGATCCCCTACGTCAGTGACGCCATGGTCGTCCCGGCTGCCAAGGCCCTCATCAAAACGTTCAACTGGGCGATGGAACCGCCAGAAGAGATCGAAGACCTGCGAGCACGCCGTTCGGCGTAGCTCGCAGTCTTGAGTTATCCGACGCTTCGAAGATCGACGACGAAGATAAGGGTCTCGTTTGGGCCAATCACGCCACCGGCTCCCGAAGAGCCATAGGCCATTTGTGGAGGAATCGTCAGGCGACGTCGACCGCCGACCTTCATGCCCTGAACGCCTTGGTCCCAACCTGGAATAACCATGCCTGCTCCGAGACCGAAGCTAAACGTGTCATTGCGGTTCCATGAGGCATCGAACTCGCGTCCATTCGACCAGTTGATTCCCATGTAGTCGACTGTGACCTGCATTCCGGCCGTTGCTTCCTGTCCATCACCGACGACAAGATCCTCGACGACCAGTTCTGCTGGCGGTCCATCTTTGGGAACGGTGATGACGGGCTTGACGTTGATGTCTTCCATGCCCGGACTCTAGCGGCTGAAGCCAGAGTCGCTGGCGGCTAAGGCTTCAATCCGCAGAGCACCCCGAGCGAAGCGAAGGTGCGAGGGAACCCTGCGGGTTCCTGCGGCGAATGATCGCCCTGAACCCGTGCCGCCAAAATCGCGACACGAACCCGCAGGGTTCGCAGACGCATGGCGGCTAAGGCTTCAATCCGCAGAGCACCCCGAGCGAAGCGAAGGTGCGAGGGAACCCTGCGGGTTCCTGCGGCGAATGATCGCCCTGAACCCGTGCCGCCAAAATCGCGACACGAACCCGCAGGGTTCGCAGACGCATGGCGGCTAAGGCTTCAATCCGCAGAGCACCCCGAGCGAAGCGAAGGTGCGAGGGAACCCTGCGGGTTCCTGCGGCGAATGATCGCCCTGAACCCGTGCCGCCAAAATCGCGACGGAGTCGCTGGCGGCTAAGGCTTCAGGGAGGATTCTCTCGGTAGCGGGCCATGGCGTCGTCGAGGGTGAGGTCGAGTTGGTTGGCCAGCGAGGCCAGCCAGGCAAGGACGTCGCCGAGCTCGTGTAGTTGTTGCTCTTTGGTTCCCTTGCGGGCTGCTTGGGCAAGTTCGCCGAGCTCTTCGCAAAGCCACGCAACGGTCGCTGCTTGCCCGCGCTCTCGGTCGGCCTCGCCGTAGAGCGTTTCCATCAAGTCCTGCACTTCGTCCAGCGTCATGACGTCACTGTAGAGCGACGGAGTCGCTGGCGGCTAAGGCAATCCGCAGAGCACCCCGAGCGAAGCGAAGGTGCGAGGGAACCCTGCGGGTTCCTGCGGCGAATGATCGCCCTGAACCCGTGCCGCCAAAATCGCGACACGAACCCGCAGGGTTCGCAGACGCATGGCGGCTAAGGCTTCAGCCGACGATGCCTTTGGCTACTAGTGCTTCGGCGATTTGAATGGTGTTCAGTGCGGCGCCCTTGCGGAGGTTGTCGCCGGAGATGAACATCGACAGCCCGTTTTCGAATACTTCGTCGGGGCGGATGCGTCCGACGATCGAGGGATCGATGCCTGCTGAATCGAGCGATGTGGGTAGCTCATCGAGCAACACTCCGTCGGCGTCAGCCAGGATCTCGCGAGCCCTGTCGGCGCTAATTGGACGAGCGAACGATGCGGTTACCGCAAGTGAGTGCCCCGTGAACACGGGAACTCGTACGCAGGTTCCGGCCACTTTGAGATCCGGTAGTTCGAGGATCTTGCGGCTCTCGTTGCGAAGCTTCTTTTCTTCGTCGGTCTCTTCGAGGCCGTCGTCGACAATCGCCCCGCACATGGGGACAGCGTTGAATGCGATCGTGGACGCGAACTTCGACGGCTCGCCGAAATCGACGGACTGTCCGTCGTAGGTGAGGTCTGCGATCGCGTCTCCGCCTTTGCGGACCTGTTGCTCGAGCTCTTCAACACCAGCCAGGCCGCCACCAGAAACAGCCTGGTACGTGCTGACAATCATGCGTTCTAAGCCTGCCTCATCATCGAGTGGCTTCAGCACGGGCATCGCAGCCATGGTCGTGCAGTTCGGGTTGGCGATGATGCCCACCGGGATGTCGTCGAGCGCGTGCGCGTTGACCTCGGGAACCACGAGCGGCACGTCGGGGTCCATCCGGTACGCCGATGAGTTATCGATGACGATCGCTCCGTCAGCGACGACCTTGTCGGCGAGAGCTTTCGACGTGGCTCCACCAGCGGAGAAGATCACGATGTCGAGGCCGGTGTAGTCGGCAGTAGTTGCGTCTTCGACGGTGACGGTCTTGTCACCAAATTCGATTTCTTTGCCAGCGCTGCGAGCTGACGCGAAGAAGCGCAAAGTGTCGATCGGGAAATCCCGTTCGAGAAGCAGCGTGCGCATGACACCACCGACTTGGCCGGTGGCTCCGACTATTCCTACGTTGACCATGCTTTTAGGCTAGGAGGCGCGCGGAGAATTCGCGGTCTCCAAACTGTGTCGCAAAGGTCATTGCCCTCGTGAACTTCTTGAAAAGGCGACCTCTAGGTGCCGAGCGTGCGGCGACTACCGGTTGCCTCTCCAGTTCGAAGAAGCGATCGACCGAGCCGGTGAGCAATCACACAGTTGCGCCCCGCGGCCTTTGCCTCATACAACCCATCGTCGGCCGCCCGGAGAACCTCGGCACTAGCTTTGGCCGGTCCAGCAGAAACCCCCACGCTTACCGACACCGATAAGTCAGGAGCGACCTCATCCCATGGCGCAAACTCGATCATCTTCCGGAGACGCTCACCCAACGCATGGGCACCCACCAGGTCTCCCGCAACCGGAATGATGACGAACTCTTCGCCACCAAAGCGGGCAACAACGTCTTCCTCGCGACAGGATTCGGCCAGGATGGCACCGACGCGCCGGAGCACTTCATCACCAACGACGTGCGAGTACGTGTCGTTGACCGCTTTGAAGTGGTCGACATCGATCAGGATCAACGCGAGGTTCCCGACGCCAGCGGTACGTTGAGCCAAGCACGTGTCGAGCCAGCTGCGCGAGCCGACGCCAGTTAAGTCGTCTCGGCGGGTGCGTTCGGTGAGCGCGTCAGCCTCTTCGGCGAGCGCAAAGCTCGATTGCTCCGCCGCTGACCGAGAATCGACCTGGTTTACGAGGGCACCGACGAAGCGCCGCTGTCGATCCTGCACGCTGTCTACAAGTGCATAGGCATCGTTCATTGCACGCTCGAAATCGCCCAATGCACGATGGGAATCACTGCGAGCTCGGAGGAGCCGATGAAGCCGTGCTTCGTCAAAGGTGAACGAGGGCTCGAGCGAATCGAACAATTCGATCGCCTCGCGGTGGCGGCCGGATTGTTGGGCGATGACGGCCGCAATGAGCCCAAGGAGAGGTTCGAGGTAGCCGTCGAATGGCTCCGTTGGGATCACGCCGATGATCTCCTGAGCGCCGTCAAAGTCACCCTCCAGTAGCGCACACTCGGCCATGATCCATCGACTGGTCACCTGGGCATAGAACGATCCCTGTGGATCGATGTTCGCAGCGATTGCCAACGCCGCGTGGAGGTCCTTCTTTGCGCCCGTTGCAACACCGGCGCCGCGGTGCCACGCATGCTCGATCAAGCACTCGGCTGCCACCAATGAGTGAAACAGCTCGGGTCCATCGTTGACTACACCTTCGTAGGAATCGAGTGCGTAATCGGCATAGGTGAGCGCCATCTCAAAGGCGGTGAGTCGGCGGAAGACGTCTGCGAGATTTGCATAGGTAATCGGAGGAGGTTCGATACCAACTTCGCTCAGTTCGTCGACCAGTACGACCGCTCGAACGATGTGGTTTACGCAGTCATCGATCTGGCCCACTGTGAGATACAACGACGACAGGTAAGTCGTAGAGGCTGTGAGCATTGCGTATTCGCCGGACAGCTCCAGGAGGCCGGTGGCTTCGATGAGATCAGCCAAGCTCTCGGAGCTACTTTTTGCGATCGCCCGAGCGAGAAGCAATCGACCGCGCTCGGCGGGAGCAACCGCATCGGTCAGTTCGGCATCAAGTTGCGAGATGAACTCGTCAGAGCTGGAGCGCGCAAACGAGGTCATCGCGCTCTCAACGAGCACCTCCGAAAGTGACGGCTCCATCCACCAATTGTCGACAGCTCACGACCGAAGCCTTAGCCGGTCAGAACTTCCGTCTAACAACCGCCATACGCGCTCATTGGAGGGCATGAGCACTGCAAGTTGCGGTCGCCAAAGGCGTTGTCTATCCGACCAACCGCTGGCCAGAACTTGTTTGCTCGAAGCCATGGTGCCGGGTACGCGGCTTGATCTCTCGTGTACGGGTGGGCCCACCTATCGGAAGTAACCGCTTCGACGGTGTGAGGTGCGTTCACCAGGACGTTGTTCTCCGGGTCCGCATCGCCGGTTTCGACGGCGCGGATCTCATCTCGAATCGAAATGAGTGCGTCGCAGAATCGATCCAGTTCCGCGATGGACTCACTCTCCGTCGGTTCGATCATGAGTGTGCCAGCAACCGGCCAGGACATCGTGGGAGCGTGAAAGCCGTAGTCGATGAGACGCTTGGCGATGTCCTCGGCGTCGGCGATGTCCTTGTAGGGACGAATATCGATGATGCATTCGTGTGCAACGCGACCCTTGCTACCGCGATACAGAACAGGGAAGTGTGGGTCGAGGCGCGCGGCGATGTAGTTGGCGTTCAGCACGGCGACGCGACTCGCATCGGCCAGGCCATCGGCACCCATCATCGCGATGTAGGCGTAGCTGATCGTCAAGATTGACGCGCTCCCCCACGGTGCAGCGCTGACCATGCCCGAATCGGCATCGGTTGCCGGTGTCAGATCTGGAAGGTGCGGGACGAGATGCTCGGCGACACAAATTGGTCCAACTCCTGGGCCACCGCCGCCGTGGGGGATGCAGAAGGTTTTGTGCAGGTTGAGGTGACACACGTCGGCTCCGTAGTCACCGGGTCGGCTCAAACCCACTTGCGCGTTGAGGTTCGCGCCATCGAGGTATACCTGGCCTCCGTACCGGTGCACGATGTCGCAAACCTGTTCGATCGATTCCTCGAAGACCCCATGGGTGGAGGGGTAGGTGATCATGAGAGCGCCGAGCGACGTCTCATGTTCCCGTGCCTTTGACTCCAAGTCTTCGACATCGACGCTTCCGTCGGAGTCGGTGGCAACCGGCACCACCGTCATGCCGGCCATGATCGCCGAGGCAGGATTGGTTCCGTGAGCCGATTGCGGGATCAGGCAGACCGTTCGGTCGGGGTCCCCGTTGGCGCGATGCCACGCTCGAATTGCCAAGAGGCCGGCGTACTCGCCTTGAGACCCGGCGTTGGGTTGGATCGATGTACCGGCAAATCCGGTGATCTCGGCAAGTTGGTCGCCTAACCGCTCGACGAGTTCGCGATAGCCATCTAGTTGTTCGGCTGGCGCAAACGGGTGGATCCGACCGAAGCCTTCCCAGGTAAGCGGAATCATCTCGGTCGTGGCATTGAGCTTCATCGTGCAACTGCCGAGAGGGATCATCGAGTGGGTCAGAGACAGGTCCTTGTTCCGCAACATTGTGATGTAGCGAAGCATTTCGGTCTCGGAGTGATGGCTGTTAAAGACCGGATGGGTCATGAACTGCGAACTTCTTTTCAAGCCATCGGGTATGGCATCCATACCCGATGCTGACGCGTCGCCGCCAACGAGCTCAATCAGTTGTGCAAGCCAGTCTTGGGTCACGACCTCATCGAAGGAGACCCCAACGCTTCCGTCGTCATATGTTCGGAGGTTGAAGCCCTGGTCATGGGCCCGCGAGACCAAGTCATCGAGACCTTCCCCTGCGGTCAACACCACCGTGTCGAAGAACGCTGTCGAGGCGAGCGTGTACCCGCCTTGTTCCGCGGCAGCGGCAAAGCTGCGAGCCTGATCATGGACTCGCGAAGCAATCTCGGTGATTCCTTGCGGCCCGTGATAGACGCCGTACATGGAAGCCACGACAGCTAACAGCACTTGCGCCGTGCAGATGTTCGACGTTGCCGAATCTCGTCGGATGTGCTGCTCGCGGGTCTGGAGAGCCATTCTCAACGCCGGGTTTCCGGCGCTGTCGACGGATACGGAAATGAGACGGCCAGGCAAGTTCCGAGCGTTGGCTTCGGCGGTAGCGAGAAACGCTGCGTGAGGTCCACCGCCGCCGAGCGGAACGCCAAATCGTTGCGACGACCCGACGGAGACATCGGCCCCCCACTCCCCAGGTGGTGTGAGCAAAGCGCAGGCCAGCAAGTCGGTCGCAGCGACTACGAAGGCTCCAGCCTCATGTGCCCGGCCTGCGAGCTCGGCCCAATCGTCTACGGATCCGGTGGTATCGGGATATTGCACCAACACGCCGAAGGTGTCGTCATCAAAGCTGGCCGAGGCAACGTCGGTGATATCGAGGGTGATTCCGAGTGGCTCGGCACGCGTTGCTAGGACCGCCAAGGTTTGCGGATGACATTGTGAAGAGACAACGAAGCGAGACGCCGTCGACCCTCGGCCCTTCATTCGGCGCGCCATCGTCATTGCTTCGGCGGCAGCCGTTGCTTCGTCGAGCAGCGACGCATTGGCAATTTCGTGGCCGGTCAGATCAGCGACCATGGTCTGAAAGTTGAGAATGGCCTCGAGCCGTCCTTGAGCAATCTCCGATTGGTAAGGCGTGTAGGCCGTGTACCAACCCGGATCCTCAATGACGTTTCGCAAAATAACGCTCGGCGTAACGGTGTCGTAGTACCCCTGCCCAATCAGTGATCGCATGACACGATTGCGACCGGCAAGCTCAGCGAGGTCAGCGAGTGCCTGCACCTCAGAGACTGCGTCGGGTAGGGCAAGCTCGCGATCGAACCGAATTGATTCGGGGATGGTCTGCTCGATTAGTTCGTTTAGGTCTGTCGCATCGATCGAGCGCAGCATCTTGTCGACATCGGCGTTCCTTGGCCCGATGTGCCGATTCGCAAAAGTCATAATTTCGTCTCAGTTTCTGTCTTCGTGTTCAGTTCTGTCGTGTGTGAAAGGGCGTGTTCTACGAGCGGCGGTAGAGCGGTCGTTTGGCAACCCGCGCGGCTTTTTGCTTGCCGCGAATGTCGACGGTCAAGGTGGTGTCCAACTCGCCGTGGCTACGGGGCAGGAAGACGTTCGCAGCAAAGACCTCCGCCGTTGGAGCGAGCATTCCCGAAACAACAGTCCCGAGTACATCCTCACCGTCGAGCACCTGGCTCTCTTCTCGGGGAACACCGCGTTCGCTCATGACGATTGTTTCGAGTCGTCGAGTAATTCCCGCATTGGCTTGTTGTCTCAGCGCCTTCTGTCCAATGAATGCATCACCGTCCAAATCCACCGCCCAAGACAAGCGAGCCTCAAGCGGTGTGATTTCCTCGGAGAGTTCGTGACCATACAGCGGATAGCCAGGTTCGAATCGAAGACTGTCCCGCGCCGACAAGCCAACGGCGCCCACCTCGATCTCCTGTTGTTGCCCGGTAGTCAAGAGCCCTTCCCATACATCGACTGCGCCGCCGCTATCGATGTAGAGCTCCACTCCATCCTCGCCCGTGTAGCCGGTACGAGCCACCATCACCTCAGCTCCAAAGAGCGAGGTTTTGGTCACGGCGAATCGTTCCAGGTCCTGCACCGCCGCGGAGTCAGCGCACGCCATCGCCACTAGCTGCACGGCATTGGGACCTTGCACCGCGACCATCTCTAGATCACTCGAACGGTCGGTTACCACGGAGTGGTCGCCTCCGCCATGACGGTCGATCCACTCGAGGTCACCGGCCCGATTGGCCGCGTTCACGACCACCAAGAAGTCATCGTTGGAAAGCCGGTACACGATTATGTCGTCGACAACCCCGCCGTCCTCGTTGCAAAGCAGGCCGTAGCGTGCCGTCCCAACGTCGATGGAACGAACCGGTGAAGACACAATTCGGTCAAGGGCGGCCGCCGCCTGGGAACCCCGCACCTGGAACTGACCCATGTGGTCGATATCGAAGAGCCCCACGGAGCGTCTCGTGAGATGGTGCTCATCGATGGCCCCGCTCGGATAGAAAACCGGGAGGCTCCAGCCAGCGAAATCCACCATCCTCCCGCCGGCATCTACATGCCACGCATGTAGGGCGGTTTGTTGCAGTGTGGTTTGCAGCTGTGTGCTTTGTGGCGGTGCGTCGTCGGACATGGAAGAGCCTCTTCCCGGTGGTTCCTGTCGGGTGACCTGAGAGATTGAGCCCCATCGGTGCAGCCACATGGCTGGCTTTCCAGGAAGTGCGACGCCGATGAGATCCCCTTTGCCTGAGAGTTTCCACGATCGATTCGGGCGAGCCGATCGTGTTGCACCTTCGGCGGTGATGGTTGCCCATCACGCTCTCTCTCTTCGACACATCTTTTATTTTGTTTGCTTCAAATCTGAATCCTACAGATTTTCGTCCGCGCAACACGGTACTCTTCGGGTTACGGATAAATTAAGGGTGGGATTTCGTGGAGCTCCGTAATGACAAAATTATTGTCTGTAATGACAAAATTGTTGTCTGTTGTCTTCCGGCGGACTCGAACTGTCGATACAAGCAGTGCCAAGATGCGCTGTCCACTCATTGCGGCGGCGCAGTGGCTTTAGTCCAATGAGCACTCAACGCCCCCGCGGTCGCCCGCCGAAATTTCCTCCTGAAGAGGTCCGTCGTCGTCTTCTTGACGCTGCGCGGGAATCCCTCAAGATCGCAGGCGTCGAGAGCGGCCTGGATGCCGTGACTCTCGACGGGGCGATCGTCGACGCCGACGTCCCGCGAGGTATGGCGTACAAGATCTGGCAGGACGATGACCAGACCCCCCAGGACGCCTTTCGCCGGTCGGTCGCGCTCGATTTGCTGTCGATACCGGCGACGGCGGGACTCCCCGCTACTCGATCGCTGGTCATGAAGTACTTTGACGAGCATCGAGACATCCTCGAGAACGGCACCTACGAAGACCGCAGAGTCTTGCTTCGCGACTGTATGAGGTTCATCGGCGGGTTCAATTACACCTCTCTGGCCGAAAGCGTCAATTGGAAGTTGTACGGGGCGCTGCGCACCGCTGCGATCACGCGCCCAAACGTCGACCCTGCGCTGATGGATGTGTTGCTCGCGGGAGAGAAGTATCTCCTCGAGGAGTATTGCAATCTGTATCAGGACGTCGCTTCGGCTTTTGGCCTTCGAGCTCGAGACGGCTTGACGCTCGAACAATTCGCAACCGCCGCGTACGCGCTCAATGAGGGAATGGCGCAACGGGTGACCGATTCGCCTTCGCGCACCGGGATCATGTTGGAGGACGCCGACGGCACCCCCCAAGAGTGGACCCTGTTCGCCATCGCCTTCGAGGGAATCGTCGATCGCTTCTTCGAATTGATCGAGTAGCAGCCAAACGTTCTTACCCTGTTCGTGGGCCTAGTGGGGTAGCTGCGCTCGCTAAGGCCGAACGTCAGGTGGCAAATTCGATTCGAGCCACGTTCGGAAGTCACCCACGGAGTTCGCGGGAACATCGCCGGGGAGGGTTACCCAGAGTCCTGGTTGCCACTGTGAGGTGGCCCGCTGATAGGTGGCGATTCCAGGACCTGGAACCTGCGTCCCTTGGCCACCGGTCGAGTTGTAGTAGTCGATACCGCACTGGAACAACACCTGAACCTGGCTCAAGTCGACCTGTTGGCCATCGGGCTGTTGCAGGCGCATCTCGGATGTAAGGAACTCCGCCGTTTGTCCATTCGCTGGAGACTGACGCTGACCCGCCCAGAAGTGCATCATCAGGGCCTCAGGGCTCCATGGAGCGGAGAAGCTTCCGTCGGCCTCCTGCCTCCATTCGATTCGCCCAGAGGAACTCGCGCTAAATGGGTTTTGGTTGAGTTCGCCCGCACGCCCTAAATACGCTCCGTGATCGGTCGAATCCAGGGCGACGTCGAATGCCTTATCCCAGGAGCCATTCGCGAATTGGTAGTACGCCCCGTTTCGCACGTTGATACGGAACGGCACAGGAGGATTGTGTCCAAACTCAGGTATCACGGCGCATCGCCATTCGGTGAATTGATCAGAGCGCAGGTTTCCCCACTGAGAATTTCGGCTCGGCCCCTGCGCCCAGTTCCACGTCTGTGGCAAGAACAACGGTGCGTCATGGCGACCCATCGGTGCTTCTTCATTCGGGTTCGACCCGTCCCCGTCGCCAATTGTTCCGTTGATGACCTGAGCGACCGTGAAGCGGCCGTCGATTCGTGGCGCCGTCGTTGGCGGGGATGGAGTTGGTTCTCGCTCAGGAACTGGCCGCGTCTCGGGTTGACGGGTCGTCGTGGGATTCGAAGCCGTCACCGGAGGGGCCACAGAACTAGGCGTGGTTGACGGAGCCACAGTTGGAGCTGCCGTCGAGCCAGGAATTGGGGCCGGTGGCGAAGTCGCCGCCAGTGTCGTCACCGGAGAATCAGCAGCCGCCAAAGATCCATCGGCCGCTTGGTCGACCTCGTCGGCGCCTGCAGGTGGACCGTCCACTTCAGCATCGGTGGCCTCCAATGTTGCTGAGGCCACTTCGGTGACGATTTCTTCCTCCGAACCAGCCACACCGGTCGGGGAGGCAATCCCAGCGAGAAGCGATGGTGACACCACCTGTCGTCCGGTGGGTACGGCACCGACCTGACGCGACGCGACACGTTCGGCACTTTCATCAAGAATACGGATTGCTGCGGTCTGGACAGAGTCGCTGGGGCGCTGCGAATCGATCCCGATCAGCACGACGGCCGTCAGGACAGAGGCGGTCACGATCGCCACCGTGGGTCTGATGTCAAAGCGACGACTCATTGTCTCGCTCACGCTCCGTTTCGCGCCTTGGACTTCTATTCATGCCACAGAAAGTGTGCATTTGCTACGCGACCACCCGACAATCAACATTTTCTTCAATTCACGTCGTTGAGAAACAGGCCGATAGTGACAGGGTGAGTTTGTATTTTCGACGGGACGCCCGCACATCTGTGGCCTTCTTTACAGCCCTTGCTCTACCAGTCGTCGTGCAACTCGTTTTCTTGGCCCTTCCGGCGAACAATGTCGAGTCGCGTTCGCTCGCAGTGTTTTCACTTACCGTTGGCGGCGCAGCGATCGGCATCGCCGCAACATTTCTCCTGTGGTCCCATGCACGCCGTACGAACCAGCTCGAGATCGGCTACATCGCGGCCTTCGCTCTGGCGTTCTCGATCCTGCTTCTGGCCCAGGGAATTCTGACGCCGGGGATCTCCCCCAGCTCAGCGCCCGGCTCCCGAGCCGCCGCATTCTGGGCCCTCCCTCTAGCTCTGATAGCGGGAGTTCCGTTGTTGTTGCCCAAAGGTGACCTTCGCGATTCGATCGATGGGCAATGGCGAAGATGGGTGAGTTGGTCGGGGGCATTCGCCACCTGTTTCGCGACCCTGCTATTGATCAATCCCGGCCTTGCTCGTGACCCATTGGAGCTCTCGTCTTTGACCCCGATCGTCGTCGCGATCTCGATGTTTGGGGCTTGGTGCCTTTCCTTTCGGCACCTCCAACTTGCCGTGATCGGCCGATCCTGGACTCCGCTCTTGGTCACACTCGGCTACGGGGCGATCGCCAGCTCGATGCTTACGTGGATCGATTATCAACCGTTCAGCTCCGGTTTTTGGAGTGCGCAGTTGCTCGCCTATTCGGGTGTCTACCTGGTGTCGCTCGGTTCGATGCTCGCCTACCGCAAGACCACGCACGTCGGGTCATTCGTTGAACAGGTCGTTGCGGTAGATCCGCGGAGCGCTATTGGCTTGGGGCTCGAACCGCTGATTCGAAGGTATGTCCGGTACCTGAACTCCATGGAACCAGTTGCGAGAGACCACGTGGACGGAACGTGCACGTTGGCGATGACGATCGGTGGTCGTCTGGGCCTTGAGGGCGACGAACTGCGTGATCTTGGCATTGCGGGGCTGCTCCACGATGTTGGCGTACTCACTCTGGAAGATGAGGGCCTGGGCTCACACGGACCTTGGACTCCTCAAGAACAGCTCGACAGGCAGCGCCACGTCGAGATTGGCGCACACCTGGTGGAGGCGTCACCAGTGCTCGCTGGAGCTGCGCCAATCATTAATACGCACCACGAACGGATGGACGGTCGCGGCTATCCCCGCGGTCTCGAAGGTCAGGAAATCTCCGTCGCCTCCCGGATCCTCTCCGCCTGCGATGCCTACGACGCATTGTCACGTAGCCGGCAATACCGCACAGATCACAACATTGAGAACGCCCTCAGCGTGATCGAGCAAAGCGCGGGCACGAAATGGGATCGACGGGTCGTGGGCACCCTTGCGCGATACGTGCGATCACATGCCTCGATCGAGATGCCACCGCATTTGGCCTCCGATGGCGAGCTTGGATGTGATTGCGTTCCCGTCATGTCGCAAGAGCCGCTCGCGAACATTCTGTAGAAAAGCGCCGGGATTTGCTATCCCTCTGACAGCCCGAACGCGTCGTGCAGGGCTTGAGTGGCGCTGTCGACTTGATCTTCTCGGACGACACAACTGATACGGATCGCCGAGGTCGAGATCATCTCGATGTTGATGTCGTTCGCTGCCAACGTCTCAAACATCGTGGCCGCAACACCCGGGTTTGAGCGCATCCCCGCTCCAACGATCGAAATTCTGCCGATATCGGTGTCGGTCTCGACCCGACAATCGGACTCAATGCTGCTGCAACAGATGTCCGCGGCGGCTTCGGTCTCCTCGGTCGGACAGGTGAAGGAGATATCGGTAATCCCCTCCTCAGATACGTTCTGCACAATCATGTCGACATTGACGTTTGCGTCAGCCAGCGACCGAAACATCGTCGCTGCGATGCCCGGCTCATCGGGGACACCACAAACGGTGACCTTTGATTGGGACGTATCGGGGACGAGCCCGGTGACGATTGCATGTTCCATAGTGGGGTCCTCCTCGACTACCCAGGTGCCCGGCTCCCAGGTGAAGGCAGATCGAACGTGTAGTGGTACCCGAAACCGTTGGGCGACTTCAACAGAGCGCATGACTGGTTTCGGGCAGCCAACCGCGGTCATCTCCAGCATCTCGTCGAAGCTGATCGTCGACATCTTTCGAGCGGTCGAAACCACTCGAGGATCGGTCGTGAAGACTCCCGAGACATCGGTATACAACTCACACGAGTCAGCACTGAGTGCATGTGCGAGCGCTACGGCGGTGGTGTCGCTCCCGCCGCGGCCCAGAAACGTGACGTCGTTATCGGTCGAGACGCCCTGCGATCCCGCAACGACCGGAACCATCCCATCTGCGAGCGCTTGTTCCACGCGGTGTGGGTTGATCTCCAGGATTTTTGCATTCCGATGGTTCGCATCGGTAAGAAAGCCAGCCTGTGAACCAGTGAAGGAAGCGCTTGGTACGCCAGCATCGTTCAACGCCATAGCCACCAGTGCGCACGCCTTACGTTCGCCAGCCGTAATCAGGAGGTCCATCTCTCGGCCAGGCTGCGTCTTAGAAACTGCGTCGGCGAGGCGAAGCAAGTGGTCGGTTTCCTTGCCCATTGCGGACACGACGAGAACTACATCATCGCCGCGACGGCGACACCGTGCGACGTGGTCGGCGACCTCACCAATGCGATCAGCATCGGCAACGGAGGTCCCTCCAAACTTTTGTACGACAAGAGCCACGGCGATTCACGGTAACGTTGGATGCGTGTCTCCCCAAACTCGCCAAGGATGTGTTTATGCCCTCGCCATTCTTTTGGTGATCGGCCTTATTGCTCCACTGGTTGCGATCGCCTTCAGCTAGAAGCGTGGTTGCCCAAAAAGCACCGACAGGTCATGCCATGACATGTCCTCGGCTTCTCCATGGTTAAATCCCAGCCAACCCCTTCGCCCGAGTCGCAATGGGTGTTTCCACCCGCCGAATCGGCCGATGAGCACGGGATCGTCGGTATCGGCGCAGACCTGTCGCCCTCTACCGTCCTCTCGGCGTACGCGCAGGGGCTCTTTCCAATGCCTCTAGAGCCGGACGGCCCGGTGGCGTGGTGGTCCCCCGATCCGCGCGCCGTGATCCCAATCGACGAGCTCCACATTTCACGTACGCTGCGGCGATCGATGCGCTCGTTTACCTTCACGATCAACACCGAATTTGGCCAAGTCATCCGAGCCTGCGCCGACCCCGGGCGTCCGCACGGATGGATCGATGCCCAGGTCATATCTGCCTACGAAGAGCTGCATCGACTGGGTTGGGCACACTCGGTGGAGACCCGCAATGACCAGGGTGAACTCATCGGTGGCGTCTACGGGATTGCGATCGGCGGCCTGTTCGCGGGCGAATCAATGTTCCATCATGTCACCGATGCATCAAAGGCAGCCCTCGTCGCACTATCAGAATTGCTGCTAGAGAACGACTTCTCCCTCTTTGATGTGCAATGGATGACCCCACATCTCGCCACTCTTGGAGCGATCGACCTATCACGAATCGAGTACCTTCGGCGATTGGAAGAGGCGGTCAATCGCTTCAGTGAGATTGACACAGCCGCGACCCGACAAGGGTCACAGAAAGGTTCACCTTGAGTCCCAACAAACAAACGCCGAAGAAACCATCGTGACGAGTTCTCGCGCCCTTATGGCGCTCGCCGTCGGTGCTACCGGGCTGATTCTTGGGATTTTCGCGGCCATCGAGGGTGCAACGTTGGGGGTCTTCGCCGGCCTCGCTTCCCTTGGTGCCGGAATTATTGGTGCGGTCTATGGCCGCTCGCTCAACGAGACCGAGGCAAAACTCGAAGCCGAAAAGCACCAGGCTGCCGGTCTCGAAGAGACCGTCACCTCACAGGTGCAGGCACGCATCACCGCCGAGGACGCTGTCCGATCTCTCGGCACCGAGCTGGCAGCCACGCAAGCCAGTGAGCAGGAACGAGCCGAACGCATCGAGGAACAAATCAAGCAGGAAGCCGAAGTATCAGGTGCCCCGGGCCGAAGCGCGATCACCGATCAGCAGACCGGCCTGTTCACCGAAACCTACTTCCGTGCCGCTGTGGAGGCTCGGGTTGCCGCTGCAAGACGTCACCTTCGCCCGGTATCGGTCGTGCTGCTCGAGGTGACCTCTGGAACGGCCGGAAATCGCTCACCAGCTCAACCATCGTTGGTCGCCGACTACCTGCACTCCACCTTGCGTGAATCAGATACTGCGTGCCGGACATCTCGCGGCCTGTTCGCATTGGTACTTGAGGACACGCCCGAGAACGGCGCTGTCTGGACGATCGAACGGATTCGACGCAAGATCAGCGAGGACGACCACAAGCTGACCGTGTGGGCTGGCGTGGCGTGTTATCCCGCACACGCATTCGAGGTCCGAGATCTCGTAGGCAAGGCGAGCGAAGCGCTCGAGGCCGCTACCGAGTGGCATCAAGACCGCATCGAAGTCGCCGTCCCTGACCTCTAATTTTCCCGGGCTGTTTTCCCGGCGATGTTGTGAGCGCCAGCGAGCAACTCGGTTAGTGAGCGGAGCGAACGGCGGCTTCGCCCTCCAGCAGTCGCAATCCGGCCCTCCGGGCCTCGATGCTGGGAACCCTGCGGGTTCCTTGCTGCTGGCCGGAGGCCCCTTTTCGCTCCCACCGGCTTCGCAGCTGGGAGCTACCGTCGCGATGTTGTGAGCCCCCGGGGCGAGCAACTCGGTTAGCGAACGTAGAGAGCGGCGGCTTCGCAGCTGGGAGCTCATTCGGTAGTTTCTTGGGCCCGTAAAGATCTAACTGAGCTGGTCCACTAATCTGCTCTGCAATGTCGACCAACGCACCGCAACCAGTGCAGGGGACGCTTGGAACCTTTGGTGGGGTGTTCACGCCGAGCATCCTGACGATCCTCGGGCTTGTCCTGTTCCTACTCGTCCCGTTTGTGGTGGGATCGGTCGGTCTCTTCCAGGCCCTACTCATCCTGGGACTCTCCACCCTCGTGTCGGTCCTGACAAGCATTTCGCTCGCCACTGTGGCGACCAACATTCGCGTTGGCGGCGGCGGCGAGTACTACATCATCTCTCGCACGCTCGGTATCGAGTTCGGCGGCGCGGTCGGTGTTGTTCTCTATCTCGCCATCTCCGTATCGATCGCCTTCTACTCGATCGGTTTTGCCGAAGCGGTCGTTACCGCGCTCGGTCGAGACAGCACCCGCATGGTGCAACTCATCGCCGCTGGCTTGGTGCTGGTGATCGCCCTGATCGCATTCGTTGGATCTGACCTCGCAACCAGACTGCAGTTCTTCGTGATGTTCCTGCTCGTCATTGCGTTGTTGTCATTCCTGTTCGGTTCGATCAGCAGTTTCGACGTCAGTCAATTCACTAGCAACATCGGTGCCCCTGACGAAGCGTCTCGTTCCGAGGACAGTGTTGGCTTTTGGACAGCCTTCGCGATTTTCTTTCCCGCGGTGACCGGATTTAGTCAAGGCGTCGCGATGTCGGGTGACCTTCGCACGCCGAGCGAATCGATTACCCGCGGGACCTTCGCCGCCGTTGGTCTTTCCACGGTCGTCTATCTCGTAGTGATCGTCTTGCTCGCCGGTAACAGCACTGCAATGGCGCTCGTGGACAACACGAACACCATCATCAGCGAACTCTCAATCGTCAGCTGGACGATGTTGGTCGGCGTGCTCGCGGCGACTATCTCTTCTGCTCTCGCGTCGACTTTGGGAAGCCCTCGGGTACTGCAACGACTCGGCGAAGACAAGGTCTTGCCAGGTCTCGACCGATTCGCTGAAGGTTCCGGGCCTGCGAACAACCCGCGTAAGGCACTGGGCGTTTCGCTGGTCATTGCGTTGGCCACCGTTGCCGTCGGAGATCTCAATGCCATCGCGCCGATCATCTCGATGTTCTTCCTGGCGAGCTACGCGATCATCAACTACGCCACCTATTACGAGTTTCGGGCTGGTTCCACTGCCTTTCGCCCGACCTTTCGATTCGGTGGCCACTGGGCGAGCCTCGCCGGAACCATCGCCTGCGTCGGCGCGATCATCGCGATCAACCCGGTAGCTGGCGCGTTGGCCGCGTTGGTCTTCGTTGCCTTGTTTGGCTATCTGCGCCAGCGTGATGTTCCGGACCGATGGATCGACAGTGTCGGCTCCTACCACTACACCAGGGCCCGAAATCACCTGCAGTCCCACGCTGTTGAGCCTCGACCAGCGCGCGATTGGCGCCCCTGTGCCCTCACCTTTGTTCCTCGTGAGCCCCACAGTCGCCGACGGATGCTCACGATGTCATCGTGGCTTGAAGGTGGATCGGGTTTCCTCACCGCCGTGCGCATCATCGAAGGGCGCGGACCTGTCCGACGGCGCGAAGCCGCGGCGATTGAGAAGGACCTCGTCCAAGAGGTCCACGACCTTGCCCCCGGTGCCTTTGCCCGAACTGTTCTTGCAGAAGATCCAGCCGCGGGGGTGCAGACACTCATCCAATCGCACGGACTCGGCCGGATTCAACCCAACCTGTCCATCTTCGGCGTACGGGATCTCCGCGGTAGCGATGAAGAACGCAACACCTACGGCGAGATGTTGCAGAGCTCCGTCCGATTTGGAACCAACGTTGCCGTACTCGACGTCAACCAAGCTGACTGGCGCGAGTTCGAGGACACACCGCGCAAAGAACGATCCATTGCTCTGTGGTGGTCCGATGATCAGGCGGGCCAGCTCATCACCTTGCTCGCATGGCTGATTGAACGCCATGAAGAATGGTCCGACGCCAAGATGACCGCATATGTCCCCGGAGACGGAGACGCCCGTGAGCTCGAGCGTGTGCGCGGGATCTTGAAGGCTGGCCGTATCGATGCCGAGGTCGAACACGTCGATGCGAATCCGGCTGCGCTCACGACGGCTCTCGGGTCAGCGACGCTTGCCCTCGCCCCGCTTCGGGTCCGACGTGGTTCGGCGCTCGGCCCCTACGACACTCCCCTCGGCATGCTCGTCGAAAGTCTGCCGCTCGCAATCCTGGTGCTGGCCACCGAAGAAATCGCTCTCAACGCGGAGCCCGACGAAAGCGACCTCGCTGAGATCGCTCGCATATCCGATCAGCTCGCCAAACTCGAGCGACGGACAGCAGAACTCGATGCCGAGGCCGGACGCTTGCTGGTGGAGGCCGAGACCATCCGATTGGAAGCCGATACCGAGCCCGACAGCGTTGAACTTCACGAACAAGCTGATGCGGCTCAACAGGACGCAGTGGCGGCGTTTCGAACGTACGTGAACTCGAGAACGCAATGCCACAACCTTGAACAAGACCTGGCTGCGCTAGAATCCACCAGCGTTACAACTGAACTACATCCAGGCATCTGGCAAAGCTCCTCGAGGCCGGGACCAGGCTAGGTTGGCCCTACCCACATGACCGCGCACACGAAAGAATCAACAACATGACCGACGCTCGGGATCATTCAGACCTCTCCGCACTGTTTCTCAACTGCTCTAACAAGTACGACAAAGACAAGTCGAAAACCCTTCGGCTCATAAACCGAGCAGCCGGCATCATGCGAGACGAGGGCGTCGATGTTGAGGTAATCCACGCACTCGATCACGACATCGCGTTCGGCATGGAAGAGGACTTGTCCCACACCGGCCGCAAGGATGAGTGGCCAATGCTGCAGGCAAAGATCGAGGCAGCGGACATTTTGGTACTCGGCACACCCATTTGGCTCGGTGTGAAATCATCGGTCTGCACCCTTGCCGTCGAGCGAATGTATGCATCGTCGGGGCGTCGCAACGCCAAGGGCCAGTTCCTCTACTACGGCAAAGCGGCCGGTTGTCTGGTTACGGGCAACGAAGACGGTGTCAAAGCATGCTCGATGGAGATCCTCTACGCGATGTCACACATTGGCTACACCGTGCCGCCAGCGGCCGACGCCGGCTGGATTGGCGAGGCTGGTCCAGGACCGAGCTACGGCGATGTCGTCGAGGGAAGCGATGTTCCCACTGGATATGACAACGACTTCACCAACCGCAACACCACGATGATGGCCTGGAACCTCATGCACACCGCCGCCATGTTGAAAGATGCTGGCGGAGTCCCCGCGCTGGGCAACATCCCTGAGGATTGGCGCATGGCATCCAACGCCGCAGATCAGGACCCCGAGTTCCGATAGCTAAACACTTAGGGACCGAAAGAAAAGGGGTCAGACCCCTTGTGTTGCGCCTCTTAGGGGGAGGCCTGCGGCGGCATAGATCCCGTCGATTGCGACCATGTTGCGAATCGAATCGTCACCGCTCGTCGGAAACGGCGTGCGGTGAACCACGTGGTCACAAAAGGCTCGCAGCATATGGACATAGGTGCTGCTATCGGTAATCGACGCGGACGTCTCACCGTTCTCGGTGCGGACGGTCAGCGTGTTGGCGTTGTAGGGCGAGAGCGGATTCTCTACCGAGATCGAGCCCTCGGTCCCGGTGATCTCCAAGCGAATTTCTGGGTCGCCCGTGTTGATCATCGAGCTTTCGACACGCCCGGTCGCACCAGAGGGAAACGCTAGTTCCGCCCACATCGAGCCATCGATATGTTCGGGGCCAACAACCGCTTCGGCCTCGGTCACCGTTGGTTCTTCCCCAGTGACATGGCGCACCCAGATCGTCGAGTAGCAGCCGAGGTCCATGAGGGACCCGCCGGAAGTGGCGTAGTCCCAGCGAATGTCAGGCTGGGGGATCGAGATGTTGAAGAACCCCTCGGCCCGAGTGACGTTTCCAATCACACCACGATCGAGTAGATCCAAAAGGCGAAGCCATAGCGGGTGATACCGGTGATGAAAGGCCTCTCCAAGAATCTGGCCGGTCTCCTCGGCTACCGCTACCATCCCGGCTGCCTCATCGGCATTGGATGCAAAGGGCTTCTCACACAACACGTGCTTGCCGGCGCGGAGCGCCGCGATGGTCCACTCCGCATGCAGGTTCATGGGAAGTGGGTTGTAGACAACATCGACGTCGTCAGCCTCGATGACCTCCTGGTAGGTCTCACTGACGTTTGCGATTTCGTGCTCCTCGGCAAAGGACTCCGCTCGATCGCGATTGCGGGCAGCGATTCGGGTGATGTCAGCAGTTCCGAGCTGAGTGGCTGGTACAACGAGGGCCTTCGGGGCGATCCGGGCCGCTCCGAGGATCCCAAAGCGAAGTGGTGACTGCATTTTCTAACCCTGTCACATTGCTGGTACGCGACGGAGTATCTATCGCGTCGCACAAAGACACGCGAGTCTCAACAACTTCAGCTCTCGGGCTATTTGTGTCAATTTCCTAGATGATTATCACTCTGAGTCTACCGACTCAGGAGTGATCTCCCGAATCGATGACATAATGGGAGAATGCGTTCTCGAAATCTTCATATTCTCGTATTAGCAACCCTTAGCGTTCTCGCTGGTGCATTGGTTGTGTCCTACAACCCAGCACCCGCAAGCGCGACCGTCGTACACCCCAGCGTCGCGACCGAGACTCCCCGCCGCGACACGCCGATCGTTCTCGACGGCATCGTCTACAGCAGCATCCAACTCCAGGACCGCGTCATCGTCGCTGGTGACTTCACGCAAGTCCAAGTCGAGCGCAACGGCCCAATCGTGGAACGCAACAACCTCTTCGCGTACGACATTAACTCTGGGGAGCTCATCGAAGACTTTGCCCCAGCGGTCAATAACCGTATCCGGAGCCTGGTAGCCGACCCCGACGGTGGGGCCTTTTACCTCGGCGGCACGTTCACTCAAATCGACGGCCAGTTCCGAACGCGCGTTGCCAAAGTCGGATACGACGGCACTCTCGACCCCGTCTTCCGCGCCGTTGTCTCCGCGGAGATTCTGACCCTCGACGTGCACGAAAGCGTCCTGTACCTCGGTGGATCATTCATCGCAGTCAACAACGAAGAAGCAAACCGCATCGGTGCCATCGATGCAACCACAGGAGCATCCGTTGACGGCTTCGACATTCAGGTAACCGGAGTTCTCGGAAGGGCCGGCAGTAATTCCGTTCCAGCGATCGAGGTCCATCCCGACGGAGACCGATTGCTCGTTGCCTTCAATGGGCAAAGCCTCTATGACGCAAACGGTACTCACGACCGCTTCGGCATTGGGTTGATCGACCTCGACACCTACACCGTCAACCCCTGGCGAACGCAATGGTACGAGTTCGCCCATCCACGCTGCAGTCAAAACGCTCTCCAACTGCGTGATGTGTCTTTTAGTCCTGACGGATCGCAGTTCGCTGTGGTGGAAAAGGGCGGTTTCCGCTGCGACAAGATCGTGTCGTTCGACACCGCAGATGACGGCACCAACGACCCGGCATGGGTCACCGCAGCGCACGACTCGGTGTTCTCGGTAGAGGTAACCAACAATGCCGTATACGCAGGCGGTCACTTCTGCTTCGTCGATCCGTATGGACCGGTCGCCGCCACCGATGCCGCCGACTTCCCGTGGGGAAACAAGCCCACGGAATGCGACATTGCCAACGGCAACGTTGATACCGACGGAATCGCCGCTCGTCAACAAATCGTCGCTCTCGAGCCCGCAACCGGCAATGTCCTCGATTGGAACCCGACAACTACCGCCCTTGAAGCCATCTTCGATATCGAGTCCGTGGACCGAGGACTGCTTCTTGGCCAAGACGGTCCCCGAGTCAACAACATCATTACCGGTCGGCAGGCCTTTCTCGACTTCGGTGGTGTGACGCCAGGGTTCGAACCGCCAGCGCCTCCGGTACTTGAGTGCACGGCAACCGTCGACGGCGACACCGTCACCCTCAACTGGAGCGACAGCGACGCCATCCGCCATACCGTGCTCCGAGACGGCCGCTGGGCAGCAACCCTCACCGACACCACCTTTAGCCAAGCACCCGGATTCGGCGAGTTCGCATACGAGATTCGCTTCGTCCGAGCAGCTGGAAACATCCAGATCCCATGCGACCCAAATCCCGTCACCCTCGAGGCACCAGCACCCCCGCCACCACCGGTACTTGAGTGCACGGCAACCGTCGACGGCGACACCGTCACCCTCAACTGGAGCGACAGCGACGCCATCCGCCATTCCGTGCTTCGAGACGGCCGCTGGGCAGCAACCCTCACCGACACCACCTTTACCACCACGGGTGCCGGGAGCTTTGAGATTCGCTTCGTCCGAGCAGCTGGAAACATCGAAGTCCCCTGCGATCTCGGCGCTGACCCACAGCCAGAACCAGAACCGTTTAACCGAGCTCTCGGTCAGACCGTTAGCCAGTCCTCAACAGGATTTAGCGGCGTTGCAACCCGAGCGGTCGATGGCAACACATCAGGTGTGTATCGGCAAGGCTCAGTCACCCACACCAACAACGAAGCCCAGCCATGGTGGCAGGTAGACCTCGGCGAATCAGGAAGCATTTCCACCGTTGAAATCTGGAACCGCACCGACTGCTGCACGGCTCGACTGTCCGATGTCGTGGTATTCGTTTCCGATACCGACATGACCGGCCGATCCATTGCCGAGCTTCAAGCCGACCCAACCGTCACCACAATCTCCATTGACGGGCCGCTCGCAGCGAACACCGAACTCGGCGCCCAGACCACTGGCCAGTTCGTCCGAGTCCAACTGCGAGGAACAAACCCCCTTTCCCTCGCCGAAGTGATCGTAAACAGCTAAATCGAGCAGCATTCCACGAGCGACTAGAACCCTGGTCGGCGGCCGATCCAAGACGGCCGCCCTCGATGACCTCCTGGTATGTCGCACTGACGTTTGCGATTTCGTGCTCCTCGGCACAGGCTCCCACAGTCGGACTTGGTCGAACAACGACGACCCTCCATCAACAGAATTACCACCCGAAGTCATGTCTCGATGCGAAAAAAGCTCCGCTAAATGACATACTCGAACGGGTGGGATTGCGTGGTTGGCGACTTCTGTTTTTTGCGTCGTTGATGACGATCGCTGGCGTCATCGTCATTGCGTCAAATTCGACTCCCGCAGGCGCGTCGGTCGGGCATCCGAGCTTGGCGCCTGACGGTCCGCGGCGGGACACACCGATCGTTCTCGACGGCGCCGTGTACACCAGCGTCCAGCTGCACGACCGTGTCATTGTTGGCGGCGATTTTTCCCAGGTTCAAATCACAAGGGATGGGCCCATCGTCGAACGCGACAACCTCTTTGCCTATGACATCAACTCGGGGGAGATCATCGAAGAGTTTGCCGATGCCGATGGCCCGGTGCTCGATATGGTGTCCGACCCCGAAGGTAACGCTGTGTACCTTGGCGGTGCGTTCACCCAAATCGATGAGCAGTTCGAGATCCGGGTCGCAAAGGTCGGCTACGAGGGCGCCCTTGACCCAACCTTCAGGGCCAATGCCTCAGCCCAGGTTCAGTCGGTCGATATCCACGACAACGTGCTGTACCTCGGCGGTTCTTTCACGACCCTCAACGGTCAAACGCACGACCAAATCGGTGCCGTCGACGCAACGACCGGCGAAACCATTGAAGCCTTCGATATTGCGGTGATTGGTGCCCTTGGGGTCGATAGCAAGTCGGTAAGGACCGTCGAAGTCCTTCCCGATGGGCAGCGCCTGCTCGTGCTCTTTGCCGGGAGGAGCCTGGTCGACGGCCTCGGGACCCACGACCGCTATGGCATTGGTTTCATCGACCTCAACACGTACACCGTCACGCCCTGGCGGACGCAGTGGTATGAATTTGCCCATCCGCGGTGCAACTCCTCAAATCTGCTGCTCGAAGACGCAGCCGTCAGCCCCGACGGTACACACTTCGTCGTGGGAGAAAGAGGAGGCTTCATCTGTGACAAGATCATCTCGTTTGATACGACCGACGACGGCGTGAACGATCCTCGGTGGGTCACCGCAGCCCATGATTCGGTGTTCTCGGTAGAGATCACCAACCATGCGGTGTACGCCGGCGGCCACTTCTGTTACGTGCGAGCCGAAGGGCCAGTCCCCACGAGCGAAGCTCCCGTGTTCAACTGGCAAAACAAACCCGCGGAATGCGACATCGCCTTCGGAAACGACGACATCGAAGACTTCGCGGCCCGACAACAGCTCGCGGCCCTTGACCCGTTGACCGGCGAGGTTCTCGATTGGAACCCAACGAGTAACGCAGCCACAGCTGTCTACGACATCGAAGCCATCGACCGAGGCCTGCTGATTGGCCAGGACAACGACCGCATCAACCAGATCCGCACCGGTCGACATGGCTTTCTTGACTTCGGAGTGGAGGACGAGATCCCACCACCCGAGGACGAGGTCCCACCACCCGAGGACGAGATCCCACCACCCGACGACGTGGGAAGGTTCATCAAAGATCCGGCCGCCGTTAAGCGAGTCGCGCTTCTAGAAAGCCTGTGGGAGCGACTGGCCATGCTCGTGTGGTTCACCCGCTAGCTGCGCTCAGGCTGCGAACGGCAACCGTCGACACACGCGGGGTCTATGTCCTGCCCCACGTACGTCGGGGAAGCGGCCGATCGTTCCAGCGCCGAAGGCCAAACCGCCAGCGCGCATCAACATCGATATCAGTTGACGCCACCGCTACAGGCTGAGGCCACGCGGTATCGAGAGCAGCCGCGATCGCCGCCAAGGTCTCGTCATCTGGAGTCGGAGAAATATCCCCAATCCGGAAGCGGGCGGAAACTCCCTCATCGCTCACAGTGGCACGTTTCCGTGCTTGCGTTCAGGGACGCGCTCCTGCTTGCTCTCCAGAAGACGGAAGGCACCAACAACCGCCTTACGGGTGTCGGCAGGATCGATGACCGCGTCGATATATCCACGCTCGGCGGCGATGTAGGGATTCGCGGTCTTCTCGGTGTATTCAGCAACGAGCTCCGCTCGCTTTGCATCGGGGTCGGCCGCCTGTTGCAGCTCACGACGGTTGAGAACCTCAACAGCACCCTGTGGACCCATCACCGCCATCTCTGCCGTCGGCCAGGCAAAGCTCATGTCGGAACCAACGGCCTTGGAGTCCATCACGAGGAAGGCTCCTCCGTAGGCCTTGCGGGTAATCACTTGCACCCGCGGCACGGTTGCCTCGCAGTAGGCGTAGAGCAACTTTGCGCCGTGGCGAATGATGCCTCCGTGCTCTTGATCGACACCCGGGAGGAATCCAGGAACATCACAAAAGGTCAGCAGCGGGATGTTGAAAGCGTCGCACGTCCGGACGAATCGACCCGCCTTCTCCGCGGAGTTGATGTCGAGAACGCCAGCGAACACCTTCGGCTGGTTGCCGACCACGCCAATGGTCTTGCCATCGATGCGGGCGAACCCGCAGACAATGTTTTGTGCCCAATTCGGGAAGTACTCCATGAAGTCGCCGTCGTCGACAACCTCTCGGATCACGTCGACCATGTCGTAGGGCTGGTTGGAGTTGTCCGGGAGAATGTCTCGAAGCGACGGGCAGTCACGTTCGGCTTCGTCGGTTGGTTCTACATCTGGGGGCGCCGACAGGTTGTTCGATGGCAAGTAGCTCAATAGCACCTTCACCTGATCGAGCACATCTTCTTCGCTCGCACCAGTGAACGTAGCTACGCCCGACTTGGACGAATGCGATTTTGCGCCGCCGAGCTCCTCGAGGGTTACCTCTTCACCGGTCACCGTCTTGACCACATCGGGTCCGGTGATGAACATGTGGCTCTTCTCGCGAACCATAAAGATGAAGTCCGTCATCGCCGGGCTGTACACGGCACCGCCAGCACATGGGCCAAGGATGACGCTGATTTGGGGGATGACGCCAGATGCCTGCACGTTGCGGTAGAAAATGCCGCCGTAGGCGTCGAGACTCACGACACCCTCTTGGATGCGAGCGCCCGCGCCGTCGTTGAGACCAATCATCGGTGCTCCGACGCTGGCGGCGAGGTCCATCACCTTGTGGATCTTCTCGGCGAACACCTCGCCCAACGCTCCACCAAAGACGGTGAAGTCTTGGGCGAACAAGAAGACCTTTCGTCCGTCGATGGTTCCCCAGCCGGTCACGACACCGTCGGTGTAGGGACGATCCTCAATGCCGCTGTCGTGGGCTCGGTGTCGGGCCAACATGTCGAGTTCGTGGAAGGAACCCGGGTCGAGCAGGTACGCAATGCGCTCGCGGGCGAGCATCTTTCCCTTGGAGCGCTGGCGCTCCACGGACCGTTCTGAACCTGCGTGGCGAGCCTCTTCTTGGCGCCGTTCGAGATCGGCTATTCGGTCACTCATCGACTGCTGCGACATGGTTGGACAGGCTACTCCGTCTGGCCGAAAACGAAGAAGGCGCCCGCCCGAGAACATAAGGCGGCTAAGCCTTCACAATCCGCAGAGCACACCGAGCGAAGCGAATGGGCGAGTGCGGCGAATCATTGCT
>CAYTUB010000033.1:0-9882 GCA_964441145.1 uncultured Acidimicrobiales bacterium
TCGACGACGGTCTGCGTAGCGATGCCAGCGTGGTCGGTGCCGGGCATCCACATCGTGTTGTCGCCCCGCATGCGGTGGTAGCGAACCAGCACATCTTGGAGAGTGTTATTGAGGGCGTGGCCAAGGTGTAAGGCGGCCGTGACGTTGGGCGGAGGGATGACGACCGAATAGTGGTCGGCGCCGTCCGTAGCTGGCTCGGCGTGAAAGACACCAGCGTCGGCCCACTTCTGGGAGATGCCTGCCTCGACGTCGGCGGGTGAATAGACCTTGGCTAGCTCGTTGCTCACCCCGTGAAGGCTACCGATCTACGGTCGCAGCTTCGACGATGTTGCTGGGGAACTACGCGGCGAGAGGAAGTTCGGCAACTTGCAACGCTGGCCATGCGGCGTTCGTGATCGCAGAACTATGCGCTGCGAAGCTCTGCTTCGTCCTCGATCAGTTGCTTGAGGCGAGGGCACAGGTTCAGGAGCGACTGGAACTCGACGCGGTTGAGAACTGCGAGAGTCACGTCGGTCTCGGTAACGAGGGTGGCGTTGCGGGGCGTGTTGAACATGAGCGACAGTTCTCCGAGAACGTCACCCTTTCCTGCAATGGCGACCTGCTCACCAGCACGCATCACCGACGCAAGGCCTTCGACGATAACGACGGCCTCTTGCCCGATGGATCCTTCGGTAGCGAAGCGCTTGCCCTCGGGAAGGGTGACCAGGGTGCTCAGTTGGCTGAGGGAGGCGAGTTCATGGTTGCTTAGGGTCATTCCGAGTTCGCTCTTGATTCTCGGGTTGATCTTCTTTGTGAGAGTTCGAATCGCCATTTTGTGTTCTTTCGTTGTGGGATGTCGCCTCGTTGCGACTCCCTGTATCAAGGGAACACCGCGAGCGTGGAAACCGGTGTATGTAACGGCGGTGGCGAGCGACACGTTGAGGTGTGCATGGGTCACACCGGCGGTATCGGCAGCATCCCTAGGCCGCAGCGGGCATCGCGAAGGGACCTGGCTGAAGTGGCGTGGTTTCGCCGAGCGCCAATCAAAGGTTCCGGTATGTCGATACGAATGCTTCGCGCTATGGGAACATGTAGGCGCGCGAACCATTGCGGAAATTTCTGCGTACGGTACGGTACTTTCATCACCAATAGTTACCGGCGGGTAACTATACGTAGTCTCTCGCCCTCGACAGCACCGAATCCAAGGACGCACCATGGCCGATTTTTCTCTCGAACTCAATGAAGACCAACTCCAGCTACAGAAGTGGGTTCATGGCTTCGCTGAAGATGTCATGCGTCCCAACGGCGAAGAGTGGGACGAACGAGAAGAGTTCCCGTATCCAATTGTCGAAGAGGCAGCGAAGATCGGCCTCTACGGTTGGGAGTTTCTCGCTCAGATCATGATGGGCGACGAGACTGGCCTCTCCAGCCCGGTCGCAGTCGAAGAGCTCTTTTGGGGTGACGCGGGAATTGGCATGGCCATCCTGGGGTCTGGTCTGGCAGCCGCGGGAATTGCCGCTGCGGGGACCCAAGAGCAACTCTTCGAATGGGTGCCGCAGTGCTACGGCGACGACAAGGACATCAAGCTCGGAGCCTTCTGCGCCTCTGAACCCGACGCAGGCTCCGACGTCGGCGGGTATCGCCTTAGCGCCAAGTACGACGAGGCCAACGACGAATGGGTCCTCAACGGCACCAAGGCATGGATCACCAACGGAGGCATTGCTGACATCCACGTAGTCGTGGCCGTCGTCGACCCGGAGTTGAAGTCCAAGGGTCATGCCAGCTTCATCGTTCCGCCGAACACGCCGGGATTGTCCCAAGGGCAGAAGTACAAGAAGCACGGCATCAAGGCGAGCCACACCGCCGAGGTCGTGCTCGAGGACGTACGGGTCCCCGGGCACTGCTTGCTTGGCGGTAAGGACAAGCTCGACGAGCGTCTCGCGCGTGTGCGAGAGGGCAAGCCCGGTAACGCGCAAGCCGCGATGCAGACGTTCGAGGCAACCCGCCCGGCGGTCGGCGCGCAAGCGATCGGTA
The DNA here is from genome assembly GCA_964441145.1 of uncultured Acidimicrobiales bacterium. GTDB lineage: Bacteria > Actinomycetota > Acidimicrobiia > Acidimicrobiales > SHLQ01 > SHLQ01. The sequence continues at coordinate 2,014 of CAYTUB010000033.1, forward strand.
TCGCACGCGCTGCCTATGAGTACTCGCTCGAGTACGCAAAAGAACGTCATGCATTTGGTCGTCCGATCATCATGAACCAGTCGATCTCCTTCCTTCTCGCGGACATGATCACCGAGATCGATGCTGCGCGGATGTTGATCTGGCGAGCCGCGTGGCTCGCGAAGAACGGTGAGTTCGTGAACGCCGAGGGCTCGATGGCCAAACTGAAGGCCGGTCGTGTCGCAACCTGGTCGACCGAGCGGGCAATCCAGATCCTCGGGGGCTATGGATACACCCGCGAGTACCCCGTCGAGCGCTGGCACCGAGACGCCAAGATTCACGACATTTTCGAGGGCACCGAACAGATCCAGCAGCTCGTCATCAGCCGTGCGATCTCGGGTATGCGCATCGAGTAGTCGCGACGGCTGTCGGGTGAAGGCCGCAGATCAGCCTGCTGCTGCGACCGCATCTGGGCAGTAGACGTTGAGGAGGCGGTCCTGATAGGCCATCCAACCCTCGAGGCCGCCGTAGACGGACTCAGCCTCGGGTTCAACCTCGACAACGACGCCAAAGGCTGCCTCGGCGAGTACGTCAAAGGCAATGGGGTTGCTCTCAAAGACACGACAGGCACTCTCACCTGCGCTGCGAACATCCTCGGCGATGGCTTCGGGCTCCAGCGCGAGAGCAACTTCAAGGATCGGTAGCCCCTCGACAGCCTGTTCGACGTCGCTGATGTCGTCGAGGCCCGTCGGCGTCGCCGTCGTCGGAGCGACCGTGGTTGGAGCCGTGGTCGTAGTTGGCGCCACGGTGCTAGGAGTGACGGTGGTCGGCGGTGCCGTGGTTGGGGCCACTGTCGTTGGAGCGATCGTGGTGGGAGCAGCGGTGGTCGTTGGTGCCTGGATTGTGGTTGACGACTGAGCGTCGGAAGCACCGTCCTCTAGCAGGGCGATTTGTTCTTGGATCTGTTCGATCCGTTGCTCGGCCGCAGACGGGCTGTCGTCGTCGGTGCCTCCGCTTAGGAAGAGAAAGGATGCAACACCACCAACGAGGAGAACGATCACGCTAACGAGCGCTATTGCTCGTACCGGAATCGGTGTAGCGCTCCTCGATGAGAAGGAGCCCATGTCCGCAGGGATGCGCGGAGGTATAACGTCGACGGGCGCAACGGTGGGTGTCTGGCGAGATTCGGCAACAGCCGCACGCCCAATGGCGTCGGTTGGCCACTGCGGCGCCGCCTCTGGTCCCGGAGCTACCGGAGCGAGAGGAGGAGTCACCGCTGCGGGAGGTGGCGGCGGAATCGGGGCTGGGTGGCTTACACCAATAACTGTTGGCTCGAACGGGGTTGCTTGATCGGATGGGTGTGGTTGGTTGTGCATTGCCAAATTCCTCGTCGTCTGTGTGTCTGCGTGCTCTGACGAGACGCGTACGAGTTCTGTTGGAAATTTTTCAGCACACGGCCTGAAGTCGCTTTGGAGCGCTAGGCGCAGGAGGCGGTCGTGCTCGAACTAGCTGGGTTCGACTTCGAAGATGGTGACGTTGAGGCCGGTGTCTCTTGCGACGGGCTCGGCGGTGATCGTGAGCCGGTCTCTTTCGTTGACCAATTCGAACGTTGTGAGGTCAGGTTGTGAGTCTGCGTTCTCCACCGACCACAGTTCGAAGGTCTCGTACTCGGCGAGGAGCTCATCGGGAGTGCCAGCGATGCGGTACGACCGGAGGAGAGCGCCGTTAGACAGCCCAACGTCGAGGATTGCTTGGGCCGGAATCGGGAAGTCATTCGGGATCTCGGCCGAGGCTCCCGCGGTGGCTCCTACGACCGTTGTGGTCGGAGCAGTGGGAGCCGTGGTCGTCGTGGTTTCTGGCGCGGTGGTGGTTGTTGTCGTCTCCGGAGCAAGGGTTGTTGTCGTCGTGGTCCCAGTTGCTGTCGAGTCGTCGTTGTCGGACCCACCACCAAAGACTCCGAGCACAGCAAGAATTCCGATCAACACGACGAGCCCGAGAACCGAGGCAGCGGCTACCAGGTACACGGCACCGTTGGATGTGGACGGGGAGTTGGTCGGCTTGGCTTGAGGTGGCTCGGTAGGCGTCAGCGGTTGTGGAGCTACCCCGGGCACAATCGTTTCGACAGCGAGCGTGGGCTGACGATAGGTAGGAACGTGCGCGGTTTCACCGAGGATTGCGTTGATTCGGTTTGCAACTTCGTGGGCCGAGCCCGGTCGGTTTTCGGGCTTTGGGTCGAGTAGCTCGCCAATGAGTTTGCGAGTGTCTGGTTCGAGCTCGACGCCCGCCGGAGCGAGCGCTGCTGGCATATCGATCTGGCTGAGAGCGGTATCTGCCATCGTGTCGTTGGCGGTCGGGAGCTGACCGGTGACCATTTCCAAGAACATGACACCGAGCGGATAAAGATCAGCTTGGGCGGTCAGCTGGGTGAGTCCGGCGGCTTGTTCGGGAGCGGCGTAGGCCGGCGTTCCCGACACCATGGTTAAGGCCGACCGGTCGATAGCGCGGGCGAGTCCGAAATCGCCGAGTACGAGCCGCTGCTCTCCATCGCGAGTTTTCTGAAACAGCACGTTTCCCGGCTTGAGGTCGCGGTGCAAGAGTCCGTTGTTGTGGAGGGCCGCGGTCGCAATTGCGATGTCGCGGATAACCCGCAGGGAATCGTCGACGTCGGGAGTGAGAAGGCGGCGTTGCCGGTTTCGTTCTTCGAGAGTTCCGCCGCCGGCTAGTGCCATGACGATGTAGGGGGTGTTCGTCTCATCCCCGGATTCGGCGACGTGATGGACCCGGATCAAGTGTTCGTTGGTGACATCTAGCGCGGTTCGCGCCTCGGCCAAGAATCGCTCCCGCATCTCCACGTCACGCGACCAGTTGTCCGCAAGCACTTTGATGGCGACATCGCGATCGAGGACCGGGTCGTGTGCACGCCAGACCGTTGCGAACGCGCCGGTGCCGAGGACATCGAGGAGTTCATACCTATCGAGCGACCGGACCACCTTCGAAGTGTAGGCCCCCATGGGGTTCGCGTGAATCCGACGGCGTACCTATGCAACCATTGGGTCACCAAGCCCACGACACGGACGCCGCGAATGTCCTAGGTTTAGTAGGTGGATCTAGAACAACTGGCGGTGCAGGCAGCGGCCGGAGACCAACGCGCCTTAGAAGTGCTACTGGTCGAGTCACAGCCAATCGTGATGGCTCATTGTCGAAGATTTCTCCCCAACCAGCTCGATGCCGAGGAAGCCGCACAGGACGCGTTGCTCTCCATCTCACGGTCGATCAACGGGTTTGCAGGTCGGTCAAAATACACCACCTGGATCTATCCCATTTGCACGAACGCGTCGATCGATTGCTATCGGAAGCTGAAGCGTCGCAAGTCAGTTCTTGGCGTGGAGCCGCACCGTGAAGAGGTCGCCGCGGGTTCGACGCCTTCGGTGGTCATGGGCGCTCGGATTTCGGTACTCGAGGCTGCAGAACAACTCGAACCAGATGTTGTCGAACTCGTGCTCATGCGAGACCTGTTGGACATGGACTACGACGAAATGGCGACGGTGCGAGACACCAATGTCTCGACCATCCGCTGGCAGGTCGCCGAAGGTCGAAAAAAGATGAAGCGGTTGTTGTCACCGCTCAACGGCTAACCGTCCTTGCTTTCGATGGCGACGGGATTTTTTCCAACAAGACGCTGCTCGTTCACGTCCAAATTGGTTACGACAACTAATTGGGAGACACCAGTGAGCGCGAAGCGTCTTGGGTATGAACTGCAACGAGGCGAGGCGACCGGGCCTTTTTCGTTGTGGTCACCCGTGCTCAATGCGGTGTGGCCACCGTGTTCTGGGGCCACCATGTTGATTGCGCTACGCGCCTTAGCGATGCTGATCGAGGATGGTCGAGTCGGGTCCTTTGTTGAGACAGAGGAACTGGGAGCTCTCGTCGGGATCGCCCCGTCGCGTTTCGTCCATGCGGTCGAACTCGCCAAAGGGTTCGGATTGGTGACCGGCGAGGACCAAGTCTTGTATGTGCCGCTGCGAGTTCACGGGCCCGAACCCGAGTTATGGAACTCGCTGCCGCTCGTATCCCAGCGGCTTGCGCAACGAGTAATTGCCGGGATGGGCCGCGGTCCTTGGCCCCACACGCAACCCCAATAGGGCGACACAAGAATTTCTTCACGAATTTCCAACAGGTCAGCGAGGGGTCCCGTCGGAACAAACAGAACTACAAGCGAAAGCGAGCGAGCAATGAGAATGAACACCCGAATGGGCGGACTGATATTGGCTGTGGCCCTGGTGGCCAGCGCATGCGGTGGAGCCTCCGAGATCGAAACTGAGCAGGCAGCCCAGCTGGAAGAGCTCGAGGCGGCCCTTGCGGAGCTGACCGAAGAGAACGAGGCCGCAGAGCAAGAGGCAGCAGATGCGACAACCACTGCGCCGCCAACCACTGAGGCAACCACGACCACCACGGAAGCACCGGTTGTCGAAGAACCGGTAGACGCTGAACCAGAGCAACCTACTGAAGCTCCCGCCCAAGACGAAGCACCAGCGGCGACAGCCAGCGGTCCGGTCGGGGATCGACTCGATGCGAGCATGGGACCCGATGAAGCACGGGATCTGCTGAACTCGATGATCGGCCCAACCGACAACATGTCGGGCCAGGCACAACGGATCGACTTTATTTGGCCGGAACTCTCCACCCTTCCCGGCACGGAGATCGTGTCGGTAAAGGTCGACATCGACAGAACCCGCGACGGAGGCTTTGCACAGCGAACGGAGATGAGTTTCTTCACGACGGTGAGCCCCGAGGATGCCGTGCTGGTGTACCAGACAGAGCTCGCGGCACTGTTCCCCGAGGAGAGCGTTTCAACTTCCACGCAGCAAAACGACGACCGAGTCTTTCAAATTGCTCGGGTCGGATTCTTCGATGTCGTGGCACAGGAGTTCGAAGGTCGAACCTTCGTCGAAATCACCGCTCCTTCGACGAACCGAGAAGTCAACGCAGACACCATTGCAGCAATCCAAGGACTTGGAGCATCGTCGGTGGCCGGCGATGACGCCGAGCTCACTGGCATCACGATGTGGCACTTCTTGGGAACACCCACCATCTCCATTGACCATGAATACGAAGGCGTATCCGAGGACGAGTTCCTCACCCAGGAAGCAGCGAAGGCCGCAGCAGCCGGTTGGACCTTTGAGCAAGAGTTCGGTGGTTCGAACGAGTACATCGTTCCAGAGGTCGACGTCGTCGGAAGGCTCCGTACCCGCGACTCGACGTTTAGCGACGAGGAACAGCCGTCGACAGCAGTCGTCGTCGAGTATCGCTATTCGTAGGGGTTGGGGTAAGGAAGCGCCGGTCCACATCGGACCGGCGCTTTTCTACGTTGCCGTGGTGCCATCCCCGTTGGAATGGGACCGTTGGCTCACTACGTTTCGGCATTGGTGAAACTCGTATTCCTGCACGGTCGGTCCCAAGAGGACAAAGATCCCTTGGTTCTACGCCAAAGGTGGGTAGCGGCCCTTGAGCAGGGTGTCGAAAAGGCCGGCCTCGACTTGCCGATCGACGAGCGTGACATCATATTTCCGTACTACGGCGACGCCTTGCGCGACATCACCAGCGAAGAGCCAAAGAGCCTGGCCACGGTGCGCATTCCGCTTCGCGAACATGAAGACTTCGCCTGTTCGGTTCTCCAAGAGTGCCTCGACGACATCGGCATCACCCGCGAGGTCATCGCCGCCGAGACGACACCCACCGACACGTTCCCAAACCGGTTCTCGACACAGCTATCCCACGAATGGGTGCACCGCGGGCTGAGCTTGCTCGACCGGTACGTCCCAAGGGCCAGTGCTCGTTCTATTGAGGCCACCGCAGCAGACGTCACCGAATACCTCCACAACGTCGAGGTTCAGGGCTACATCGAGAACGGTGTCGCACAAGCGTTTGAACACTGCGCCGGCGAGCCAACCGTCGTCGTCGGCCACTCGATGGGCTCGATCATCGCCTACCGAGCTCTAAGCGAGGGAGGGGTAGTTGACTGTCCCGTAAAGGAGCTGATCACGATTGGCTCGCCGCTGGGTATGCGTGTTATCCGAGAAGCCGTCGCCCCAATCGAGCATCCACCCAACGTCGGGTCATGGCTAAACGCCTACGACGAGCGCGACATCATTGCTCTGAATCCGCTGAACGACACGTACTTTCCAGTCGAGCCAAAGATCAAGAACTACGGCGGAGTCGAAAACGACTCGGACAACCACCACAAGGTTCGGGGCTACCTGTCCGACCGGGTCGTAGCCACCAGTATCGTCAAGGCGCTTCGCGACGAGTGAGCAACACTCGCCGGTCGGGGTTCAGCTGACCTCGAAGGCCCAATAGTCGCCGTTGCTATCCATCGTGTACGGCGCGTCTTCTTCTCGAACCAAGAGTCGTCGTAGGTCTTGGCCGAATCCTTGTAGTAGGAGCGAAGCTTGGTGACGTCGCCTCCGAGGCTCATTACCTCGTTCATGGAGTCGGTCATTTCCGAAAACGGATCACTCATGTTTCCCCCAGTGGGGTTCGCGCCCCCATGCGTCCCGTTAGAGTTCTAACCCAGATCTGAACATCTAGGGAATCGATCATGGTGACACTCGGGTTAGCAAGCCTATGACTGCAGGGGTGATTGACGCGGGGACAGACACCCGGGTTGAAGAAGTCGAGCCAGAAGACTCGATGTTTCGCAACGCCCTCGTTGTCGGCCTTCCAGCCGCCTTCACCGTTGGTTGGTTGATATTCGTATTTGCGTTTGGGCACTTCGATCGCGTCGCCGACAACGGAAGTGCGGCCCTCACCATGGCCTTTGGCAGTTTCGTCGCCGGCTCCACCCCTCAAGGCGGTGGCGCAGTGGCCTTTCCGGTGTTCACGAAGTTGCTCGCCGTCCCCGCTCCGGTCGCCCGATCGTTCTCCCTGGTCATTCAAGCGACCGGAATGATGATGGCATCGGCCTCCATTTTGCTCTCCGGGCGAAAGGTCGATTGGAAAGCGCTCGGACTCGGCGTCACCGGCGGCATCATTGGTCTGCTCGTAGGGCTATTCGTCCTGGGCGACCCATCGACGGCCTTCTGGGACTCCCGCCTCGATTCCGCGTACGTAAAGGTCTCGTTCACGCTCATCATCTTCGCCGTGGCCTTGATCGTCCGGAAGTGCGCAACACAAACCGCGAAATATGAAACCGTTCCCGATTGGAGCACACGGTCGGTCATGGTGATGTTGAGCTTTGCCTTCGTCGGCGGCATCTTCTCCTCCCTGGCGGGATCTGGCGCAGACGTGCTCTTGTTCGTCTTTATCGTCCTGGTCGCCCAAGTAACCCCACGAGTCGCCATCCCCACGTCGATCGTGTCCATGGCGATCGTCAGCACGGTTGGACTCGCGGTCCTTGGCCTTTGGCACGGACAACTCGACATTCTCCTGACAGCAGACGAAGTCGTCGCCGTCGGCGGTGAAGCCTTTGGTCCAGAACCAGCCAGCCGCTTTGACCTCTTTGGCATATGGCTTGCCGCAGCGCCCATCGTCGTGTGGGGTGCTCCCCTCGGGGCACTGGTCGCCGCGCAAGTTAGCGAACGCACAGTCATCTGGTTCGTGGCAGCCATGGCGATGCTCGAAGTGCTCACCACTGCGATCTTTCTCGACCAACTCCACACCGATATCGCCCTCGCAGCCTTCGCTATCGCCGGAATGGTCTTTGCGTGGTGGGCGGTCAACCGCCTCGACAAACTATCCAACTGGATAATGGCCGTTCCTCGGTCCTAGGGGACCTCGTCACTTACCGAGTTTGCTCGCTTCGCTCACAAACATCGGCCGTACAATCACTCGGTTTTGTCCTAGGGGACCTCGTCACTTACCGAGTTTGCTCGCTTCGCTCACAAACATCGG
>CAYTUB010000033.1:9982-31457 GCA_964441145.1 uncultured Acidimicrobiales bacterium
TGTCCTAGGGGACCTCGTCACTTACCGAGTTTGCTCGCTTCGCTCACAAACATCGACGCTGCAATCGACGCCGCTAATTGCCGGTGTCGCTGAAGTGCATCCAGTCATCTACTGAGGTCCAGTCGCCACCCCAACCCCAACCCAGGTCTTTGAATAACGAGACCACCAAAGGCGTGACCATTCCGGGTCGTTGGTTCGTACGGTCGATGTAGGCCGATGCGAGCTCGGGAAGCACGAGGTCACCGCGGACAAAAGGATTGTGGAAGGGGTTGATGTCGATCGCTCCGCCGTGGGCGTGGCGCGACCAGCGCGACGACCCGACCGCATTGCGACACACGAAGCTCGACGTGTTGTTGTCGTCGCCGGTTCGGGGGGCGTCCACATCGGCTTGGGTCGTGACCCGCATCTCCTCGATCGGGAAACGGACCTCGTGCAACGTCTGAAAGATGTCGACGATACCTTCGCCAAAGTCTCGGTGAACCAAGAACTCGCCGGTGTGGAACAACCCGTCGAACCCGTAGAAGCTGACCTGGCCATAGGTCAGCTCATCGATCCCGACTGGACACTCCTGTCGCCACGTCGATCGAACAAGGACCTCATTGGGTGGGGGAGTGGTTAGCGACGAGACGAACTCGTTGCTTGCAGGAGCCTCGAGAACGTCCACCGTCCAGAGCTCGCGATCGACCAGTTCCGCGGGGGTTGGAGTGGCGACACCAAGGCCGTCGCTGGGCCGTAGTGGGAGAAGTCGAGTTCCGAGCCATTCGGGGGACGGCGAACCAAACGGCCGTTGCTCGACAGTTGTGGTTGTCGTAGGCGCCACCGTGGCTGTTGTCGGGACGACCGTGCTCGTAGAACTCTGGATCGGCGCAGTGCTGCTCGGGGAAGCATCTGTTTCAGACCTATCAGCGCGAGATGTGACGGTCGTGGGAGCATCAGCAGCTAGCGGCGAAGCATCTTGTGTGCACGCTGTCGCCAATGTCACAAACCCAACGGCAAGACACAGCTTCCTCCACTGGGTGTTGGGAAGGTGCGACACCGCTCCAGAATGCCACGTCAGCATCGCTACGGACGCGACCTAACCCTCACCACTTCCCCACAAGTAAAAGAGCGGTGAGGGCTGGAAGCACCTTGCAATTGGGATCGCCAGTATGTGTCCGCCGTCATATCCCGTAGAACAAACTGTAGAGGGTGCCGAGGTGATCTCGCCTGAGCCGAATGGCCCATTTGACCCCAATCTTTGGGGGGTCTGTGCGGTGGGCCCATTCGGGGTGAGTCACGTGGCCCTGGCTAGCAAACTCTCGCACCTGGCAGCGTGGAATCATGCGCCTTTTCCGCCTTGTGATCGCGGCTGCCCTTCTCCCCGCTGCCGCCCTAATCGCCTACCAAATCGCCATTCGATTCAATGGGAATACCAGTGTTATCGACACCGTCGGGAACGTCGTGGCGATCGTTGTGCTTATTGCCCTGTTGGCCGGGGTTTCGCGAATTGCAGCCGACCGAGATTGGCTCGAGCGGGTCGGCACAGCCTTTGGGCTTGGGTTTGCCTATTTCTCGCTGACCTGGGCCATCTACGGCGACCCCGGGCGATCCGTTGACGAAGCGCCGCACCTGGTGTGGTTGGGTACCTCGATCGTTGCGTTCTCGCCCGCCATTGTGATTATCCCCGCGGCAAAGTGGATCTGGGAGAACGTGAACTCACCGGAGCCCACGCCAACGCTGTAGGCCAAACCGTACCTTGTTAGGCGGCGCGGCGGCTCATGATCGCCAGGCTGGCAAAGCCGATTCCCGCTGCAGCCGCTGTGGTTGGACCCCACGAAGAGATTGAGTGTCCAGCGAATCCGCACGTGGTGCCGAGGGCAACCATCGCAACTGCGCAGACCGCGGAAATACGTGCCGTAGCTCGGTGATTGGCCAACGCCGCCCCAACCGTCGCGAACACGCCCATGATCGTTCCAAGCAACGCAAGCAAGATGACTTCGTCGACGAAGGACAGCTCAGGCAAAGGAGCGCCGGACTCGCCGCCACCGAACAGGCCGATGCTCCAGAGGTACACGACCCACGCAACGGCAAGGCCGAGATGGAGCGCGTGCGAGGGCGCAGCAGCAACCCATTCGCGACGCGGAATCTCACGCAGCTGGGTTTGGTCGATCGTGATGTCTGTTAGGTGTCGAGCATCCATTGGGAGTTCCTCTGTGTCTTGCGCCTGCATTACATCTTTGCAGAAGTTTCGACACATTGCAGCCCGGAGTTAAGTACGGCCTCCTAGGAGCGGAATCCTTGATAAAGCCAAGCCCAGCGTGTGCCGAACCCCTCACTAATGATTCTGCTGAACGAAGCAATCGAACGTTTTAACGCTGCTGCGAAGCCTTATGGTCTCGGGGTCACTCGACGACGTCGCACCGGAAAATCACAGCGTTTGGTCAAGACCATCGATACTGCACTGGGTTCCCTCGAACTTCCGGGCGAGCTTCGCTCCTTTTGGATCGAATACGACCCAGGGTCGATCGTGCGTCCTGCGCTCGACGGGTTCATTGCTTTGGAAGAGAGCCTCGAGCGTCGAGTGCTCGACTGTCCGCCAGCTCCAGCCGTTCTGTATCCAATCGCAGATTGGACGCATTCGCGGATCTGGATGGAGTTGGCCAGCGATTACCACCCAGGCGGTCGTGTCTTTCACAGCTACCACGATGAGAGTGAAGTCTCCCTCTGGGCCTTTGGGGTCTCGGGGCTTCTCGACCTCTTGAGCTCAGCGTTTGAACGCGACCTGATCGATGATCGGCGTGGCGGTTTGCACGCAACGCATCTGGAGGCGTTGATTCGTCGCCAGCTCGACGACGCTATGGGACCGGGTGGACAGCGTCGCTTCGAGGCCGTGGATCGCAGCCAGTTCCCGACCCATTGGCAGACCGCTGAAGGCCTGGCGCTCGGACACTTTGAGTTGCGCGGCGCTACACACACCGTGGCAGCACTTCGCGCCGAACGCGAGAGATCAGAGTCGGTCACAGCCACCTTGCAAGGCCGCTTCGAACTCGACGTTTCTGGCGGTCCGCTCGACGGATGCGTCGGGACTTTCTCGGACAAGTCGGGAAGTATCCAAGTCTTCGTTCCCAAGCCGACGGCAGTACAGGGATCGGTTGGACACAATGGTGAGGTCGAGATCGACGTCGTCGCGATGCCTCCGAACGGTTCGGACGTCGACACGCTGTCGGCTCGAGGAGACGTGGAATACGCGGTCTCCGCTGGCCTGACTCTCGACGATCAGGATGTTTTCGTGCGGCTCATGAAACAAATGCGAGAGCTGGACACATCGGTAGTGGCTACGGCCCTACGACCAATCAGGTAACGAGCGAACGCCGAGGCCACCATCGGTGCCGTTAATCGAGCGGTGGTAGGTCACCAAAATCGAAGCCATCATCGAGGGGCTCACGATCTGGTGCCTCAGCCACAATCTCCACATCTGGCCGGACCCGTTCGGGTTCGATCACTTCGGCGATCCCCGTCATCGCGGCGGTGATAATGCCCCCGGCAAGCGTGGCCCCAGCTCGTTGCACCAAACTTGGATCGGTGGCGTCTTGTGGAACCGCCGGAGATAGCGCGACCCCTTGGATCTGTATCGTCAGGAGCTGATCCGGGTCGGTTTGGGTGGGCTCGAACCGCCAAAAGGATCGGCTGTCCCAAAGAATGACCGTGCCCGGTTCCCAAGAGACCGTCGTTACGCATTCCTCACTCTGGCCGTGTTCGAACAGTTCGTTGAGTAGCGCCAAACCTGCGGCGTCGGCCATCCCGTCTACGCCAATGGTCGTCGAGGGGTTAGCGAAGAGCGTCTTGCGCCCCGATAGAGGGTGGCGAATAACGAGCGGATGCCGGGTGGTGGCGGCAGCGTCATCGTTGAGGAGATGGTGGCCGTGCAGCCCTTCGAGCGCGCTGCGGGTCGATGAGCTCAAATAATCAAAGGCGACCGACGTCGAGGCAAACCGAGTGTCCGGTACATCGTGACGGCCTCGTAGGGCGGAGAGCGTGCCAAGCATCGGTTCGACTTGGCCGGTGTTGCCGGCGTGCCACTGACCAGGGGCGCCGACGCCTTGGATCATCGACGCCGAACCAAAGCGTGATGCGAATGCGAAGAGTTCCCGCTCGTCGACTACCTGTTCGCGAAATACGAGCAAACCGAAGGCCGCGAACGCAGCGGTGATTTGGTCGGAGTCTGCAACACTTCGATCACTTAGATCGGCGCCGAAGACCTCAGCACCCGCAGGTTCCAACGCCACGATTTCAAGTGGTGTCATACCTCAAGCCTTGCACGTCCACGCATGAATGTGCACGACATGTTTCTAGGCGGCGGTTCTCTCTTCGTCTCCGCTTGGAGAGTCATCGAGAACGGGAGCCTCGGTTGCGTCCTCGGCGGTGCGGTTCGCTCGTCGTCGTTCGATTGGATCTGAGACCACGATCCACCGTTCGCCATCTTGGCTAAGGACACCTTCCACCACTGCCCCTGGGCGTAGCTGTGGGCGACGGGCCTCAAAGTCGCTGCATCCTCCGAGCGAAATTGGGAGGGTCGGCGCGCTTGTTGAATCAGCGGGTCCGGCGCTCGTTGAGTCCGCCCCAAGAATGAGTAGGTGGCGCTGGGTTTCTTCCCGCCATGCAGCGGCGTCTTCTCGTGCGGAGTTGGGATTGCTCACCAGAGTGAGAACAGGCCAACCATCGCTGCTTACCTTGGGCTCAGGGCCCCGCTCGAAGAGCGACGCGCTCTGTGACTGTTCGAGGACTACTCGGCAAGCTCCGGTGCTGTTGGCAAATACCTCTTCGTCAAAGCTCGGCTGGCGATACGGCACGCACAGGCGAATGAAGCGTTGCGGGTTCACCATCGAATACGCGGCTAGGTCCGACGAAGCAATGATTAGCGACGCTCGTGTTGAGACGATCACGATGGTGTGTTTGGGGTAGTCCGCGGCGTACCGATACAGGGTTGCGACAACCGAGGTGTCGATGAGCGGGTCTTGGTTGTCGGCGGTCTCAACATGCACGAGTTCGCCAAGTCCAAGGCGCTGAATTGTTGCCGCGACTCCCGATGCCTCGGGAGCGGTTCCCGTTGGGTGAGAAGCGGTGATCCCGATTTCAAACGTGTCCGGATCGAAGATGGCGACGGTCTTGGCGAAGTTTGATATCGCCCAGCGGTCCTCGTCTCGGCCTTCGAGGCCGCCGTAGGGAGTTCCGATCGCCACATCACCGCGCATTGGACGTCCGTCACGGACCTCAACGCCGTCTAGTTCGATCGTCGCGAAGCGGGACCCGAGGTCTTGGAGCCAGCGTGGTTCAAGACGGACGTGGGCGAGTCCGGGGTCCGAGATGACCGTACCTGCAAGCATGACCGCGGCGCCGCGTGCATGCGTGACGGCGGAGCGAACGCCGCGACGGTTGGACATCACGATGACGACACGGTCGTTCGTGTCGTCGGTGAGATTGTTGTCTGCGAGGGCATCGGACCGTGAAAGAGCAGTCGTGACGACGAGGGCGTCTCTGCCGGTATCGCCAGTAGTGGTCCGATAGGTGTGAAACGACACCGAGTACGGCTCATCTTCAACAAAGACCTTCTCGGCTTCCCACCATGCCTCGGCGTGGAACCCAGCAAAGCCTGTTGCGTGGTCGCCGTGGGCAAAGTCTGCGGTAACGAGGTTGATGGCTGAGACCTCCACTCCGAGCTTCCCCCACAGGCTGACTAGACCACTGAGCTTGGGGAAGACCGAGACATCTCGGCCTGAAGATTCGCCCACGACAAGGCCGAGGTCTTTGAGATCTACAACTAGTTCGGCCAACATGGTCGCCCTTCTCGTACAGGCCTTCCAGCCCATAACGTACTGATCCGATCGGCAGAGCTACCTCCAGAATTAGCCATAGTCGGCCAATGCCTAGCCCCGATAGTCTCCACGCATGAAGCGAGCGGAAAAAGCTGAACGCATCGGCGCCCTTCTCGATGACCTCTACCCGGATCCGCCGGTACCGCTGGATCACAAGGATCCCTACACCCTCGTCGTCGCTGTCGCGCTGTCCGCGCAGACCACCGACAAGAAGGTCAACGAGGTGACCCCCGGGCTGTTTGCTGCTGCAGATACGCCCGAGAAGATGGCCGCGCTCCCACCCGAGGAGATCCACCAGCTGATTCGGGAGATAGGCCTTGCCCCGACAAAGGCAAAAAACCTCTCAAAGATGGCCCACCAAATTCTCGACGACGGTGGTGAGATCCGCCCGGATTGGGATTTCCTCGAATCACTCGCCGGTGTCGGACACAAGACGGCCAGCGTGGTTATGGCCGGGGCCTTTGGGGTTCCCGCGTTCCCCGTCGACACCCATATCCATCGCTTGGCGTTGCGTTGGGGGCTCTCGAACGGCACCACTGTGGAACGTACCGAGCGAGATCTAAAGGCTGTCTTTGACGAAGAGACGTGGAACCGTCGTCACCTACAGATCATCTTCTTTGGACGTGAGTACTGTCCCGCTCGGCGCCACGATCTGTTGGAGTGCCCCATTTGCAGCTGGGCCGCGACCAAGAAGCAGGTCGCCGCTGAAGTGAAGATGAACAGCCCAAAATCGAAGGGCTGACTTCGGCTAGACCCAGAGCTTGTGCAAGCTGAAACGTTCGGAGCCTTCGCGTTCGACCGTTGCTTTCACCGCGTCAATAAAGGTAGGGCCAGGCGCAAGGAATCGGAGCCGGACCGTGTTTGCGACGCCGTTGCTTTCGGCTTCCATCACTTCGGCGTCGCAGAATTCTGAGCCGAGTTTGAAGCGTCCTCTCGCGCCCTCTGCGAGATCCCAGTCTCCTGGAAGAATCACCTTTGTACCCAAGACCGAAAGGTTCTGGGTTGTGACGAGCTCGCGGTTCGTGGCGGTCCGGCCAAAGCGAGGCTTGCTCATCCAGACAAATTCTCCACTGACGTGGAGGTTGACCCGCTGGAAGTGGCGTCGCTCTCGACTGCTGAGTTGTTGATACGACAAGATTGAGCTCATGCGGCTAGCGGCCCTTCTGTGTTGATGACGTCCTCCGGACGAGTGTCGTGAGCGTCCTCTGGCAGATGGACTGCGGTATCGGCATACACCCGCAAGGCCGTGCTCATACCGAAGCGGGGCGCCACGACTCGAATTCGCAGGCCTCGCTGGCGTGCGGCGTGAGCAATGGGAGCAAACGCATGGTCTCCAGACACGATGCACAGCTCATCGAAGCGTTCAGCGGCGTGGTTTAGGTCGAGGGTCTCTATGAGGGCGATGTCGGCGCCATCTTTGCCGTGGCCGGTAACGATTTGAGAACTCGGGAACAGGTTCTTCGCGGAGAAGGCAAGTCGCGGATTACAACCGACGATGACCATGTCGGTCGGACGTCGCGCCTCAGCCAGTTCGAGGATTTCTTGCGATCTATCGGGGCGTGACGCATCGGCGTGATCGCCGAACATCATGTTTTCGAGATCGACAATGACGATCTTGCGATTCGAGTTCGAATTTTTTCGCTTATCGCCCGCGATCTCGGAGTCGAGAGTTCCCGCGGAAACGATGTGAAACCTGCACTCGTTGCCCATACATCATGAACTCGGTATCGGGGAAGAGCTGCTTTAGAGAAGATTTAGCTAGCAAGAGTGCGCAGCTCGGCCCAAATGGATCGTGCCCGTTCACCGAGTGCAGGGTCGTGTAGCCACGTCGTCGCGCTCTGTCCGAGAGTCCGGTCAAGAGGCGTGAACTCGTCGCTGTCCAGGCCGAGGCGCGCAATCGAAGCCTGAATCGCATCGTTAGCGTCAGGCGCTGCATAGTCCACAACGGTGACGTGGGGATGTCCTTGGAGAGCGGGGAGGGCTTGCTCGTGATAGTGGCACCACAGTTTGAGCCCGAGGTCGGGATCTCGACGAAAGGCAAGATCGCTATCGTCTATGCCGGCGGTATCGATATAGCGGCGGATGTGTCTCCGGTGCAGGGATGCGACCGCAGAACCGGGCGGGCGTATCACGAACACGACCTCTGCCCGAGGAGCGGCCGCGAGCCATTCGGTGAGAAACAGGCACACCCGAGGGTCTTTGACGCCCCACTCGTCAACCGACCGTGCTCGTCGACCTTCGACATACTCTGCGATGTCTGCTTGGGCCGGTGATCGATCGTGGACTGGTGACGTGCTCTTCCACGTCAGGCCTTCCCGATTGAGCAGCGAGTCATGGAGTTCGATGACAGCTTCGTCCTCGAAGTGTCCATAGGGGTTCGCTGGCTCTGAACCCAAAAGCGTGTCTCCCATGAACAGGCCAGCGCGGTGAAATGCTCGGGCAACAGCCGAAGTCCCACTCCGGTGGAACCCCGTAATGAGTACCGTCACTCGAGGACCTCCGCTGGGTCATCGAGTCGGAAAGCCACTACCGCGCCAACGGTTGGCTGGCCGGGGGCTGCTCGAACTCCCCAGACTTCAAAGGGACTTCCCGAGCCGTGGTCTGCGAACACAGAGGCGATGTTGGCGGCGAAGTCAAGCTGTGTGGATCCAAACAGTTCTGCCTGCGTTAGCGACACGATGAGCGTCTTGTCAGCATCGCCGCGATCGTCTGCTTCCTTCTCTAGACGAGAGATGATCTGGGAGCGAGATCGGTGGATCGCCTTTTGCTGGTTGCGGTCTTGGAGGGTCTCGTCAACCCCGGCCGAGTCGGTATCGAATCGGCGGCGCATGTGGTTCTCGATGGCCGCATCATGGGAGCGAATCCGATCACCGGGACCGAGCGTGTCTAGCCATGGAGACAGCGCGGCAATATCAAGCAGCGTCAGGGCGTTGAGGTCGACGGTGATTGGCATCGGCAGGGATGGGCCAATGGTGTCCCACGGGAACGCGAGCGGATCATCGATCCAGAGCTCGCTTGCACGCTCGATCTGCGCTTCTAGGTCGAGCACTGCGGCATCGGAAGCCACATGTTCCCATTCCGGCGTTTGAGATTCAGCCGTGCCGCCGAACCACACCCTGGTCATGTGGGCGGTGCTCCCCATGTGTCCAACATGCGTTTGAATCCGGCTCTGCGCTTCAGCAAGGGTCCAAACGGCGAACTCTCTAGCTTTTCGAGCGTCCAACGAAAGTCCTGAGACATACGAGTGTGCTTCAGCTCGGCGTCATGAAGCTCGGACTCAATCTCGCCAAGCCGTCGCTGAAGATGCCCAGCTTCGTAACGCAAGAAGTCGAGCTCTGCGCGCTCGGATGTGCTGAGCGGCTCAACGGGTACAAGGCCCAAATCATTGAGGCTTGCCGAAGCGGAGTCTCCCTGATCAGGTGTCATATGGCCACCTCCTGGCTGGCGATTTCATCGTAGTTCTCAAGGGGACTTCGAAGAATTTTCAGGGCGGCGGTTCGTTCCTGGTCGAGCCTTCGCTCTCGTGCAGTTATCAGGCCAGCAGCTATGACGCGCGACCGAAGGTCGCCATCTCCAGCGAGTTGGGAGAGCGCAGCGGCATGTTCCTCAGGATCATCAAAGGTGGCGGTGACCATGTTGTGTCCCGGCACCGCATATGCCTCATTGCCGCCCACCAGGGCCATGACCACTGCGCATTGAGCGGCCATGGCTTCGAGCCCGGGAAGATAGAAGCCCTCCTCGGGACCCGGTGCCGCCAGGAAGATATCTGCGTCGCGGTAGTGGTCGCGCAGAGTTGGCCACGACATTGGCGAACGGATCGCTGTAAACACCACCTCGGTTGGGTCACAGAGCTTGGCTACTGCGTCGCCGAGATCTGACTTCCAGGTGTTGTAGAGCACCCGTAGCGGAGAGGTCGTATTCATCGCTTGGCGCTCGACAGTGAAATAGTCGATGTCATGGCCTTCGGGGACCAGATGTAGAGGAAGTGCGGGGTGAACGTGTGGAGCGATCGCCGAGCGGACCTGTTCGCTCACTGCTATTCGAACAAAGGGCCGATGGAGAAGTCGGTAGTGAAGTCCGTTGTTCCACGTCGGGGTCGCATGACGTGTCCCTTGGACCAGGTGGATAAGACGTTCAGCTGGCGCGCCGATTCGGTCGACAATCGCGGCGTGGGCGGGCTCGGTGAACAACAACCGATCGTGCTCACTGAGTTGCACTTTGGCGAGGTCTTCGAGCACTCGAAACTGCACTCCGCCCGCCCGAATTCGTTCCATCACCGGTAACGATGTCATGAGCGGTTCGCTTGTGCCTGCGGCTGGTGCCCACAACGTCACGTCGTATCCGCCGCGCTGGCCGTGCTGCGCGTAATCGAGCACTTTGATTACCCCGCCCGCGAGACCCCAGAACGGAACGAGGACGTGTAGTTGAGGCTTCACGCGAGCTCGCGAAGGCGTGACGCTGCCTCGGTGAGTGCGATGTGTGGATTGAAGCGTTCCTGGGCAGCTTTCGCTCCAGCACGCTTCCGCTCGATGATGGCGGGGTCGGAGACTTCTTCAGCAATGGCACGCCAGCGTGCCGGGTCGATCGAGGTCTCAACCCAACCGGCGTCGTATTCGGTGATGATGTCGGAGACCTCGGAGTCGACACCATGAATCACCGGCACGCCCCAACCAAGAGCGACCGCACTTCTCGTAATCATCGCCAAGCGACGCTCGCTCGATTGGGCAAAGACGTCCACCATGACGTCCATTGACCGGACCCACTCATGGAACTCATTGAGCATCAGCGGACCGTATTCGATCACGGTTTCTGGCGGAAGCGCGGAGTCTGGCGCCGGTGTGGCTCCCGCCGACCAGTGCTGGGGGAGAAGGCAATGCAGCGCATGGCCAGCAGAGCTGAGCGCGGTGTGTGCTGGATGCACCTGTTCGAGAACGCTCCAGAGTTGCGCGTATCCGCCTATGCCGATCCGGCGTTGATCGCCGTTCGACGAAGCGCTCACGACAGGCGAGCCTTCGGGGGGGATCACTGGCATCTCGACCAATTGCAGCTGCAACGATGGGTCGTGTTCGAAGATCGATGACTTGCCCATCTTCAGGCGCTGCTCGTTTACGTTCGGCCTCATCATCCAGCCGAGGGCATAACCCAGCTTGCGTTTGCCGTTGACCCACACCAGGTCTGCGAGTGCGAGCGCCCGCTCCTTTTGTGCGGTCAAGGCGTCCCACTCGGGCTCGGGGGTAGGACTAGCGAGGCGCTCGAGCATCTTGGGGGCAAACAGGTCGTACACATATCGCACATCACCGGTGGGGCGAAGGTGCGGCGTGAGATTCGCGTTGGTGAATACGACCCAGTCGATGCCCGACGATTCGATGTGTCCCATCAGCTCGGGAAGTTCGATCACCACTGCGCCGGCGGGCGGCGATTCGGTATCTGCACCGG
Source organism: uncultured Acidimicrobiales bacterium (assembly GCA_964441145.1). Lineage (GTDB taxonomy): Bacteria > Actinomycetota > Acidimicrobiia > Acidimicrobiales > SHLQ01 > SHLQ01. The sequence continues at coordinate 21,271 of CAYTUB010000033.1, forward strand.
CGAGCCGTAAAACGTCGGCTGGTACGGCAAGCTCGACGTCAAACCCGTGGCTTCGAAGGCCAGCAGCAATGCCGCTCGAACGGAGTCCCGGCGCGGCCACGGGCACGCCAAAGCCAGGCACGACGTCGTTTGAGAGCACCAAGACAGCCACAGCGCCCGAGGTTAGCGTTCACCTCGCCTACCCAAGATCTCCTGGCTCACCAATTAGGGAGAGGCCCAATGAGAAGGGCGCAATCGGTCAGGGTTGCGGAGAAAAATGCGACTCGGGGCGTTCCCGGCGGAGCCAGGCCAGAGTTCCGAGCCCGACACCAGTGGCGAACACGGCCACGATCGCGATGCTGTTCGACACGCCAGCCTCGGTGCAAAGCACCCCGGCGATAAACATCCCAACCAAGACGAGGTAGATGCGTACGGCAACCGGTGATCGACCGGGTGCGGCTTGTGCCCGCACGGCTTCGAGGAGGCCGCCGGCACCAATCGAGGTAACGGCGAGTCCAAGGATGATCGATCCGATGAGCTCAACTTCAAGCAGTTCCCGAGGAACGGTGCGAACAGGGAACAGGCGATCGGCGAAGGCAAAGCGATAGCCAAGCCAAAAGGCCACCGCACCGGCGGTCGCCCCTAACACCATGCGCCACGTGCGGTCCTTGTTGAGGCTTACGGCGAAGAGGCCTCCGGCGAGCAGGGTGATGCCCATCAACGCGATGACGACGTTGTTCACCGTCCCAAACGCGAGGATCGACAATATGGCGACGATCCAACCGCCGGCGATCATGCGCAATGGAACTGCCGAGTCCCGCTTGATTATCTGTGGTTGGAAAGTGAAATTCACGGTTCTTGACACACTAGGCGCTGGAACGCTTGTCCTCGATGCGTTCGACCAGTCGAATGTAGGCCTCTGCCGGCTGTGCCCCGGGGATAGCGAACCCCCCGTCGAGAACAACCGTTGGTACGGCGTTGACCTGGAGTTGGAGTGCGGCGTTATGTTCGACGATCACCTGGTTCGCGAACTCGTCTTCGCGCTCTTGAGCCAGTGCCTGAAGCGCGTCTCGGTCGAGGCCAATCTCGGCGCCGATGTCGAGCAGTGTTTCCGCGTCTCCGATGTTCCGGTTGTCCGTGAAATACGCCTTGAGCAACGCGTGGTGATAGGTCATAGAAGCATCGGGGTCGAAGGCTCGAACCGTCTTGTGCGCGACCTGGGCAGGAACGCTCGACGCAGGTTGATCTTCATCGGAGGTCCAGACGTTGAACGACGTGCGCGGTTCCTGTTGGGCTGGGTTGAGCCAACTCTTGGTGTATTCGATGAACCCGTCGCGGTCGTCGGTCTTTGGTTCGACCCGCAAGAGGAACGACTTCCACTCCAGTTCGACGCGGTCTTCAAAGTGCTCTGCTACTTCGTCGAGACGCACGGTCGCGACGTAACACCAAGGTCAAAGAAAGTCTGACCAGACGGTCAGCCGAATCGGAGCGAGTTCGTTATCCATGGTGTCAACCTAGCGCTAGGTGTACAGGCTCTCCGCTCTGGCTCGGGCAGCGGCCATTGCAGTCAGGTGAAGCGCACCTCCCGTCGAGGCTCTTCTGACGCCGAGTTCACGCAGTCTTTCGAGCGACGGTGTGCCAGTGGTAAGCAGGACGTTGAGTGGTTTGGTGATCTCGCTGAGGACGAGTTCGATGTCGACCTCGCTCTCGATCCCGGGTGCGTACACACAATGGGCACCTGCTGCTTCGAAGGCCTTCAGCCTGGCGATGGTGTCGTCGAGGTCTTCTCGCCCATACAGGTAGTTCTCGGCGCGGGCGGTAATGACGAGGCCATGCTGTTCGCTAGCAGCGGTAGCTTGGGCGACCATGTCAACGGCCTGCTCGAGAGGCACGATGGATTTTGTGACCGGGTCGTAGTCCTCGATCGAAGCGCCCGCGGCTCCGGCTTGTGCGAGCAGGTGAACGGTTTCGGCGATCCCTCCTGGGGCTTCGGGGAACATCCTCTCGGAGTCGACGGAGAGAGGTACGTCGACAAAGTCGGCAAGTTCACGTACATGAGCGACGAGTTCGTCTCGTGTGGTTTCCTGATCGTCCCTGCCAACGGAGCGACCAAACCCACTGCTGGTTGTCGCGAGGGCCAGCGCACCCAGTTCTTGGAGCATGCGAGCAGATCCCCTGTCCCAGGGGTTCGCCAAGACGAAAAAGTCGCCGGAGTGCATGTCGAGAAATGCGGCAGCCATCGAATGCTGCCGGCTCGCCTCTGCCGACACGGCAACGGCTCCGAGTAGGTGGCGCCAGCGGTCCTGACTCTGGCCTGCCTCGCGGCCCAGGTTCGTGACGAGCGGTTCGTCGCGCGATGCGAGAGTACGAAGGGTTTCCTCGACCTGGCCGGTGTCTTCAAAGTCGTGGAGTCGCTCGCTGCGTTGGCGGAGTTCGCCCGGGGTTTGTGCTCCTCGGAGCGCCAGGATCGTGAGAACCGCGAGGGCCTCGGGGCTCAGGGGTAAGACCTCTTCGATGACGTGGCGATGTTTCCATGCGCGAGATCCCGATGGTTTCAGGCTGCGGGCGAGGCCGCGCTCGCGTAGTGACAGGAGAGCAGCGTCAACGTCACGTTCGCTGAGGTCGACTACCGGATCTCTGCTGGTCTTTTGGTTGCACGCGATGCGCACCGCATTGGTTGAAAGTGGATATTGATCCGGTGTAGTTGTTTCTTTCTCGACGAGCGAGAACAACACGCGGGTCTCATCCGCGGTGAAGTCGAGTTCCATGCCCGAAGGCTATGCGACAGAACCGGTGGGGATCGCCACGTCCACGCAGCGATCGTCGAGACGGCCCTGGGACCATCGCGGCCAGACGGTGCCGAGCGCAGCGCGAGTTGCCTCGGTCCACGAGGTGGCGTCGGGCGAGGCGATGCGACGAACGGTCTGTCGAAAGGTGTCCGCCGAGATCTCATATCCGGCCCATACGCCCGGGTAGTCGCTGGTGGATGCGACCTCGGTAAAGGTGACGTTGGCGTCGAGTACGTGGTGGCGCCGGTTCCGGTGGGTGTGTCCGGCGGTGATCATGACCGCCGGGTTGATCTCGAACAGCTCTTCGACGACGGGCATAGCATTTGACGGTGGAATCCCCGGTGGCCAAAACCATGGCACCGGTGTTCGTTGCAGATGATGGTGCAGGCACAAGAGCACGGACTGTTCGACGTCCACGGCAGCTTTGATGAGGTCCCGATGTCGTGCGAGGTCTCCCCATCCGCGGCCAGGCAAGCTCGTGTCGACCAACACGATCCGAGACCCGCCGATATCGAGCGTCTGAACATCCTCGACCGAGCGCCCGATCGATTCGGCCCCGATCGCAGGCATGACCTCTCGGGTACTCCACACATCGTGATTGCCCGACGTGATCATGATGGGAATCTCGATGCCGTCGAGCATCTCCTCGGCCATAGTCCACTCATCTCGAGCACCCGTGTCGGTGAGGTCGCCCTTGATCACCAACACCTCAGCACCCCAGGCAACCGCTTCATCGACCGCCGCTCTCCCACAACGCAGCGGATAGGGAGGCGACTTGTGATCGGAGATCTTTCCCGATGGCCCGAATTTCGACGCGCCCAGATGAACGTCGGAGATGGTGGCGATCTTCGTCGCTGCGCTGAGGTGCGGCCGCGTCTTCCCCTGGAGCTCCTCGACGACCTCACCAAAGTTGTCGATGATTTGGAGTCGAAATGGGGCGTCAGGAGTGAGCCCGTCAATCTCGGCCACGCCGACGCCGGACTCGCACGCAACAGCGATAGTGCGTTCGCCAACGCGGACCTCGACGCCGGTGGTCGAGGCCGACTCGGGCCGCACGACGACCTGCGCCGAGGTGTCGGTGATCGCGAATATCTCGTTGGACGCGAGGGCGCTAAATGGAGGACGGATCGAGGTCACGGCTTGAGTGCCGCTGGAAATTCGTCGTGGACGCGACCACGAAAGGCGGCGTTGACAAGCAGTCGTTCGAGGTGCTGGTCGAGTTGCTTTTGGCCCTGCGGTAGTTCCCGTTCGCTGAAGAAGGCGCGCACGGCGTCTGCAGTCGCGTCGTCGGTGAGCCAGCGCACACCGGTAAGCATGCGGACGATCGTGTTCGACGGGAAGGTGTCGTTGATCGAGTCCCACTCATCGGCGACGCGTTCCCAGACCGTTGGACCATGCGATCGGTTCATCAGTGCTTGCGCGAGCACGAACGGCGCGTTCTGTGTCCGGATGCCACCGTGGAGGGCCATTGAAGTAACCGTCTCCACCTGCTCGGCCTCAGGGAACGCGGGCAGGGCGTACAGGTTCCTCATCTCTGCCTGGGGGCTCTTCGCGTTTGTGAAACCGTCTCGGAAACGATCGAAGTCGCTCGCATCGCCGTTGGCCGCAACGACTTTGATCGCCGCAGCCCGCAACTCGGCGTCGGTGGAGTCGTCGTCGAGTAGCCGCCGTGCCCGCGCAATCGTTGACGCTCGGAGATCGCTGCTCGACTTCGTCAGCGTCCCGGCGGCGACGAACAACGCGCCGCGTAACTGTGAGGTACGCATGGATTCATCATCGGTTGGTGCGTCGCCCAGGCGATCGATTGCCGGTACGAGTAGCGACGCGATGTGTGTTCCGAGATCGCCCCGAACCTCATCGGGGGCCACATGGTCGATAAATCCAAGCGCACCGATCACGCGCTGCCATACCGATACGTCGTCCTCGTTTCGGTAGCCGCGCAGTAGAGCAAGGAGATCGCGAAGGGGAGTCTCCCCAGCCAACGTCAGCGACCAGGTGTCATCGATGATGCCAAAGCGTTCGACGGCATCGAGATGGCCGACCCCCGATTCGCCCAACTCAGCGAGGCGTTCCGCTGGAAGCTTTACGCGGTAGAAACCGCTGCCGTCGTGGTTGAAGGATGCAATGTCGGCGACGTCCAGTCCGGATTCGGCCGTGGAGTCTTTCAGAACGACTGTTTGCACCTCGCCGTCGGTAGAGCGAAGTTGCACCGGAACATGCCACAACTCCTTGCTCTCGACGTCTTGATAGGCGAAGCGCCGTTGGCAGATGTGACCGTCCTCAACCTCGATGACCGGATAGCCGCCCTGGAAGATCCAGGTTTCCATGGCTTTGGTAATTGGTTGGCCAGCGACATGTTCGAGGGCATCCCAGAGGTCATTGGTTTCGGTATTCGCGTAGGCATGGGTGGTGAGGTAATAGTGAATGCCCTCACGGAAGGTCTCTTCACCGAGCCATTGTTCGAGCATGCGGACGACGCCCGCACCCTTTTCATAGGTGAGCAGGTCGAACATGGCTTCGGCGTCTGCGGGAGAAACGACGGGGAACTCGATCGGCCGGGTCGCGATCAAGCTGTCGACGTCGAAGGCGGCCGACCGGCTGATTCCGAAGCTGGTCCATCGTTTCCATTCGGGACGGTATGCGTCGGTTGCCTTCATCTCCATAAACGTGGCGAAGGCTTCGTTTAGCCAAATGCCATTCCACCAGCTCATCGTGACCAGATCGCCAAACCACATGTGGGCGAGTTCGTGGTTGATGACATCGGCGACGTTTTGTAGCTCGGGTTGCGTTGCGACGTCGGGGTCTACAAGGAGCAGGATTTCTCGGTAGGTAACGCAACCGAGGTTCTCCATCGCGCCCATGGCAAAGTCCGGCAATGCGATCATGTCGAGCTTGTCGGCGGGGTAGGGGATCCCGTAGTAGTCCTCAAAGTAGGCAAGTGCGTGAACGGCCACGTCGAGCGCGAACTCGGTGAGGTGGCTTTGGCCGGGACGATGCACGATGCGAACCGGGGTCGACCCAGCCATAACCGGCTCGGTGACTTCGAGAGGTCCAACAACAAAGGCGACCAGGTAGGTCGACATCTTCATGGTCTGTGCGAAGCGCACGGCGACCTTGCCGTCGTCGCGTGCTGTGCGTTCGACCTCGGCGCCGTTACTTACAGCGGTCTCGGTCGGGTCTACGACGAGTGTGATGTCGAAGGTTGCCTTCATGTCCGGCTCGTCCCAGCACGGAAACGCCCGGCGTGCATCGGTCGATTGAAACTGAGTGGTGGCGATGATCTGTTCGTTGCCTTCGTCATCGGTGAACGTCGACCGATAAAAGCCCCGAAGGTCGTCGTTGAGTTCTCCCGTGAAGCTGGCCGAAAATTCGATCGGGCCAGGTTGTCGAGGTTCGGCAAACTCAACGACGAGTTGCTCGTTTTCGACATCGAGGGACACGGCGACTTCTTCACCGTCGACGGCAGCCTTCGAGATTGCGAGGTCAAGGGAGTTGCAGCGTAATTCCGATGTGGCTTCTGTTACCTCGGCGCGGACCAGGACTGACCCGGCGAACTGCTTCTGGCTGCGGTCAGGTGCGATCTCGACCTCGTAACTCATAGGCATGATCGATCGGGGAAGGCGGTGATTCATTGCGTGAAACTCCTTGGCGGCTATTCGCAGCCGTTGGCGCTGCAGTTTGCGAATGGTACCTTCGACTGCCGGTGCCCGGAGTCCATTCCGGGTCTGGAGGAAATGTGTCGGTCGAAGTTGTTGGCGTCGGAAACGCAATCGTGGATGTCATTGGCCAAGTCGATGACGAATTCATCGAGGCGCACGGGCTAAATCGGGGGTCGATGACCCTGATCGACGAGCCTCGAGCCGAAGAGCTCACGGGGTTGATGGAGAACACGCTGAAAGAGTCTGGCGGGTCGGCTGCCAACACCATGGTCGGTGTCGCATCGTTTGGACAAACGTCCGCGTATCTCGGCAAGGTCCACAACGACGAACTCGGCACGGTCTTTATCGACGACATCCGAAAGGCCGGCGTGCAATACAGCGTGACGCAAGCCGACGCTGGTCCCGCGACAGCACGCTGTCTGATCCAGGTCACCAATGATGGACAGCGCACGATGAACACGTTCCTCGGAGCGAGTTCGCTTCTCACCACGGCCGATATCGATGAAGCGCTCGTCGCTCAAGCCAAAGAGCTGTATTGCGAGGGTTACCTATGGGATCTCGAGGATGCGAAGCAGGCCATTCGCGACGCCATGGACATCGCTCGAGAGCACGGTGTTACGGCCTCGTTTACGCTTTCGGATCCCTTTGCTGTAGATCGTCACCGCGACGAGTGGCTCGAGCTCATAGCCGACCGCGTCGATCTGTTGTTTGGCAACGAAGATGAGGTGCACTCGCTGCTCGGAACCGAAACCCTTGACCAAGCCGTGCCGCGCCTGCGTGAACTTGCAGAAACCGTCTGCGTCACGCAGGGAAGGCAAGGTTCGTCGATCGTTACCGCTGGTGATGTCCTCGCCATACCTGCCGTCGAGGTGGAAAAGCGTGTCGACACCACCGGCGCTGGGGACCTTTATGCCGCAGGAGTTCTCGCTGGACTCGCCGCCGGAGCGGACCTCGCCACGGCCGGCGAGATGGGCAGCTGCGCCGCAGCTGAAATCATCACTCACATCGGTGCTCGACCCCAGCAGCTGCTCTCGGAGTTCTGCGCTCGCTAGACGAGAACTACTACCGTGGCTCCATGACCTTCGATGTGACCGAGTCCGATCGAGTAGCCCACATCGTGCTGAACCGGCCCGATGAGCTGAACACGATGACCGCAGAGTTCTGGCGTGATCTACCCGTTCTCATCGATGAGATCAGCGATCGCGGCGCATCTCGAGCAATCGTTATCTCCTCGACCGGGAAGCACTTCAGTGCCGGGATGGACCTGAGCGTGTTCACCAATGGTGGCTTGCACGAGGACACCGACACCGAGACCGGCCGCGTGCAAGCCAACTTTCGTTACGACGTGCTGCACCTTCAAGACACCTTCACGGCCTTCGAACGGGCTCGAATGCCGGTGCTGATCGCCGCTCAAGGTGGTGTGGTTGGCGGCGCCGTCGACCTCGCTACGGCTGCGGATTGTCGCTATGCCACCGAGGACGCCTGGTTTTGTATCGAGGAAATCAACATTGGCATGACCGCCGATGTTGGAACCTTGCAACGGCTTCCAAAGTTGATCCCCGAGGGCATCGCCCGCGAGATGGCCTACACCGGCGAGCGCATGCCCGCTGCCCGGGCCAAAGAGGTCGGCCTGGTCAACGAGGTGTATCCGGACCAGCCCACGATGCTCGATGCGGTGATGGGTATCGCCGAACGGATTGCGTCTCGGTCGCCCCTCGCGATTCACGGCACGAAAGAGATGATCAACTACACCCGTGATCACTCGGTGGCCGACTCTCTCCACTACATGGCGACCTGGCAGACCGGCATGTTCCACCCGACCGATCTCCTGGAGTCGTTCGCCGCCCGCATGGAAAAGCGTGACCCCAGCTACGACGACCTCCCCGAACTAAAACGCGGCCTGTAGCCGGCTCACCGCCTCCGGCGCAGCAGCGGAGCATCGAGGCCCCAAGGGCCGGATTGCGACAGCTGGAGCGAAGCGGGAGGGAAACCTCTATACCGCGTCGCTGAGGCTGATCAGTGTCCCCGATATCCATCCGCCCGCCGCGGAGAAGATCTCATCGAGCAAGTTTCCGTCTGCCAGGACCTCGGCCCGAACGCTAAAGCTTCCGGAGTACGCGAACTCGAGCGCATAGGAGGACGGCTCGTAGCGCTCGTCGTGGAGTTGTTCGAGCGAGGCGCCGGGAACCCGTACGAGGCGGTCTCGTCCCATGGGTGGCGATTGGTCGGGCAGTGCCGCTGCAACGCTGCCAACGTCGGGTGGGGAGTTGAGGCCTTGCGCACGAATGATGATGTCGGCCTCGATCGACGGCACGGTCGATAGCTCGCCGGTTAGGAACCAGCTTCGATAGGCGGTCTGCGACCACGTCGGCCACAAGAATGTGATGTCGGCCTGGACGTTTGGCGGATCGCCCTCTCCGGGGATGCTGTAGGAGGTTTCCCATCGTGTGTCGCCAAGAAGTGCGTCGGTGGTGAACCGCTCTTCGACCGCTTGACGTTCGAGCATTGCGAGTTCGAGTGCCGAGCGGAGCGCGCCGATCGCATCGGCGAAGACATGGTCAAGCATTGGACTACGAAAGGCCGAAGAGGCGATCGCCGGCATCGCCCAGTCCGGGTCGGATGAAGCCAACGTCATTCAGGGCTTCGTCGACCGAGGCCGTCCATATATCTACGTCGGGGTATTGCTCTCCCATGAGGGCGACTCCCTCAGGGCTTGCGAGCAGACAGGCAACGGTGATCGTGCCCGCGTTTGCAGCGTGCAAAAGGTCGCAGGTGTGCGCGAGTGACCCACCGGTCGCGAGCATGGGGTCGAGAACCAAGCAGGGTTTTCCATCGAGGTCGTCGGGGACCGTGTTGGCGTAGGCATGCGGCAAAAGTGTGTTTTCGTCGCGTTTCAATCCAATGAACCCAACACGGGCTGCGGGCAGTAATTCGAGGGCCGCGTCGAGCATCCCGAGCCCTGCTCGCATGACCGGTATGAGCAGCGGTGGGTTCGCGACCCGATGGCCAGTCGTTGGTTCGAGGGGAGTGTCTATGTCGAACGTCACACATTCGAGGTCTCGTAAGGCATCGAACAAGACGTAACTCGAGAGATCGTTGAGATTCCGCCGAAAGTCGGCTCTTTCGGTGGTGGTCGCTCGCAAATTTGCAAGCCGCTCCGCGACGAGAGCGTGTTGGACGAGATGGAGGGGCATCGCCAGTGAACTTAGCAACCACTGCCGTTCTTCGCGGCGCATCGACGGCGCTATGGGACGGTGCCTCAGGGTGATCCGAGCTTCGCGTCGAGCGCTTTTCGAAGACGTTAATAAAATGTGCCCGAAATGACTTCTCCGTAACCGTAGGGCTATGGTGCGCCCACCTAGTGCGGACGACGTTGTCTGCAAATTCCTACGGAGGGAATCCAAAATGAGAAACACGAAACTGTTCCGCCTGTTGGCGGTGCTGTTCGCTGTGTCACTGTTTGCCGCTGCTTGCGGCAGCAGCGACACCGGCGACGCAGGGGCCGCAGACGCCGACACAAGCGACGATGCTGGAGATGCTGATGACGGCGATGCCGACGACGGCGATGCTGGAGATGCTGATGACGGCGATGCCGACGACGGCGATGCCGACGCTGGCGACGACACCGAAGAGGTAGACGTTGTTCAGGGCTCGACCCTCGCAGCAGTACAAGACCGAGGAAGTCTCAACTGCGGTGTTTCAGGCGCTGCTGTTGCGTTCTCGTTCACCCAGGCTGACGGAACCGTCGAAGGCATCGACG
>CAYTUB010000034.1:0-31364 GCA_964441145.1 uncultured Acidimicrobiales bacterium
GACAGTACGTAACTTTACAGTCCGCCGATACGTACAAGCGCAGCAGCCAGGTGAGGTGTTACTTCAGGATGCGAGTGAAGAAGGACAGGGCTAAGGACCAGACTTGGGTGGCGATGTCAGGGTCGTGGCGATGGCCGATGTCGCGCATGAAGGCGTGTTGGCCGTTGAACTCATGCCACTCAAACATGACATCCGCATCGGTCATCTCGTCATAGATTTCGCGTCGTCCGTCACGGGGGATGTGTGGGTCCTGTCGTCCCCACACCATCAACATCTCCGCTTCGATCTCGCCCACCCGGTCGAGGGTCCCATCGTTACCGCCTTTTCCGAGCGAACGTTGCGAGAGGTCCGTTCCATAGAAGCTCGCACCAGCGGTGATCTCGGGTTGGGTCACACATGCCCGAAAGCTGAGATGGCCACCGAGGCAGATGCCGAGCGCGCCGATCCTCCCACTGCACGCTTCATGGCCTTGGAGGAACTCGACGAGTGCGGCTGCATCGTCGTCGAAGGACGACATTTCCTTTTCGGCCTTTAGATCGTTGCCCCGCGCCGTGTCTTCTTTGTTGTATTCGAAGACCGTTCCGGGCTCCTCGAACTCGTGGTACACCTCGGGTGCGACGACGAAGAAGCCATGGCCAGCCAAGTATTCCCCAGCACGGCGGATCGGGGCCGTGATTTGATAGATCTCGGAGTACAAGATGACCGCCGGGTACGTACCCTCCGCTACAGGACGGTAGATGTGGGTCCGCATCGGGCCGCGTGGAGTCGAGAGATCTTCGTATTCGCCAGTCTGATAAATCATCGACCGTAGCTTTGTCGGTGGATGCGGCCGAGACAACTCGGGCAACAGGGTTGCGTTACCAGCAGGTTTGATTGCCGAACGTCCCGCCGGGACATGTTGTTCGTAGATAGCTCGCCCTCAGGTGTCCGACCGGTGTGCCATTCGACGCCCAATACACCGTGTCGGTGTTGGTCGTGTTCGTGAGGATCGTGCCCGCCAGGTTCGATCGAATGAACTCGGAATCGTCGAGCGCAACTCCGGTGAAGTCGGCCCCTCGGAGGTCTGCGTCATTGAAGTTCATGTCGATGAGAGTAACCCCGCGGAAGTCAACGTCTCGCAGGCCAGCAGAGCTGAGTGAGGCCGCGTTGAGGGTTGCACCTCGGAGGTCGCTCGAACTCAAGTCAGCGAACGCGAAACTGAAAGAGGTCATCGACGCGTTGGAGAGATCTACTCCGACGAACGTTGCCCTCTCGGCTGAGCCATCGATGAACGTGGTCCCGCTCAGATTTGCGCCGCTAAAGTTGGCGCCATTGAGATTGCTGTCTCGAAACGTCGTGCCGGAGAAGTCCAACTGAGCGAGATGAGCGCCGCCAATATCGAGCCCTACGAAGTTTTTGTTGGTGAGGTCGCAGCTACTTGCGACAGTGGTGCCAGCAAGTATCGATTGCAAGCAAACGGGTGAGCTCGCGGCTGCCGTGGCTACCGGCCGGGTAGTCGTCGTTGTTGGCTGAGTAGTAGGCGGAGTGGTGGTGGGTGCCACGGTTGTGGGAGTGGTGGTTCGTACCGTCGTCGTGGTTTGACGTCGGGTCGTCGTAGTTGCCCGAGTGGCGGGCGGAGTGGTCGGGGAAGCATCGGTCGTGCTGCTGCTACCGGAGTCGGTGCCGACGCCGCCAGGACCGCCGCCAGTGCTCGGTGCGGGTGTTGGTGAAATCGGGCCTGCGGGGGTCTCGACAGCGACGCTCCCACCTTGTTCGGGTTCCGAAGACTCCGTTGTCTCGGGCTCACTCGTTGTTTCAGCGTCGTCCGACTCTGGCGTTTCGCCAGCGCTCGGCAACTCATTGTTAGGAGCCGAGTCCGCCGGATCAGCTGCTGTTGTCCCCACCACGATCGTCGTCGTTGGAGACTCCACTTCGATCTCTTGGTTCTGCCCGTTGAACGCCTCTACATCACCCTCATCAGCAAAGGCGATCTGTGGCGGGGGAGTACTTGGCAGTGCGGGAGCGATGCCTGGGACCACCGTCGCCGCTACAGCCACGGTCGTAGCTGCCGCAGTGGTCGCTGCTTGGCTGCTCACCTGGATGAATTGGGCGACGCCGGGCGCTTCGAGAATCCAACCGAAACGGGTCGCAGCTCCACTACGACGCAAGCCGGCTTCGAGCATTGCGCGCACGACTACCGGGTCGAAGTGGTTACCCGCCGAACGAACCAACTCTTCGCGAGCCTCTTCAGCGCTCGCCGGAACCTTGTATGAACGTCTCGAAGTAATCACGTCATAGGCATCGGCGACCGCCACGATCCGTCCCGCCCGCGAGATGTCGCGTCCGGCGGTGCCCTTGGGATAACCCGTTCCGTCCCATCGCTCATGATGATCCGAGGCGGCGAGAAGCCATTCGCCCAACCAGTCTTGGAGCGGTGCGAGAAGTTCAACTGCGGCTGCAGGGTGTCGACGAAGGATTTCCCATTCCTCGCTCGTCGGTTTACCCGGCTTGGTCAGGATCTCTACGGGAACATGGAGCTTTCCAACATCGTGCAGGAGTGCTCCCCAACGAAGCCCGTTGAGGTCGGTCTTGGAGAGACCCAGCTGTTGTCCAATGACATCGGCGTAGGCACGCACCCGCTCGGTGTGTCCTCTCGTCAGTGGATCATGTCGGGCAAGTTCGGTTACCAACTGCACCGCTTGCTCGGCTGCTGTTTGTACATCGTTGCTCAAACGAAACTTGCCCTGCGCCTCCACGAGTTTCTTCACGCCACTGGAACGCAGTGCCATTTTGAAACGTGAAGGTGCGTGATCGGGGAAGATCAAGCTCATCTCGAGGAGAGCGACGAGTGGAACCCAGCGTTGAAGCAGGCGCGCTGCGACACCGGCGGCGAGGACTGACACCACGATGGCCTGGGTTAGGAACACCAACGCGCCGGGGATGCCGCCGAGATCGGCACCGAAGAAGAATCGTTGCGTGAGTCGAATCGCCAACCAGCCGACGATGAATGGTGTGACTGCAAGAACTACGCGAAGCAAACGCGCAAAACCTGGCCGAGGCTCCCAGCCGTCTGACGCAGCAAATTTTGAAGGCCTTTCCTCGCCGATCTTCCTCACAGGGGAGGGTTCGGCCTATTGGCCAAACGAAAAGATGGTCCGTTTGGCCAATTTATATGCCAGGAGCCCTTGTTTATTGGGTATTCGCGGGATGGGGCTCTTACGCGATTGAGCGACTACCTGCGCGCCATTCGGCAAAGTCATTCGCGTCAAAGACGAGCGATATCACGTCGGTGACCAGCAACACGACGAGGAAGATCGCATAACCGGTGCCGACCCCGGAGAACAACGTGATGAGAACCACGACGACGAGCGGGGTCCAGATGACCAGGTGAGGTAGCGCCATCAGTGCAGATAAGCCTCGCTCACGCGCCATGATCACCATGTTTGGTGCCATCCCCCCAATGGCGAGAACCGCGATGAGCACTCCGTTGGTTTTCCCGAGGAACGCGAGCGTCGCGATGTTGATCGGCGCGAGCCACAACGCCACCCACGCTTGCACCGCGATCGGCAGTCGGCGAAAGCTCTCAAAGATTTCGGTGATCACTATTGGAGTTGGGTGAAGCGGCCGCCATCGATAGGCAGCGATACGCCGGTGATGTAGTTGGCTTGCTGGGAGCAGAAGAACGCAACGACTTGACCAAAGTCCGAAGCGTCCCCCACTCGACCCATTGGTTGTTGGGCGGCCAATTCTTCGATGCCGCCACTGTAAACATCTTCGACCCGTGGGGTGAGGTGCAGGCCCGGTTGCGCGGTGTTGACCGTAATGCCATCACCGACGACCTCGAGGGCCAACGTCTTTAGGAGCGAGGTAAGCCCAGCCCGAGCCGTGTTCGACAAGATCAGGTTTGGCATTGGGGTATGCACCGATGTCGAGGTGATCGCCACGATCCGACCCCACTGTTGGTCCTGCATTCCCGGGATCACCAGCTTGGCCATTGCGGCCATGGAGACGAGGTTCATTTCGAGCGCTGCGTCGTAGGCGTCGATGTCGGTCGCTTCGAAGTTGCCCGGTGGTGGGCCGCCGGCGTTCGTGATGAGAATATCGATGCCGCCAAGTTCGACAGTTGCTTGTTCGATGAAGGCTGTGGCGCCCTGTCGAGTAGCGAGGTCACCAACGATTGGGACCGAGTTGGAGACCTTCGCCGCCGCCTCATCTACCCGTTCTTGCGTTCGGCCGTTGACCACGACGCTGCAGCCTGCCTCGCCGAGCGCTATCGCCGTGGCGAGGCCAAGCCCTGATGTTGATGCGGCTACTACCGCCCGTTTGCCGTCGATGCCAAGATCCATCCGGCAAAGCTAGCTCGGATCGTTTCGGTGATCGAGGTGGCTGCTACTAGGCCCGCGACACCTGTTGCTCACGAGCAGTCAGAAACATGTACCCAAGACCAGCGTTGGTGATCTCGGCGATCGATGAAGTCGCAGTGATCAGCTCACCGCGGCTCTCGGGGCTACCGGGCGGGGCCATGAGAACGGTGATCGCTCCCGGGAGGCTGCGTGTCGAGCGGGCTGCTTCGATGAGCCGTGGGTACCCGCCGACCAGCGCATCGGTTGGACGCTTGATTGCGTCGACGGCGCCGACTCCGTACATCACGGGTGCAACCTCTCGTTGATGGGTTCCAAAGAGTCGGTCCCAGATGATGAACACGGCACCGAAGTTCTTGTCGATGTATTCGGGGTTGTAGCCGTGATGTACTCGATGGGTGGAGGGCGTTACGAATACCGCTGCGATAACTTGACCAAGTACACCCTGCTTTGCGATAGCGAAACGTTCGGTGTGGTACGCCTGAGCGATCAAGGCAGCGAGGACATCCATCGCAACGGCGGCGATTGGATTGAACCCGATGAGCGGTAGCCACAAACCAAACATTGGCTTGTAGAGCGCTTCCATCCACGGCACCCGAACCGCCGTGGTCATGCCGATGGTCTCGGGGGAGTGATGTACGAGGTGCGACGCCCACAGAGCGCTCACCCGGTGCTCGGCTCGATGGACCCAGTAGTAGATGAAGTCACGCATGAAGAACACGGTGAGCCACACCACTGGGCTGGTCAGATCGAGCGTCGTCAGGCGGTGTTCGGTGTACAACCACGCATACAGACCGACGAAGAGTCCCTTGCCGACCACGTTCTTGACGACCAAGAACGCTCCGCCGCTGAGCAGCGAGGTAGCCGTGCTGTTGGCCTCGAGGTCTCGCCCCGATGCCCAGCGCACGAGCTTCTCGGTGGCGATGGCGACAACGATGCAGATCCCGAAGATGGTCAGCGCGTTGGCGAGATAGAAGTCGGCGAGAACCGAAACGGCGGAGTCGAGTTGCTGGAGTGGGGAGGTCATGTATTCATCGTCGATCAGTACCCGCCTTGGGGGCACTGGGGGAAGCCCCCAAAAACCCCTAGGGGATTTGGGGAAGTCCGGGGAACCAGAAGTGAGAGATGCACGTACAACCATCAGGTGGAACCCCAAAAGGAGCCCAAAATGGACGAAGCGAACCCAGACGCCGCCAGTGCGGACGAAGTCAATACACAGGAAACCCAGGTGCAGCGAGGCACCTGGCTTGAACTGGGCATCACCGCGCTGGCAACCCTCGGGTTGCTCACCCTGGTCATCGGAGGAGCGATCCTCATCCGCAGCGGGTTCGATGAGCCCGAACGGCGAGAACGGATCCTTCGCGTCCAGCCCGTACCCGACGAGCCCGAGCAGTACTGCTACGAAGAGGTGGTCCCACGAAACGGCGGACTCTTCGGTGACCGCGACGATCAAGGCGATGACTTTGACGCCGAGGCGCAGTTCGCTGACGGCGGGGAGCGCCGGGTGATCATCGTGTGCGAAGACTGGTAGAGGCCTCGGGTCTAGGCTGGGAGCGTGACTCCACGAGCGATCTACATCCCCCACGGGGGCGGTCCCATGCCGTTGATGGACGACCCCGGCCACGCAGATCTCATTGCCTACCTCAAGGGCTTCGAGAGTGAGATGGGTCGTCCCGAGGCCATCATCTTGGTCAGTGCCCATTGGGAAGCGTCGACGCCGACGATCACCGCGGGTGTCCAGCCAGACCTGTACTTCGACTACTACGGATTTCCGCCTGAGACCTACGAGCTGACCTACTCAGCGCCTGGCTCAGTCGAGCTCGCCGAGCAACTACATCAGCTACTTTCCGCGGGCGGGTTCGACCCAGTACTCGATACCGAGCGCGGGTTTGATCACGGCATGTTCGTACCGCTTATGTTGATGTACCCCGACGCGTCGATCCCAGTGGTGCAGGTCTCCCTCGTCGGCGGGCTTGACTCAGCAACCCACATCGCTCTCGGAGAAGCACTGCGGCCAATCACCGATGACGGCAAGATCCTGGTCATTGGTTCGGGCCTGAGCTATCACAACATGGCTGGCTTTGGAGGCGCAGAAAAGGACGATCAGAATCTGGCCTTCGACGCATGGCTCGAGACCACCTGCACCGACGAATCGATCGGCGAGGATGCTCGTCGAGGGAAACTCATCGAGTGGGAAAAGGCACCCGCAGCCAGGTACAACCATCCACGAGAAGAACACCTCGTTCCGCTTCACGTCTGTTACGGCGTTGGAGGTGGCCCAGCCGAGCGGACCTTCGCCGGACAAGTGCTCGCCAAACGCACAGCCGGGTATAGCTGGAGTTAATCGGTCACGCCCACGATCGTCGCGATGCGAGGCCACGCGAGATCGACCATGTAGCGGTACCCCTTGGTTCCCGGATGCCAATTGTCCGGTGCGAGGCCATCGCGCGAAGGCCATGCCCACGGCCAAAAGAGCTGGAAGTCTTTCTCTTTGGCGGCGGCTTCGATCCGGACGTTGAAGCGCCGAGCCATCAACGAGTTGAGCGGTGTCGAAACCCCGACCCGCGCAACGAGTGAACGACTTTCGGGCAGCGCGTCGAGGACTCTGCTGAGGTGACCAAAAGAGTCGCGCCAGCTGTTTGGTGCCATGAGGTTATTGGCGCCTGCAAGCAGCGAGATGAGTTGTGGTTCTTGGCCCGCGTCTCGTAGCAGCGCCAGACGCTCGAGCTGAGTTGTCGCGACGTCGCCAAACTGTGCACCGGTGATGCTGAGGTTGATCACCCTCCATGGTTCGCCGGTCTCGGTTCGCAGACGTTCGAGAATCTGGGGCACCCAACCATCCATCGGGTCCGGGGTTCCGAGCCCTTGCGAACTCGAATCACCCAGCACCACCCATAGCGGGCCGGTCTCGGCAATAGCTTCGTTGTTCCAGTCGTCCCAGAATTGCGCATACGGCTCACGTTGGGACTCGATCCAAACAACGGCGTCGGATACCTGAGATAACACGTTCGATATGAAGCCCGGTTTTCGACGGGGCATCGGGGCAAAATCCATTGCTGACATTCTGTCGTGTTTGGGTGCGTCCGAGTGTGTTCTTCTGTCACCGATCATGCGCCTTGTGTGCAATCTAACAACGTAGGAAAATTGCAAAATTGAGTCGTCCGACCCGCTAGCTACGGGCCAAAAAGGCCGATCTATCTACCAGTGGAGACTGCGACTACGACTGCTCAGCCAACATCGGCAGACGGCGAAGGTACGAGCGCGCCAAATCGCAATTCACTACACGCTCGAACGGAGCGGATTGCCAAAGCTGTGCTGCTTGCGCTTCTGCTTGGCGTCTCGGCGATCACTGCCATCGCTCCTGGCATTGGAGAGGGCGCTCCCGTTGCCGAGGGTCAGTCCCGCCTCGGCGGTGACTTCCCCGCGTTCTTTGCTGCCGGTTCCATCGTGCTCGACGGCGACATCGACCAGCTCTATGAGGCCGAACGCCAGGAGCTTGCCCAAGAGGAACTTGGCATCGACGGCTACCTCGCGTTTGCCTATCCACCCCACGTCGCAGCCGCCTACTCACCGCTGAGCGCACTTGGATATCGAACGGCCTACGCCCTGCACACTGCGATCATGGCTGGCGCGATCTTCGCGTCGGTCTACCTGCTCGGAACGTTCATCACCTCGGTGCGACGTTGGCGATGGCAGATCCTTGCCGGAGCGCTGACCTTCTTCCCGGTGCTCACCGCTGTCGGCGGTGGACAGAACGCTGCGATGAGCGTCCTGACATTGGCGGTCGTTTGGTGGGCGCTTCGTCAAGACCGCGAAGTAATCGCCGGGGTGGCCGCTGGACTGCTGGCCTTCCGTCCGCAATACGCCCTTCCCCTCATTGGACTGATGTTGCTCGCGCGGCACTGGCGATCTGTCGGCGCAGCCGCCGTGACTATCGCAGCTACATGGGGCGCGACCGCCGTGATGCTAGACGTCGGTTGGCTTCCCGAATGGCTAGATGCGGTCGTCCCATTCGTTGAACGCGACGCCGAAGTGAACGCATCAAATTCCATTTCGTTCCTCGGTTTCCTCCAGGCGGTGTGGTCGCCTGAGGCAACGCCTGCGGTCGTACTTGGCGCCTTTGGCGCTGCGAGCGTGGTCATTGCCCTCATGTGGATGTGGTGGCGCAACGAGCGCTTCACCTTGTCGGACCGAATGGGCGCTCTTGCTATCGGCATGTTGTTGATTAGCCCGCACACGATGTTCTACGACGCGACAACTTTGCTCATCGCTGGTGCTGCCTTGTTGGTTCGCCACGACGAAGGTCGAACGACAGGCAATGTCGGCGTGGCCTTGGCCGCGGTCTGGCTACTGGGCCTCACCCAGGCCTTCGCAAGCAACTTGGGAGCGACACCGCTAGCGGTGGTTGTCGCCGGTTGTTTCGCCATCTTCCACTACACCTCTTCGGCCTCCAGGGACCTGCTTCATGCGTGATCTTTCCATCGTCATACCCGCGTACAACGAAGCCAAGCGCATCGGTGAGACACTCGAATCGATCGCCGCGTTTCTCGACGAACGTGACCGGGACGACGAACTCATCGTGGTGGATGACGGCTCGACCGACGACACGATCGTGACCGTGGAAAAATACCGACCGCTGTTCCAAAAGCTTCGAGTGGTGCAATCGGAACGCAACGTCGGGAAGGGTCACGCGGTTCGAAAGGGAATGCTCATTGCGACCGGCGCGCAACGCCTGTTCGTCGACGCTGACAACTCAACCGACATCCGCGAGTTCGATCGCTTGATGGCAGCAGCAGAAGCTGAACCGATCATGCCTGCGGTCGTTATTGGGTCGGTTGGTCTGCAGGAGTCGAACGTAACTACGTCGCAACCCGGCATTCGCTCTGACTTGGGGCGAGCTGCAAACCGCTTCATCCAATGGCTTGTGCTTCCCGGGATTAGCGACACGCAGCGCGGGTTTAAGGTCTTTAGCGGCGAAGCGAGCGATGCGATCTTCCGTCGTTGTTCAAGCGATGGCTGGGCCTTCGATGTCGAAGCGTTGGCCTACGCGAGGGCGCTCGGCTATCACATTCTCGAAGTCCCGATCACTTGGGAACATCGCGAAGACTCACGAGTTCAGCCGTACGCCTACTTCACGTCGATGATGGATGTCGTGAAGATCAAACGACGTATCGACCGTGAAGCTCAAAGCCAAGAGTCGGTCTTCTCCCAACACCGCTAGGGCAAGCGTCCGACGTGGGCGAGAGCCCGTCGGACGAGCTTTTCGTGGCCTGGGCTGAGCTCGGCTGCCACGGTTGGCGATACGACTTCGTCGGGACGAAGCCACACCAGGTCGAGTGACTCCTGCGAGGGTTCGCAGTCACCCTCGACCGGCACGACGTAGGCGAGCGACACCGCATGCTGGCGAGGATCGTGAAAGCCGGTGATGTCGGGGTTGGGAAAGTACTCGACAACAGTGAAGGGCTGCGGTGATGCCGGGATCCGTGGAAGTGCGAGCGGACCGAGGTCCTTTTCGAGATGGCGCAGGAGTGCGTCGCGCACCCGCTCGCCATAGAGCACTCGCCCGGCGACTATCTCTCTGTTGACGCCACCTTCGACGCCGAGCCGCAATAAGAGCCCGATGTGGCTTACGACGCCGAGGTCGTCGGTGCGAACGGGGATGGCGTTGATGTAGAGGATCGGCATCTTCTCGCGCATGGTGGACAGTTCGTCCTCCGATAGCCAGTTGCCCTGAGTTTCAGTGATGTCGCTCATGGTTCTCCCGAGTTGCCGGGAGGGTATCCCCCGGCCCTGACGAATGTAGACGGACAGGCGACTGTCCGGCGGTAATTCGCTGGTCCAAACTGGTGGGCGTGAGCGAGCACGAACCCTCTATCCGAATAGAGCAGGATCACGCCGTTCCCGATACCGGTCCGTCGACGCAAGGTTCTCGAGACCGTGGTTTCGTCGCAGCCGCGGTCGTGCTGCTCCTCGTTGTGCTCGCCGGATTCCTCGCGCTGCGACCTGACCAAGGGCAAAGCGCCGACGGTACGCAACGCCAGGCCACGACGACGACGGTTGTCGAACCCACCACAACAACGACGACCACCACGCCTCCAGAGCCACTTGCGGCAGCCTTTGTTGATGTCGAAGGTTCGATTAGTGAGATCGTGACGACCGACTCGGGCTATCTGGCGTTGCTCGACGAGGCAGCCCCGCGTGAAAGCCCACCGTTTGCCAGTTCGATCAACGGGGTTCGGTGGACACGGCTCGAAACTCCCCTGGTGATACGCGAAGAAGACAACCCTCGACGCTCGCCAGTAGCCGAGTTCATTGGACTGCGGACGACCGACGTTGGCCTGAGCGTTCTGCGAACCCGACGTCTGCGTGTTGACACCAACACCTTTGTTGTCGACCGTCTCGTTAGCCCTGATGCAATTACGTGGACTATCGACGAACAATTCAGCGAGGTCTTTGTCGAACAAGCGGTGACAATCCCTAGCGGTGGGGACGACGTGATTCTCAGTGTTTCGGGTCCGCTCCCGGGTATCCGTCTACCGACGGAGACTTCAGAGTTTCGCCTCATTGATGAGGATGGCGCGTCCGAGTCGTACTCGGGGGTTGGGCTCCTGAGCGACCCTCACCTGCTCGAAGGCATGGGAGTAGTCGCGGCCTTGGGATTGCAAATCCCCGCGGTCCAGCCCATAGACGAGGCTCTAACGCTGCCTGCAATTCGACCTCTCAGCTTGTTGATCTGGGATGGTCCCGGTCCCGCTCGTGAAGTGCCGCTAAACAACCGATCGGTGAGCCCCAGTGGAGAAGACCTGACGAACTCGGTGGTGCTCGGAGCCCTCGACGATGGACTGGTCGTGGCGGCGGCTGACAGCCTGGTGTTGATAGGCCTCGATGGCCGGGTCGAGCGGCTTGACGACTTCATCGCTGTGGACATCGCGGGTGGTGTGCCAGCGGCCGTGACCGGTAGCTCCGACCTGGAACTCGTGGACCTTCGCGACGGCATCTTGACCCGCTGGATGATTACCGAGGACGAGGTCGTGACGAATCAGGAAATCGTCTTCGAACAGTTCGGATTCGGTGCGGTGGTGTACGCCGACGATCAGGTCCTGCTCGCCGCCTCCCAGGGCGTCGAACGCGCTATACGTTTCGCTAGCGGCTAGACGTCGAACCGGCCGCGAGCAGTAATTCGGGCGCTCGACGTCAGAGACGCCGCGCGAGAAATACAGCTCGACGCTCGCTAACGAGCCTTTTCGAAGAGCACCTTGCGGATGATGTCGCTTGCGGTGAAGCGGCCGATGGGCCCAGTGGAATAGAGCGATTGGACGATCTCTCCGTCGGGATTGATTAGCCAACCGGTTCCGTGCAAGAAGACGTTGTCGCCCTCTTGGTAGGCGGCGCCGGTGTCGGCCGAAACGGTCGCGGCATCGAGCTCGCCCCACATCGGGAAACCAACATAAAGGCCCTCTCGAAGCTTGGCCACGGACTCGACCGAGTCGACGGAACCGCCGACGACTTTGATGCCGATGTCCTTGAGTGGCAGGCCGTGTGTTGCGAAGTCAACCAACTGTTGACGGCAATATGGTCACCAATCGCCTCGGTAGAGAAGCACCGCTGCCCAATGACCGGCAACCGATGCAACCATGTCGCCAGCTTCGCCATCGTGGCGGACGCCTGCAATCGACGGAAGTTTCGTACCGTTCTCAAGGATATGCATAGGCGTGACAGTAGCAGCCATCGACCCCTGGTCGCCGAGGCATACGTGAGAGGTGATTCCCCTACACTTGCCACGGTATGAATCAAGAGAACTCCGTGAGTGTCGAGGTCGATGAGGCAGATGACCCCGCAGAGGGCTCAGCGGCGCCTAAACAAGGCCGGATGCTGGCATTGGCCACCGCTGGCCTGGTCATCGTCGCGTTGATCGTCGCATTTTTTGTGCTGCGCCCGTCCGAGGGTGAAAGCGCCGATGGAACCGAACGTTCTGCCGAGGTCGATGCCGATGATGCAGCGAGCGAGTCGCCGCCGACCGATGACGTAGGCGACGCAGCAGATGGGGCGGAAGCCGAGGCGCCAGCTGTTGCTCCCTCAGCTCCTCCCATTACCGAGCTCGTTCGGTCCGATGATGGCTTCTTGGGCTTGGTGAGTTCGGGAGGAAGTCCCGATCTCTTTCGGACAACCGATGGCGGGGAGTGGGTCCCGGTTGACGTCACAGTCGAAGGTGCTCGGGGCACCGGCAACTGGTCCAACCTCATTTCGGTCGACGACGGGTTCGCGCTCCTGCGTAGGCGTGGGTTGTCAGCCGAAGGTGACCTGACCGAGCGGTTTGTTTCTCCCGATGGTGCCGCCTGGACTGTCGATGACAGTTTTCTTCCACTCGAGAATGCCACCAATGCCTTCTTCCCAGAGTTTCATCTTCGTGAGGCGTTCGGCTTCGTAGCCTTTGAGGCCGACGCTGTCGCAGCGCCTTTGGGTGTCCTCTTTGAAGAGGTGCTCGTCGAATCCGCCGACGTCGACCCAGCCTCGATCTGCTTCATCGAAGAAGTCAACGCCGAGCAATTCCAGGTCTTCGCATGTGAAGCCGACGGCGAGACGTCCACGGGAATTGCCATCGACATTGCCGCCGATGATTTGGTCGATCCCACGGCGTTCACCGGTGTGCAACAGTGCGCCGGATTCATTGGCTCGCTCGCATCCACACGCAGCGCCTCCATGGTGGTGCAGCGATCAGACGGTGCCCCCGCCGTGCAGGTCGAGGGGTCGTTCTCGACCTTCCAGGCTGACACTCCATTTGGCGCGATTGCTTCGGTGTTTGTGGGCGATCGACTCTTCGAAGGATCGAGTGCCTGCGATGACTTCCCGGGATCAGTCCCCGAGTTCCAACCGGTCGAGATTGAGTTTGCCGACCTCGATGGGTCCGTCACCCGGTTCGCGCTTCCCGATGAAGTACCACAGCCCCCACAAATTCCTGGCTCGCCGTTCACCACCGAGACCGAGTTGTTCATCGTGTTGGAGCAAGCAATTTGGCGACTCGACCTGCAGACCGAAGCGTGGGAGCTCGTTGTCGATATTCCATCAGACTTGCTGCGCCCGGGACGGTTCCAGTTCGTTAGCGGTGAACAAGCGGTCGGTATTGGGCAAGACTCACTCATCTTGGTTGATTTGGTGGCAGGCGAAATCGAGGAAGTTGCCGCTGACATTGGAAGTTTCCCGCAACTCCTGCATGCCGACGAACAAGTCGTCATCGCTCGTGACGAACTCGAGCCCGGACGAATCGACCTGATCGATCTCCCCTAGATACCCACCTACGATGAGGTGATGGAAGGGACGAGCCCGGTACGAGTCGAAGTTGACGGCTCGTTCGACGCGGCGTCCTCGTTTCCCGCCCCTGATGCGCCAGAGTCTCCGGATTCGAAGGGTCCTCTAGCGACGCTTGTTGCTGGCGGTGTACTGGTGGTTGCCTTCGTTGCGGCACTGCTGGTGCTTCGCCCATCTGCGGGTGAGACCGCAGCAGGAACCGAACGCCAAGCCACGACCACAACGACTTCGACGACCGTCGCGGTCACCACAACTGCCCCTGCTGCGGCGCCGATGGTTCGAGAGGGCGATGGCGCGACGGGCAACACAAGAGCAGACATCTTTGAGGTCGTACGCGACGACATTGGATTCTTTGGACTCGGATTCGGAAACGGCCCGGGGGACTTCGAGCTGTTTCGGTCGCTTCAGGGCGTTAGCTGGACACCCGTCGAGGTCGAGTTCACCGATTCCGCATCACCGGGTCCGAACACGTGGATCACTTTCTCCAACCTGGTCGTTACTGAAGACGGCTTTGCAGCGCTACGCACCGAAGAACAGTTCGCAGCGACGGCGTCCTTTGATAGGGCGACCACGGTTGAACGGATGGTGTCAACAGATGGCGTCATTTGGGACCTCGACGAGGGGGCCGAGCCGATAGACATTCGCTTTCGAGACTCGTGGTCGACGTTTCAAACGGCCGACACGTTCGGAGTTAACAGCGGCGTAGCAAGTGCCCCTTTCGGACAGCTCCTCGAAGGACTTCTGACCGATGACCCGGGCATCGACCCAGCCAATGTTTGCTGGATGGATCTCGTCGGCCTCAATCAGATTCGTACGTTCCCCTGTGAGGACGGAACGGACTCGGGAGTGATCCCGGACCTGGCTATCGGAACCGATATCACCGAATCGGACTTTATTGAGCCGGCCCGATTCGATGACTTGGTCATGTGTATGGGGGTGCTCTTTGACTTCGCATTTGCCACTGGGGACTTCTCATCGTTCGTGCAACACTCGAGCGGAGAATTGTCGACGTATTCGACCTCGGTCGCCTCAGCGTTGCACACCCCGCTGACGGACGGATCTGTCGTGGCGCTCTCATTTGGAAACCTGTTCCTTGAAGAGACAGTCGCGTGCGACTCCTTCAACGGCGGTCTTCCCGAGATCGGGCCGCCCGCTATCGAGTACCTCGAGCTCGACGGTGGGGTTCGCCAGATACCGCTCCCGCAAGAGGTTGGTGATTCACTCGAGCAGATCTGGACATCGGCACCGAGCTTCCAGGAATCCGACGAGGGGTTACGTGTTCTTCTTGCCAACGCGGCGTGGGTGCTCGACCTGGACTCGGGAGAATGGAGTAAAACTTCCGACTTGCAGGTCGATTCTGGACAGTTCTTCGAGCATCGCTTTACCGGGGATGGACGTGTCGTGGGCATCGGCGACGATGCAATGTCGATAACCCATCTAGATACCGGCGTCACCAACACCTATGAGTTCGACGGTCAACTCGACCGCTACGGGCGCATCGTCTACATCGACGCCGAGGTGGTGGTGATCGATGTTGAGGGCGAGATCGTCACCATCGAATTGCCGCCGCAATAGCGGGGGTGACTTTGCTCGCGTCTATCGGCGAACCCGGAGTTATCTCGGTCCCTCTGCGGTAGAAGCGACCTTGTGAGGTGGTGAACCTTTGAGGGCGCTGGCCTTAGGAAGGGACCGCCGTCCTAAGATCCCCCGGTATGGGAGGACCTAGCTCGGTTCGAGTTGAATTCGAAGATTCGAGCGATGGCCCAGGTGACGAGCCTCCAATTTCGCCACCGACGTCTTCACCATCCAATCGCCGCGCGCTCGTGGGAGCAGCGCTGCTCGCATTGGTCGTGGTTCTTGCCGCAGTGGACGCGCTACGCCCCGGTGACGGCGAGACAGCGGCGGGCACACAGCGCCTCGCGCCGACCACCACCGTTTCTCCTGCACCGAGTACGACCAACGTCGCGCCCTCCACCGATTCGGTCGAATCCGCAGTCGACACGGTGCCCCCGACCGGCGAAAGCGAGTTCTTCAATAGTGATGTCGTCCGAGGTGAAACAGGCTTCTTGGCCTTGCTCGCCTCGGACAGCGTCGACTTGTCACCGTCGCTTTACCGCTCGGAGAACGGGACCGACTGGGACCGCGTCGACGCACAATTGGCACCGTTCGTCGCGAAAGGCGACATCACCGAGATCGGCTACTCCAACCTCATCGCAACACGACAGGGATTCGCGTTGCTGCGCACCCGGACCACGCAAGATCGCCTCTCGCCGGTCTTCCCCGCAGAGAGCATCACCGAGCGGTTGGTGTCGGTAGATGGAAATGTCTGGCGCCTCGATGATGCCTTCTCCTCCCTGGTGCACACCGAAGTCGCAGCCCCGTTGTTCCACCTGGCGAACTCCTTCGGCTTTGCGACCAACCCATTGCCAGTCCTCACGCAGTCGGGAGATTGCGAAGCGCTACTCGCGCTAGCCGCGCAGGTGTTTGGGGAACGTGCGCTCCTAATCCATCGAGCGGGACGCGTCGAAGCGTCGCAAGTTCAGGCGTCAGCGTCGGAGGCTCATACTCAGCTAACCGGCGCACTGGTCGCATCGTTCGCTTCAAATGGCACCTATCTAGATACGCCGAGCGTCTGCGGCCGCTTCCCGGGAATATCACCCGACTTCCCCGATCCAGTGATCGAGGTGATCCAGCCCGATAACAACGTTCGTCAGATAGCGCTCCCGACCGACGTGCTCGACACGAGCCTGGCGAACTGGCCTGTGCCATCACTGTTCGGAACCGATTCGGGGTTGCTTGCGGTGTTCCAGGAATCGGTATGGAGCCTCGACATCGAGACCGAAACGTGGACCGAGCTGATCGACTTGCCGGTGGAGGCGTCCACGGTAGTCGGCTTTCAGTTAATCGACTTTCGCTTGAGCGACTATCGCATAGTCGATGAGCGTTACCTCGTGGGACTCGCGTCGGAGGCCACCGTCGTTGCAGACCTCGAGCGAGGCGAGGTATCCATTGACCTGCTCTCGAGTCAGATACGCCACGCGCCGATCATCTTGTACGCAGATGATGAGGTGATCATCACCCCAAGTCTCGATCCCGACGGTGGCACCGAAGTGATCGCCCTGCCCTAATCGAGTTCTGTGGTCAGCTAGCGGACTATAGGCATGCTGACGGACCACAGAATTCCCAGATGTGTGCTGGGTTAGCTCTGGCCGGCGAGACGGCGGTTCTTGACCTTGGCCTTGACGTAATCGCGGTTCATGAAGGCGATGAAGTCGAGGCTGATTTCTTTAGGGCACGCCTCATGGCATTCGCCATGGTTCGTGCAGGTGCCGAAGAAGTCCTCCATGGTGTCGACCATGTCTTCGGTGCGCTTCCAACGCTCTGCCTGGCCCTGTGGCAACAAGTTCAGGTGCTGGATCTTTGCAGCGGTGAAGAGCTGTGCAGCCGAGTTTGGACACGCAGCAACACACGCGCCACAACCAATGCATGCCGCAGCATCCATCGCAACATCTGCGGCTTCCTTGGGAACCGGCGTCAGGTTGGCATCGGGAGCCGACCCGGTCGAGACCGTGATGTAACCGCCAGCGTGCTGGATGTTGTCCATCGCTGCCCGGCTCACCGCGAGGTCCTTGATGACCGGGAAGCTTCCGGCACGGAACGGCTCGATCGTGATGTGATCGCCGTTCTTGAACGTTCGCATGTGGAGCTGGCATGTCGCCTGGCCCTTGTTTGGTCCATGCGCCTGACCGTCGATCATCAACGAACAGGTGCCGCAGATACCTTCGCGGCAATCGCTTTCGAAGGTGACTGGTTCCTTGTCGTCGTTGATCAATTGTTCGTTGACGGTGTCGAGCATCTCAAGGAAGCTTGAATCTGTGCTGATTTCGCGCGCCTCGTAGGTCTCGAAGCGGCCCTTGTCGGCAGGCCCGTTTTGGCGCCAAACCTCGAGGGTGACATTGATGAGTTCTTCGCTCACGGCTGGATCTTTCTCGCTCTTCGAATCGGTTACTTGTAACTGCGCTGGCTGAGTTCGACGTGTTCGAACTCAAGCTGCTCTTCGTGCTTGGTTTGCATGGTGCTCTCGTCGTTCCACTCCCACGCAGCGACGTGACGGAAGTTCTCGTCGTCGCGGAGTGCTTCGCCTTCTTCGGTCTGGCTTTCCTCACGGAAGTGACCACCGCACGATTCTTCGCGGATGAGGGCGTCGTGGGCCTTGAGCTTGGCGAGCTCGAAGAAGTCAGAGATTCGCTCGACCTTTTCGAGTTCGATGTTCATCGAGGTGGCATCGCCCTTCACTCGGACGTCGGCCCGGAAGTCTTCTTCGAGCGCAGAGATTTCGCCCTGCGCCTTTTCGAGACCGTTCTTGTCTCGAGCCATACCAATGCGCTCCCAGACGATCTTTCCGAGCTCACGATGGAAGAACTCAGGAGACTTGGTGCCATTGATCGACAACCACTGCTTGCCCTTGTTGCGAACCTCGTCCTCGGCTGCGACAAATACCGGGTCGGTCGTCGGAACGACCGATTCTCCCAACTTGTCGGCGAGGTAGTCGCCGATCGTGTACGGCAAGACGAAGTATCCGTCGGCGAGACCTTGCATGAGTGCAGATGCGCCAAGGCGGTTCGCGCCGTGATCGGAGAAGTTCGCTTCGCCAATGGCGTAGGTGCCAGGGACGGTGGTCATCAGGTGGTAGTCGACCCAGAGGCCGCCCATTGTGTAGTGGGTGGCGGGGTAGATGCGCATCGGCACCTTGTAGGGGTCTTCGCCGGTGATGTTGGCGTAGATATCGAACAAGTTGCCGTACTTTTCCTTGATCGTCTCGACACCATCGCGAGCGATGGCGTCGGCGAAGTCCAAGTACACGCCGTTCTTGAGCGGGCCGACACCCCGGCCTTCATCGACCACGGTCTTTGCGTTACGGGAGGCAACGTCGCGTGGCACCAGGTTGCCGAAGGCCGGATACTTGCGCTCGAGGTAGTAGTCACGGGCGCCTTCGGGGATGTCTCCGGCCGCACGGCTCTCGTCGAATTCATTTGGAACCCAAATGCGACCGTCGTTACGCAGCGACTCCGACATCAACGTCAGCTTTGATTGATGGTCGGCTGACGGTGGGATGCAAGTTGGGTGGATCTGGGTGAAGCACGGGTTTGCGAAGAACGCACCGCGGCGGTGGGCTCGCCATGCAGCGGTGGCGTTCGACATCATCGCGTTTGTCGAGAGGTAATAGACGTTTCCGTAGCCGCCGGTTGCCAGGACCACAGCGTGGCCTGAATGCGATTCAACCTCACCGGTGAGGATGTCGCGAGTGATGATGCCCGCGGTCTGTCCGTCCTTGACGACGAGGTCGAGCATCTCCTTGCGGTTATGCATCTCGACGCCACCAGATTCAATCTGACGGTTCAGCGCCGAGTACGCACCGAGGAGCAATTGCTGGCCGGTCTGGCCTCGGGCGTAGAACGTACGGGAAACCTGCGCGCCACCAAAGGAGCGGTTGTCGAGGAGGCCTCCGTAGTCACGGGCGAAGGGCACGCCTTGGGCGGTGGCTTGGTCGATGATGTTGACCGATACTTCGGCGAGGCGATGCACGTTGGCCTCGCGGGAGCGGTAGTCGCCACCCTTGACCGTGTCGTAGAACAATCGGAAAACCGAGTCACCGTCGTTCTGATAGTTCTTCGCTGCGTTGATTCCGCCCTGGGCTGCGATGGAGTGCGCGCGTCGTGGGCTGTCGTGGAAGGTAAAGGCCTTCACGTTGTAGCCAAGTTCGGCCATGGTTGCGGCTGCCGAAGCACCGGCCAAGCCGGTTCCTACAACAAGGACGGTGAACTTTCGCTTGTTGTTGGGGTTGACCAAGTTCATCGAGAACTTGTGGTCCTCCCACTTGGTAGCGATGTCGCCCTCGGGGACCTTTGAATCGAGCTTCGGGCTCGTCACTCGTGCTGATGGTTCGATGGTCGCAGTCATGGGTTACTCGCCTTCTTCCGCGGCTTCCAAGTACTCCTCGAAGCAGGACACGGCGCCCTCTTCGGTGGTCTCACTTGCACACGGGTTGCTGTCGTTGTCGATGACTCCGGCTTGGGTCAGGATCGGGAAACTCAGGTTTCCTATAAGGATGACAGCTGCGAGGCCTGCGGCCAGGCCTCTACGGGCTGTGTTGAACTTTGGGTTGTTGATGCCAAGGCTTTGGAACAACGACCAGGCGCCATGGAAAATGTGCAATGCCAGCGCGACGTTGGCCACGATGTAGATCAAGGCGACGGGCAGGTTGCCAAGCGAGTTGGCGAGGTTGCCATAAGGGTCACCACGCACGTAGTCGGTGGATGGGATGAAGCCCCACGTCAGATCGGCGAGATGGAAGATCAAGTAGAGCAAGATGATCGGCCCCGTCCAGCGCATCGTGCGGCTCGCGTAATTTGCGGCAACGTAGTCACGTCCACCGGGGTAGGTCTTCGCCCCGTCGATGAATCCAGCCTTATCGCTTGCGCGTCGGCTGATTTCCTTGGTCGTGTAGGCGGCAGCAATGTGCAGGCCGAACATCGCAATAAGACCAAAGCGCAGCACCCAGAGAAGCCAGGTGCGAGGAATGATGTCTCCACCAAGTTCGCGGAGGGCCTCGGCGTACTCGTGTAGCTCGGCTGGTCCTTCGAATACGTGCAAGTTCCCGATCATGTGGGCGACGACAAATCCCAAGAGTCCGGCGCCGGTGATTGCCATGACCCATTTCCGGCCGACCGCTGATTGCCAGATGTTTAGCGGGAAGGGGAGAGGCTTTGGCCTCTTGCGAATCGGTTGAGGATTCCGGAAGTCAAAGGTTGTTTGCGCCATGTGTGAGTCCATCGGTCGTGCTTCTAGCGAACGGAAGGTGGCTCAGTACAGGCTTGCACTGCAGGCCATACATAACCCACCCCAAATATTGTGCCCCGCTTGGCAACGGATGCGTGTGTATTGGTCAATCTGTCACACTTGCGCCGAATCGGCCCTTTCGAGCCAACAGTTTTTTGTCGGCCCTGCTAGTCGTTCTAGGACGCAGTAAAGCGGTATGTGTTGCGAGCGATCTCGCCTTGGGAGTCCGAGGCGACAAGTTCGACGGTTGCCTCAGTCCCGATTCGGTCGCCGCGAATGGCTAGATCAGCAATGAACTGCACCTCGTCGGCCGACACTGCCCCGTTCCATGAACGGGTGCGAGTGCCCCGATGGTCGCTGACGGTTGCCGAAATGGTGATGCTCGCAAGGTCCTCGGGAGCGTCGTTGCACAAGAAGAGTGCAAACGTCGATGTTGTTCTCGCCGGAAGGGTTGGGCTCACTGGGTAGAGCACGGGCAACACGGGAGTCTGCGCCGCGGTGACTACCTCCAACGCCTCTCGTGGTGTGCCGTCGGCGTCGATGAGCGCGCGGCTCAGTCCTGGCATCGCGTTTCGCCAGGTTCCCGCGCAGTATCCGCCGGTCGGTCGGTACTTGAGCACTCGCAGGGTTTCGATCATTGCCTTGAGTGCGTCGGCTTGGTGAGACTGTGAGGCGGCGGCCCATGCCCCGACGTCGGGGTAGGTGGCCGGCGGAATCAGCCGACGCAATACATCCGACTCGGCGCCACGCACCTCGAGTGCCGCGTCAAGATCACCGATCGCAGATGGCAAGGCCTGTGCGCCCATGTCCGAAACGAACCGCACAAGACGTGGGAGTGTCGCTGCGTACTCGGCGATTTCATGCGCAGGAGAATCGAACCAGCCGAAGTACAACCCAATATCGCTCCCGGCGAGCTGGGGAACATGGGGGGCAACGTCGGAGTGAGCAATGATCGGGCGGCTCGGATCGGCGCGTTCGAAGGCGCGCTTGATCGCCCGGTCGAGGATCGTTCGATTCCAACTCGGCATTTGCTGCTGGCGAAGATCGGGTGCTGCGCTCGATCGGGGCTCGGAGGACTGGGGGCGGGTGTGGCCGCCCCAGATGACGATCGACGGGTGATGACTGAGAAGATCGACCATGTCTCGGGTTTGTTGTTCGACAGCAGCGGTGACGCTTCGCCCATAACTTCCGACCATGGGTAGGTCTTGCCAGACCAAGACACCGAGTTCGTCTGCAGCATCGGTGAACTCATGGCGGGTCACATGACCTCTCACCCTCACGAGATTGAACCCGGCATCTCGGATCGCCTTCACCTCGGCGTGGATCTCTTGACGCGACATCGAAGCGAGGTCCTGACGCAACACACCAAGGTTGACCCCCCGAAGGAAGGTTCGACGGTTGTTGATTCGCAAGATGAAGTCGTGCAACTCCGCGGTGCGAAAGCCGATGCGTCGTTGCTTTCGGTCGGTCACATCGCCCGTGGCTGTTCGTGCGGTGACATGGACATCGAACAGCGGTTGGGCGCCGTGCCCCACCGGCCACCACAGCTCCGGGTCGGCAACGTCAATTGTCCATTCCACCTGATTCTCGCCAGCGGCGACGGAGTGGGTGTCTTGGTGGGTGAGGCCCGCGACCTCGGTAGTGAGGGTGACCTCGCCCGGTTCGCTTGCAAAGAGCACGGCGCGAAGCAAGATCTGCGCGTTGGCTGTGTCCGCGTTGGTGCACAGGACTCGGAAGTGGCGAATAGCAACCGGTCCGGTGTCGACGACAACCGCCGGCCTCCAGATCCCGGCTGGGTTCCAGTGCGGCGCGATTCCGGGGCCGTTGGTCAACCAGCCGGTTAGGTCCCGTTGCTCATCGCCACCTGTTGTCGATGGTGCTTTTACCTCGACGGCGAGCACTGCGCGTTGTGCCTCGGCCATCAAATCGGTCACCTCGAAACGGTGGTGGGTGAAGTAGCCCTCGGTCTGCCCGATGTAGGCGCCGTCGAGGAAGATGTCGCCCGCATAACAGATGCCGTTGAAGCGAATCCAGCGACGCTGTCCTTCACCGAGCGCCGGCACGGTCATGTCGGCTCGGTACAACAGCGTGCCGTCAAAGTCGGCGAACTCTGGATGTGTTTGCCAGTGTGAGGGAACGTCGATTGGAGTCCAGTCCGAATCGTCGAAGTCGGGGTCGGAGAAGTTGCGCTGTAGCTGTTCGGTTGCACGCGCTGCGCGCCAGTTGGTTATGGCGTTGCTACCCGGCTCGGGCCGGTCATGCTCCTTCACTCACCTAACCCTATGTGCTGCGGGATATTTAGATAAACGGCAGCGCTTGCATTGTTGCGGGTGCGGTGCCGTCTGGCGTCTGGACTTCGACGGTGGCTTCGCTTTCGAACAGAAGGCGGTCGACTTGACCAAGCCCAATGGTTCGGCCGAGGCGATGACTGTGCACGACGGCTCCCAGCGTTCCGACCTGCTGGCCGTCGTGAGTGATCGGGGTGCGTTCTGTCAGGGGCCACGTTTCCTCGAGCGCGATGTCGATGTTGAGGCCAACGAAGACCCGCTTGGGTCCTCCCGCTTTGACGACTGCTTGCAGCGCAGCCTTCCCGATGTAGTCGACGTGGGTGTCGGTGTCGACGTACTTGGCCATCCCGACTTCGAAAGGATTCGAACCGAAAGGATGGTCGCCGCCGTAGGACAGCAGCCCGCTTTCGACTCGCTCGACATGGTTGGGTGCGCCAGGGCCGATCCCGTACTTGGCGCCGGCCTCGACGACCTTTGCCCAAAGCTCGTTGCCGCGCGAACCATCGCGCAAAAAGAGCTCGAAGCCACCTTGTTTGCTCCAACCGGCCCGAACGAGGAGCAACGGGATGCCATCCAGGTCGGTCTCGGTGAACCAGAAATAGCGGAGCTTTCGAGCATCTTCTCCGAAAAGGTCAACGATGAGATCTTCGGCCTTGGGGCCTTGTACGGCGAGCGGTGAGACGTCGGGTTCGCTGACCTCGACATTCCAGCCTCGTTCTGCCGCGATTGCTGCGCACCAGAGCTTTACATCGGCATCAGCAATCGAGAACCAGTAGCGATCCTCTGCCACTTTCAGGAGTACCGGGTCGTTCAAGATGTAGCCCTGGTGGTCGCAGAGGGCCACGTACTTGCCCTGGCCCACCGACATGTTGGAGATATCACGCGAGGTGAAGTACTGCACAGCCACCTGCGCATCCGGACCAAAGATTTCCACCTGGCGCTGCACGGCTACATCCCAGATCGCTACGCCGTTAATCAGCCGGTCGTACTCAGCCTTCAAATCCCCATAGGAGGTCGGCATTGCCATCTTGTTGTAGATGCTGATGTCACTGAGCCCGGCGGCAACCGTCGACTCGTAATACGGCGAAGCACGAATGCGCGGCGACAGGGTAAGGCGGTGCATGTCGCCAGTATCGCCGTCAACTGAACGGTCGTCCAGTTGACGGCGTTATCGGAGTTGGCCGGGTTTAGAAGGGCTTGCCGTCGGGGAAGATCGGTGTGATCCCGCCCTTGGGGCCGGTGACTACCTGGTTGCTAAGGATCTTGTCGTAGAGGGTCTTCTTCTCGGGATCGAACAACATCCAGAGGTGCCCGATGTAGCAGAACACACTCAAGAAGCCGCTCAGCAATGCCCGCACGAAGACCATGGCGCCGCCGATCGGTTGGCCGTCGGTGCCAAGAAGTTGAATTCCCTGCGTTCGTTTGCCGGGGGTTTGGCCGGTCTTTCCTTGACCGACGATGAGCACGAGAATGATTGCGGCGAAACCAACGAGAAGCACAAGCAGGCCGACGAGCACGAGGAGTGTCCCGAAACCACCGCCCAGCGATGCCCCTATGAACAAGAGGATGTATCCCGGGATATACAGCGCGAAGGCGATTACGGCGTCGATCAGCCACGCAACGAAGCGCTGGCCAAAGGTTGCCGGAGGTGCCGATACGGCGCCGGTTGGAGGTGGCGCTGCTGGAAAGTCGGTCATTAGATGTCTCCCGTCATGAGGTGCGCCCCGAGCCGTTCGAGCCGCAATGTGCTGTTGTCTTTGTTTCCGCCTTACCTGTCTTTTAACACCTACCTTTTCGATTTATGAACATGGGTCGCTCCGTCCGATTGTGAGCGGGAGGCTGTGGTAGGCACGGGGTTATGACGAGAGTGAGCACGCTGGGCGAACTGCGGGCCTCAGGCTGGGAGTCGATTCCGGTCGCAGAGGAACTCCGAAAGAATGCAATCGAGCGGATCCGGCGAGGTGAGCCGTTGGTCGAGCAGGTGCTCGGTTACGAAGACACGGTGCTCCCTCAGCTGGAGAATGCGTTGGTCGCAGGCCACGACGTGATCTTCCTTGGCGAACGTGGGCAAGCAAAGACCCGAATGATCCGTTCGCTCACGCAATTGCTCGATGAGTGGATGCCGATCATCGAGGGTTCTGAGATTAACGACGACCCGTATAACCCGGTGTCGGCTCAGGCCAAGGCGCTCGTCGAAGAGCACGGTGATGACACCCCCATCGATTGGGTGCATCGCGACGCCCGTTACGGCGAGAAGCTCGCAACACCCGACACCTCGATTGCCGACCTTATTGGCGAGGTCGACCCGATCAAGGTTGCCGAAGGTAGGTACCTCAGCGACGAGCTCACCCTCCACTACGGGCTTGTGCCCCGCACCAACCGTGGCATTTTCGCCATGAACGAGCTGCCCGATCTCTCCGAGCGCATCCAAGTCGGTTTGCTCAACGTTCTCGAAGAGCGCGACGTCCAGATCCGCGGCTACAAGGTTCGCCTCCCCCTCGATGTCGTGTTGTTCGCGTCGGCAAACCCGGAGGACTACACCAACCGCGGCCGCATCATCACCCCGTTGAAGGACCGCTTCGGTTCGCAAATCCGAACGCACTATCCCCTCGACGTCGAGACCGAGATGACGATCGTGCAGCAAGAAGCGGTCTTGGCGCCCGCCGCGATCGCCGACGTGCGAGTTCCCGAGTTCATGCTCGAGGTGATTTCGGAGTTCTCGCAACAAGCTCGCCAGTCGAACCAAATCAGTCAACGCTCCGGAGTATCGGTGCGGTTGAGCGTCTCGAACTACGAGGCGATCGCAGCCAATGCGATTCGACGTTCGCTGGCCGCTGGCGAGGATGTCGCGGTCCCGCGGGTCGTTGACCTCGAAGCGATTGTTGCAACCACCTCGGGCAAAATCGAAGTGGAGGCCTTTGAGGACGGCAGCGAAGGTCGCATCATCAGTGCACTCATTCGGTCCTCGGTCCACACGGTGTTTGTCGATTCGATTGACCCTGCGTTGCACGGACCCATCGTCGAGGCTTTTGACGACGGCGTTTCGGTGCAAGTCGGGCCAGGAGTCGCGCCGTCTGCCTACGTCGAGCTTCTGAAAGAGGTTCCCGCGCTGCAACCGGCTATCGACGCCTTGCTTAAAGACGATGAGGTCGATGCCAAGGAGCCCGCCGTTGTGGCATCAGCAATCGAACTGATCCTTGAAGGCCTGCACCTTGGCAAGCGGCTCAACAAGAACGAACTAGGCGGATCCGCGCAGTATCGCGGCCGTAGCTAGCGCTCGATGAGGGGCTAAGGCGAGGCGATAGCCTCGGGACTCATGACACGAGTATTCAGCGGCATCCAGCCTTCGGGAGACCTTCACCTCGGCAACCTTTTGGGGGCGCTTGTTAACTGGTCCAAGATGCAAGACGACTTCGATGCCGTCTACTGCGTGGTCGATCTGCACGCTCTGACCCTTCGCCACGACCCGGCAGCGCTGCGGGCGAAGTCGATCGAAATGGCACAGCTACTCATGGCTGTGGGCATCGACCCCGAGCGCTCGACGCTGTTCGTGCAGAGCCAGGTGCCCCAGCATTCTCAACTCGCCTGGTTGATGGAGGTCACGGTCAGCTACGGCGAACTGAGCCGGATGACGGCGTTCAAAGATAAGTCGAACCGTGATTCGACCAAGTTCATCTCCGCTGGGCTCTTCACGTACCCGGCGCTGCAGGCCGCCGACATCTTGTTGTACGACACCGACGTCGTTCCCGTTGGCGACGACCAACGCCAACACATCGAAATCACCCGAGACATCGCCGAACGGTTCAACTCCCGATACGGCGACACGTTCGTCGTTCCCGAACATCGGATTCCTCCTGCCGGCGCTCGGGTGATGGACCTGCAACACCCGGACCGCAAGATGTCAAAGTCCGAAGGTGAAAGCCCGGGCACTATTTGGGTGCTCGAGGAACCAAAGAAGGTCGAGAAGAAGTTCAAGCGCGCTGTGACCGACAGCGATGGTGAGGTGCGATACGACGTCGAGGCCAAGCCCGGAGTGTCGAACCTTCTCGACATCTTGTCGGCATGCACCGGGACCGCACCCGACGCACTCGCCGAGAACTACACCCAGTACGGGCCACTCAAGGGCGACACCGCCGAAGCGGTGATCGAGCTCCTGCGTCCAATTCAAGAACGCTTCGGTGAGCTCCAAGCCGATCCCGCCGAAACCGAGCGGCTACTGCGCGTGGGCGCGGACAAGGCAGAAGCAATCGCCGCTGTTGTGCTTGCCAGGGCGAAAGAGAACATCGGCCTGATGGCCTAAGGGCCTGGCCCGTCACCGAATCGTCATTCTTTCTTTACGGGATATTTTCATCACTCTTGATTACCTTGCGTGGTAGGCGCACGGATGTCGGCGGGACTTTCCCGGATATTCCAAGAGCAGGGAGAGTGTGAATGACGATCGATACACCGGGGACCGCGGCGGCTCCGCCACCACCACCGCCCCCGCCCCCACCGGCGGCCACGCCCCACACGGCGCCGACCGCAATACGACCGGACTCGCCAGTCGCTACCGGGCTGGAGATCGTTGCCACCCTGATCGCAGGGTTCCTCGCCAACCTGGCGTTGCGGGCGTTCGCAATCGAGTCGGTCCTTTCAATCGGGGTCTTCGCGATTCTGATGGCGTTGATCGCCCGGCGATCGAATCTTCGGCGCAGCACCTTGGGTTTGCTCGTGGCAACAGGAGCGTTGTTGCCGTGGTTTGTGCTGCGTACCGAACCCGCGCTCCTCTTCGTCAACGTCGTTACGGTCCTCGTACTACTTGCTGTCGCCGCTGGATATTCGCTGCGAGGGACACCAGCCGATACGTCGCTGCGACGAATCCTGGGCCACGTGGGTTCCATGCTTGTCGAATGGATCTTTGGTGGGGCGCTCGTTTTCCGCTATCTCAAACGTGCCAGTGAGCGTCCAACCATGGGGCCGATCTTTCGGGGAATGGTGATTGCGGTCCCCGTGCTCGCTGTGTTCACGGTTTTGCTCGCCTCGGCTGATGCGGTCTTTGCAGGGTTTCTTCTCTTTGCCGACTTCGGAAGCCTTGTCTCGCACCTCGTTCTGTCGGCTGTGCTCGCCGTGCTCGCCTTTGGCTACGTGTCGAGAGCAGCCCACGAGACCTCACCGCCAACCAGCACGTTCGACTTCCGGTCGCTTGGTCCAATTGAGGTCGCCATGGTTTTGGGCAGCCTCACGCTCCTCTTCGCCGGGTTCACGGCGACCCAATTGGTGGTTGCACTGGGTGGCGCTGATCAGGTGCTTCAAACCGAAGGATTGACCCAAGCAGAACATGCACGCGAAGGTTTCTTTGAACTGATGTTTGCTTCGGCTCTCGCTGGCGGAGTGGTCGCCTTTGTTCGAGCGCTTCGCCTTCGGGGCGAAGCTGTCGACGGCAGCGAAGACAATGGCGGCGATTCAGTCGCGGCAGGACGAGATTGGTTTGTCCCACTAGCCGTCGCGACATTGCTGCTGACCATCGTGCTCGCGGGGTTCAGCCTGCAACGATTCATCCTTTACGTCGGATCGTTTGGCCTGACCCTCGACCGAGTGTGGGCCATGACGACCGTGGGCGTCATCATCATCTTGCTCGGGCTATACATCGCCGACATCGTCGGGTTCCGCGCAGATACAAGCTGGTACCCGATGATCGCTGTGCTCGGTCTGGCAGGGCTCGTCTTTGCCCTGAACTTCATGAACCCGGGAGCACGCGTCGCCGAGTACAACATGACTATCTCCGGACCCGCGGATGTCGACATCGACACACTGGTCAACCTCTCCGACGACGCAATACCCGAGATCGTGTCGAACCTTGGCGAGTTGGGTGGCGCAGATCGGCGTGAGTTAGTGGACAGGCTTTGCAGTCGCTCGGACAGGACGACCCAATACGGGCTGATCGAGTACAACCGCGCTGCTGTCGCCAGTGACAGTGTGCTCGACGATCTCTGCGGAGATCGCCGACAAGTCCGAGAACAGACCTTCTTTGACTAGCCGATGACGACCACCCTCTCTCCTCCTGAGGCCCGTCCGCTCACCGAGCGCGAGGAGTCGCGCGATAAAGCAAAGCGACTTGCGATAGCCGCTGCCGCCATGGCGGCGCTCGTGGGGACCCTGCGCCCCGGGATCGGGCTCGCTATTGCGGTGGCGTGCTTTGTCGTAGTGGTTGCGCAGGTCGTCGGGATCCGGACACGAGCTGGGGTGTGGTGTGCAACGTGGCTGTTGGCTGTGCCATGGCTGGTCGTTCGCGATAACCGTTGGCTCGCCATCTGCATCGTCGCTACCGCCGTCCTCATGAGCGCTTTTGCGCTCGCCGCCCGGTCCAGCCGCCAAAGCCTCGGCGATTTCTCGCTCGTCCGTTTAGCTCGGCGGGTGGGAGCCGCACCTCCTCGCGTTGCGCAGCAGGCCGCCTTCACTCTCGATCGTCGGTTCTTCGCTGTGGTTCGCGGTCTTCTTCTTGCCGCGCCAGTGGTCTGGATCTTTGCGACATTGCTCGGTTCGGGTGACGCGGTCTTCGCATCGCTGATCTCCGTCGATGTGGAGCTCGATCTTTCGACGATTCCTGCTGCGCGACTTGCCTGGTTCCTTGGCCTTTCGACTTTGGGAATCGTGATGTTGGGGGCGGGGGCTGATACCTACCACTCGCCCGAGTCGACGGTCCCGCGCCGCGTGGGGGAACTCGAGTCGAGCATCGTGCTCGGTTCGGTCTGCGCGCTTTTCTCGCTCTTCATTGCCCTGCGAGTCGCCTCCTTTGAGCGCGAGTTCAGCGATGCGCTGCTTCGCGACGAAGTTCGTGGTGGCTTCTTCCAATTGCTTTGGGTGGCTGCGCTTACCGTCATGCTTGTTTTGCTCTTGCGTCGAGATGCCGGAGGAGCCTTAACGGGGAAGGTGCGCCTTTTGGCAGTAGTGGCGATCTTGCTCGCTGCGGTGATCGACGGCCTCGCACTCGTGCGAATCGCTGGGTACGTCCGGGGTAGCTTCGCCACGCCACTTCGCTTCTGGTCGTTCGGCTTTGGTCTTTGGCTGCTTGTGGTTCTGTTGCTAGCTGGGTTGCGAGCGTGGGGAATCCGCCCCGAACGCCGTTGGTTCACGGTCGCGCTTGTTACGAGCTGGATGGTCTTTGTGCTGGCGATGGCGGCGGTCAACCCCGATGATCGAATTGCGACGTACAACTTCGACAATGCCCCCACCGAACCGGATCGTTTCATCGCGATAACGCCCCTGATCGGGTTGTCCGCCGATGCGAGCGAGACAATCGTTGAGAACATTGAAGTGTTTCGACCTTTGCCCAACAATCGCTTCAACCGATTGGTTGAGCCCCTCTGTGAGTCGCGCACGGATGACTCGTGGAGGCAATGGCATTGGGGCCGGTCTCGGGCAACCGGTCCCCTCAACGTGCTTTGTCAGCAGGAGAACTTTGGGCCAGCGTCCTAAGGACGGCCAAGCTGATAAAAGGCGATCGCTGCGGCGTTTGCCACGTTGAGCGAATCCACCTGGTTCGACATCTCGATCTTTACCCGATGAGTGGCGGCCTCGATCGTGTCCTCGGGGAGCCCGGGTCCTTCGGCTCCCAGGAGGATCGCGGCCCGATCAGGTGATCGAAGATCGCGTATGTCGCGGTCGCCTCCCGGCGTGAGCGCGATCGTTTCGAAGTTGTGGTCATGCAGGAGGTCTAGGGCAGCGGGCATCGGGCCGGTGCGGCAATGAGGCACCGCAAAGACCTGACCCATGGATGCCCGAATGGCACGGCGATAGAGCGGGTCGCCGCACGTCGGGTCAAGCAGCACAGCATCGATTCCGAGACCGGCTGCATTCCGCATGATGACGCCAAGGTTGTTCGGATTGTTCAGACCCACGAGAACCGCAATTCGCGAGGCGCTCTGCAGTAGGTCGCTGACAGCGGGTAGCTCAGGGCGGACAAAGCAGGCAAGGGGATCGCGCAATTCAGGACGACCGGTGATCGCCGTGAGCACGTCATCTGATGCCGCAAACAACGTGGTCGTCTCCGGTAACGAGGGGAGAGGCTTGGTGCGCCGAGCGCTGATCAACACCGAACGGAGGGTGAGGTTGGCTCCGAGCCCGCGCTCGATAACCAGGTCGCCCTCGGCTATGAACGAATCGGCGTGGGGGCCACCGGGGCGCTCCAGACGCTGGCGGGCAGCATGGTCGCGTAAACCGAGGAAAACTTCGATGCGCGGATCATCGCGGTCTTCAACGTCGATCCGTTGGCTCATCTGCGCAGACTACCGAGCGCGAGTGGCCGATCAGAGGCCGACCTCGGAGCGTCGTTCCACGCATCTGCGGCTGGTGTAGTTGTCTGAGTTATCAAGATCTCTCGCGACTAACTTGTATCGTCGTGCGTCTAGCACGAGAATCAGTCTGTCGAGCAGAGTGGGCAAAACACACATGGACGAAGTGAACGATGCAATGGGCGAGGGTCTTGATAAGGCCAAGAGCCTCAAAGACAAAGCCGCCGAGGCGAAGGAAGCCTTAGCTGGCGGTGCTGATAAGGCGAAGGACGCTGCGGGTGGTGCTGCTGACAAGGTGAAGGGCGCTGCTCCGGATATGC